>CALWRM010000145.1 GCA_944383925.1 uncultured Clostridia bacterium
GTGGGGCCGGTGGGACCGGTGGGGCCCTCCGCACCCTGGGCACCCGCAGCGCCCTCGGGGCCGGTGGGGCCGGTGGGACCGGTTTCGCCCTGTAGGCCTTGGGCGCCCTGCGCGCCCGCCGCGCCCTCGGGACCGGTGGGACCCGTGGGGCCTGTGGGGCCGGTAGGACCGGTGGGGCCTTCCTCGCCCTGGGCGCCCTGCGCGCCCGCGGCGCCCTCGGGGCCGGTGGGGCCCGTGGGACCGGTGGGACCCGTGGGACCGGTAGCTGCCTTCAACCTTGCCCAACCTCGGGATGGACGCCGTCCAAAGGGCCAAGCTCGGGGGCCCGAAAGCGTAGGCGAAGGGTCAAGCTGCCGTCCGCATGCACCAGGATTTCCTCCACCAGCGCGCAGAGCAAGCCCTGCGTCAGCCAAGGCACCCGCCCGTCCCGGCAAAAGGCGGAGGCAAAGGCGTCGCCCTCTTCCGCCCCGCCGCCTTGCGCCTCCAGCGCCGCTTGCAGGCGGCTAAGGGCCTCCTCCCGTCTCTGCGTCTGGGTGGCCAGCCTTTCCCGCAAACGCCGGTATTCCTCCCTTGTCAGCTCTCCGGCCTTCCAATCCCAGTAAAGCCCCTCCGCCAGATCCTTGGCGTTTTCCTGCGCCCGCTCCAGCTCGCGCTGCCGCCGCAGCAGCTCCTGGGAAGGCGGGGCCTTGGCCGGGGCCCTGCGCAGGGCTTCGGCCAGGCGCGGCTCGCAGCCGGACAGCTCCAGCTGCCAGCGCAGGGCCGCGAGCACGGCCGCCTCCAACGCGTCCAAGCGAAGGCTGTGCGGCCCGCACCTGGCCTTGGACTTGCGCTTGTAGGTGGAGCAGTTTAAGTAGACATGACCCTTGGAGGGCTTGCGTGTCATGGCCTTTCCACAGTCCGCGCAGCGCAGGAGACCGGCAAACAGATGGCGCCGCCGCTTGCCGGGCGGCTGCCGCGTTCCGGCGGCCTGCAGGCGCTGCACCAGGTCGAAAAGCTCCCGGCTCACGATGGCCTCATGGGCGCCGTCGACCCGGTACCAGCCGCTCTCCGGCACGCGAATCCTGTCGTGCACCTTATAGCTCACCACCCGCTGCCGGCCCTGGACCAGGGTGCCGGCGTAGACCTCGTTGGAAAGGATGGCGGCCACGCCGCTGCCGCGCCACAGGCCGTCGTTTTGCACCGCGTGGGGGTTAAAATAGCGAAGCCCACCGGCGCGCTTGTAGGCGGTGGGATTGGGCACGCCAAGCTCGTTGAGGCGCTGGGCGATGCCTTCCTTGCTCATGCCGCCCGCCGGTTCCTTGTCGCCGCCTCGGCAAGCCGACGCGGCCCCGGACGGACCGTAGGCGTACCAAAGAAAGATGTCCCGCACCACCTGCGCGGCAGGTGGATCCACCAGCAGGCGGTTTCTGTCCGCCGGGTCCTTTCGGTATCCGTACGGGGCGAAGGCGCCGATGAACTCGCCCCGACGGCGCTTGGCGTCGAAGGTGCGGCGGATGTCGCTGGAGGTCTTGTAGGCGTAGCGGTCGTTCATCAGGCCGTTGATGGGCACCTCCAGGCCGTGCACGGCCTCCGGGTGCAGGAAGCTGTCCACCTGGGGCTCGCCCAGGGCGATGAAGCGCGTGCCGTACCTGGGGAAAAAGCTCTCCAGGTAATAGCCCTGGTCCGCGTAGTTGCGGAAGGCCCTGGACAGGTTCTTGCACAGCACGCAGTTCACCAGCCCCGCGCGCACGTCGCCCAGCAGGCGCTGAAAGCCGGGACGCTCCTGGTCCGTCCCGCTTTGGCCGTCGTCGATGTAGACGCCCGCCAGAACGCTGCCGTCCCCAAAGTCCGACGCCAGGTGGTCCAGTAGGATCTTTCGCTGGTTGGCCACGCTCAGGCTTTCGTCGTTGCCATCCTCCCTGGACAGCCGGATGTACAGCCCCACGCGCCAGGGACCGCCGGCCGCGCTCAAGGCCGTTCCTCGCCGCGGCCCAGCAATAGGCCGGCCAACAGCGCCTCCAGCGCCGGTCCCTCGGGGGCGAAACAAAGCCGCACCGGCAGCTCCCCGCAAAAAAAACACAGGGTGCCGTCCTGCGGCAAAGGCCCAAGGCGCAGCCTCCGCGCCCCGTCCCCCTGGGCCGCTTCCAGCGCCCGCTCCAGCCTCCGCGAGGCCTCCGTCCAATCCGCCATCGATCCTCTCCTCCCCCCTTGGGTGGGCCGGCCCCTGGGCCGCTCCCTTCTTTCAGCATATGCGCCCCGGCACGGCTTGCATGCCCGGCGAAGGCGCTGGACGCCTTGCCGGCTTTGTTCGAAATTTGGGACACAATCTTTTCGCGTTCCCTTGAGTATTTTGGCAGAATTCGCTATCATCATAGGTAAGATGGAGGGGATGCGCCAGATGAAAATACAACTGCAAAACCTGACGAAAAAATTTCGCAGCCACAACAAGAATGCGCCCGGCGAGGTGATCGCCGTCAACGATTTTACCTTCGAAATTCCAGACGGCCAGCTGATCGGCCTGCTGGGACCCTCGGGTTGCGGCAAGAGCACCACGCTGAACATGATCTGCGGCCTGGAAAAGCCCACCAGCGGCAGGATCTTCTTCGGCGATCGGGACGTGACCGACCTGCCCCCGGAGTTTCGCGGCGTGGGCATGGTGTTTCAAAATTACGCCCTCTACCCCCACCTGACCGTCGCCAAGAACATCCTCTTTCCCTTGGAAAACCTCAAGGGCAAGGACAAGCTCAGCAAGGAGGAGATGGCCAGGCGGGTGAAGGAGGCCGCGGCCCTGGTACAGATCGAGGAACTGATGGACCGCAAGCCCGGCGAGCTGTCCGGCGGCCAGCAGCAGCGCGTGGCCATCGCCCGCGCCCTGGTCAAGATGCCCCACGTGCTGCTGCTGGATGAGCCCCTCTCCAACCTGGATGCCAGGCTGCGCCTGCAAACCCGGGAGGAAATCCGCAAGATCCAGCGCGCCACGGGCATTACCACCGTGTTCGTCACCCACGACCAGGAGGAGGCCATGAGCATCTCCGACCGCATCGTGGTGATGCGCGAGGGCGTGCTTCAGCAGATCGGCAAGCCCCAGGAGGTCTACGACGACCCCGCCAACCAGTTCGTCGCCCGCTTCCTGGGCACGCCGCCCATCAACCTGTTTTCCGCGCGGGCGCAGGGCGGTCGGATCTGGGTGGGCGAGGAGGCGGTGCTGCCGGCCCCCGGCCTGCCGGACCAACCCGTGGTGCTGGGCGTGCGGCCCGAGGGCCTGCTGCCCGCGGAGGACGGCGCCCTGACCTGCGCCCTGAGCGGCGTGGAGGTGATGGGCCGGGACATCAGCGTGGTGGCCAGCCATCCCGCCTGCCAAGGCCCCACCCTGCGGGCCATCATCGCCGCCGACACGCCCGTCCGGCCGGAAACGGGAAGCGTTCGCTTCGCCGTCAAGCCGGGCAAGGCCTTTGTCTTCCGCGCGGAGACGGGAGATAGGATAAGGAGCGCAACATGAAACAACGAGCAAACGCCTGGCTGTACCTGTTGCCCGCCCTGCTGTTCCTGGTGTTCTTCATGGTCTATCCCCTGGTGGACGTCTTCGTCTACTCCTTGGAGGAGGGCTACAACTTCGCCTCCCAAACCTACTTCGGCGTGGGCGGCTATAACTACGCCTATGTGCTCCACGACCCCTACTTTTTGCAGGCGCTGAAGAACACCTTTCTGCTGGTGATCATCACCGTGCCCCTGTCCACGGGCCTGGCCCTGCTCATCTCCCTGGGGCTGAGCTCCATCCGCGCCCTGCGCAACCTGTTCCAAACCATCTATTTCCTGCCCTATGTGACCAATACCCTGGCCGTCGGCCTGGTATTCATGATCCTGTTTCAAAAGACGGAGTACACCGACGGCCTGGTGAACCTGCTGATCCACTGGTTCGGCGGAACCGGCGTGGACTTCATCGACGGCCCCTATTGGGCCAAGATGTTCGTGCTCTGCTTTTACACCGTCTGGGTGGTGCTGCCCTTCAAGATTCTGATCCTGACCAGCGCCCTGGCCTCGGTCAATCCGGATTACTATAAGGCCGCGCGGGTGGACGGCACCTCCAAGCCCCGCACCTTCTTGCGCATCACCCTGCCCATGATTTCCCCCATGCTGTTTTACCTGATCATCACCGGCTTCATCGGCGCCTTCAAGGCCTATAGCGACGCGGTGGCCCTCTTTGGCACGGACCTGAACGCCGCCGGCATGAACACCATCGTGGGCTACGTCTACGACATGCTCTATGGCGACAGCGGCGGCTTCCCCTCCTACGCCTCGGCGGCGGCCATCCTGCTGTTTGCCATCGTGCTGACCATCACCTGCATCAACCTGCTGGCCAGCAAGAAACACGTGCACCATTAGGGGGGAGAGACAGATGGAAAAGCAAATCGATTTTGAGCGCATGCAGCGCGCAGCCCGACGGCGAAAGGGAGCGGTGCGCGCCCTGACCTACGCGCTGCTGGCCCTGTGGGCGGTCATGGTGCTGTTCCCCTTTTACTGGATGCTGCTCACCTCCTTCAAGGAGTACGGCGCCTACAACGCCGAGCGCATCCCCGCCTTCTTCACCCTGTCGCCCACCCTGCAAAACTATAAGGACGCCTTCACCTCCGTGCCCCTTGGCCGCTACCTGGCCAACACGGTGATCTTCGCCCTGGCCACCACGGGCATCATGGTGGTGGTCATCACCCTGGCCGCCTACGCCTTTGCGCGCCTGGAGTTTCGGGGAAAGGGCCTGCTCTTCACCCTCATCCTCTCCCTGATGATGATCCCCAACGAGCTGGTGGTCATCACCAACTACGCCACCATCACCAACCTGGGCATGCGCAACAGCTTTCTTGGACTCATCCTGCCCTCGGTGACCTCGGTGTTTTACATCTACCTGCTCAAGGAAACCTTCGAGCAGGTGCCCGACGAGCTCTATCGGGCGGCCAAGGTGGACGGCACCTCGGACCTGAAATACCTCTGCAAGGTGATGATCCCCATTTGCAGGCCCACCCTGGTGACCATCGTCATCCTCAAGACCATCGAGTGCTGGAATTCCTACGTCTGGCCAAGGCTCATCACCGACGATCCGGCCTACTACCTGGTTTCCAACGGCATCCAGGAGATCCGCGAAAACGGCTTTGGCCGCGAGAACATCCCGGCCATGATGGCGGCCGTCGTGGTGATTTCCGTGCCGCTGATCCTGCTGTTCTTCGCCTTCCGCAAGAAGATCATGGAGGGCGTCTCCAGAGGAGGGCTCAAGGGATGAAACAAGCTCTACCCGCGCGCCTGCGCCGCCTCTGCGCCCTGGGCCTTTGCCTGGCGCTGGTCCTGGCCTTGACCGGTTGCCACGGCTCGCGCCAGACCCAAAGCTTTTCCGTGCCGGAAACCTTTGACGAAAGCCGCGACTACGAGATCACCTTCTGGGCCAAGAACGACACCAACAAGCGCCAGACGGATATTTACAAGCAGGCCATCGAGGACTTCCAAGCCCTCTATCCCAACATCCACGTGACGCTGCGGCTGTACACCGATTACGGCAAGATCTACAACGACGTCATCACCAACATCTCCACCGGCACGACGCCCAACGTCTGCATCAGCTACCCCGACCACATCGCCACCTACTTGACCGGCAACAACGTGGTCGTTCCCCTGGAGGAGCTGTTTGCCAACGAGGCCTACGGCCTGGGAGGCAGCCAGCTGCGCTACGACGGCCCCACGCAGGAGGAGATCATCCCCCAATTCTTGCAGGAATGCTCGGTCAACGGGCGCTATTACGCCATTCCCTACATGCGCTCCACGGAGGCCTGCTACATCAACAAGACCTATGTGGAAAAGCTGGGCTATACCCTGCCGGAAACCCTTACCTGGGATTTTATCTGGGAGGTTTCCCGCGCCGCCGCCCAGCAGGACGCCCAGGGCAACTACCTGGTCAACGGCCAGAGCGTGATGATCCCCTTCATCTACAAGTCCACGGACAACATGATGATCCAGCTGCTGCGCCAGCTGGACGCGGGGTATTCCACGGATAGCGGCGAGGTTCTTCTGTTCAACGACACCACCAAGGACCTGCTCTTTACCATCGCCGAAAACACCCAGGCCGGCGCCTTCTCCACCTTCAAGATCTCCGGCTATCCGGCCAACTTCCTCAACGCGGGCCAGTGCATCTTCGCCATCGACTCCACGGCCGGGGCCACCTGGATGGGCACCGACGCCCCGCTGGTGGACATCAGCGAGGACGCCCTGGTGGAGTTTGAAACCGCCGTAATGACCGTCCCCCAGATGGACCCGGACAACCCGCAGATGATCTCCCAGGGCCCCTCCATCTGCCTTTTCAACAAGGAGGACCCCCAGGAGGTGCTCGCCTCCTGGCTGTTTGCCCAGTATCTGCTCACCAATGAGGTGCAAATCGCCTATGCCCAGACCGAGGGCTATGTGCCGGTGACCTCCAAGGCCCAGCAGTCCCAGGCGTATCAGGAATACCTTTCCCTGGAGGGACAGGACGACGACGAGCACTACACGGTGAAGATCCAGGCCTCCAAGCTCCTGTTGGAGCACGCGGAGGACACCTTCGTCACCCCCGTGTTCAACGGCTCCGCCTCCTTGCGGGACGCCGCCGGTCAGCTGATCGAAAACACGGTCAAGTCTGTCCGGCGCAAGGAAACCGTGGATGAGGCCTATATGGAGCAGCTCTTTGCGGACGTCAACGCCCTGTACCACCTGGACGAGCACACCGCCTCGGGCTCCGGACCAGAGGACCTGGGGCCGCTGCCGCCGGCCGCCTGGGCCTTGCTGGGTTGCCTGGCCGCGGGCTGGCTGTTGATTTTGTATATGTTCTTGCGACAACGGAGAAGAATTCGTTAAATCGTTGATTTCTGTGGATTTCTGACTATAATTTAAGTCGATCGGTCCATTGCCGATTGAGCATAAAACCAACAAAGGAGAGTCACAGAGTAACCATGAAGAAAGCATTGCTTCTAGTTCTTGTCCTGGTTGTTGCGCTGACCTTCTGCGCCTGCAGCGTGAGCGAGACCAACGAAGCCACCACTTCGCCCTCCGCCAGCACCGAGGCCACCGAACCCGCCGAGTCCCCGGCCGAGTCTCCCGAGGAGACCGCCGAGTCCCCGGCCGAATCTCCTGCCGAGTCTCCGGCCGAGACCACCGTGCTCAGCTATGAGGAGTACATGGCTGCCGAGCTGGATTCCCAGGTGACCGTGGAAACCTACGTCCAGGCCAAGCAGTCCTGGTGGGAGGAGACCGCCACCATCTATACCCAGGATCAGGACGGCGCCTACTTCGTCTACAATATGGCCTGCTCTCAGGAGGATTACGAGAAGCTGGTGCCCGGCACCAAGATTCGCGTGACCGGCTATAAGGGCGAGTGGTCCGGCGAGGTCGAGATCATGGACGCCACCTTTGAGTTCGTCGAGGGCGGCGACACCTACGTCGCCGAGGCCCTGGATGTGACCGAGCTGCTGGCCAGCGAAGAGCTGATCGACCACCAGAACCAGAAGGTGTCCTTCAAGGGCATGACCGTGGAAGCAGCCGGCCAGGATGCGGACGGCAACGATGTCGCCTTCCTCTATGCCTGGGATGGCTCCGGCACCGACGGCGACGACCTGTATTTCAACGCTTCCTACAACGGCGAGACCTACACTTTCACCATCGAGTCTGACCTGTGCGACAACACCACCGATGTCTATGCGGCTGTGAAGGCCCTGGAGATCGGCCAGACCATCGACATGGAGGGCTTCCTCTACTGGTATGAGGGCGTGAACCCCCACATCACCTCCGTGACCGTCGTGGAGTAAGCAAAAAGAGCCAAAGAGAGCCGGCAGCTTCGCAGCTGCCGGCTCTTTGCTGTCCTTGCGAAACGGTTGGGCAAGGGAGAATGCAGCGGTAGGTCCGGTGGGACCATCCGCTCCGGTGCCGGCAGGGCCGGTGGGGCCGGTGGGACCCGTGGGACCGCTGGGGCCGGTGGGGCCGGTTGCGCCGGCGCCGGTGGGGCCGGTGGGACCCGTGGGGCCGGTGGGACCGGTGGGACCGGTTTCTCCGGTAGGCCCGGTCACGGTGATCAGGTCGAAGTCCGGAGAGGTGCCGGGAACGCCGCTGGCGCCGTTGCGGTTGGCGCGGTACACGGCGCCATCGTAGAAGACCTCCTCGCCGAGGCTATAGAACATGCCGGGAACAAAGGCAGGGATATCCGTCAAGCCGGGGCCGGTGGGACCCGTAGGGCCGGTGGGACCGGTGGGGCCGGTGGGACCCGTGGGACCCGTGGGGCCGGTCACCGGACAGGGCGGACAGGGCCTTGGGGGGCAAGGGGGCGGGCAGGGCCGGCAGAAGCCCTGGCCGTTACAGCTCGTGTTGCATGTGGTATTGAAACGCTGATAGCTACCCATAGGAATCTCCTTTCTAGAGAGGCAGGCAGCCTCGCCTGCACTCCATCCTATGCAGCCACGGCCCGGCGTGTTACTCACGCCCCTCCCATGCCGGGAGCCGTGTCCCAGGCGGGGACGAACGGAGGACGGACGCAGCCGGGGCGGCCCCCGGCCGCCTGGAAGCGCGGGCGCGAGGGCGACGGCCTTCCGGCCCCCGGGCATTTGCGCGGCGCGAGGGCGACGGTTTCCGGCCCCCGGGCAATCGTGCGGCGCAAGGGCGGCGGCCTTCCGTCTCCCGGGAGCGCCTCGCGCAAGGCTGGCGGACATGCCTGCAACCCTCCTGGAAGCGCGCGGCGCAAGGGCGACAGCCTTCCGCCCCCCCCAGGCAATTGCGCGGTGCAAGGGCGACAGTTTCCGGCCCCGGGCTATCGCGCGGCACAAGGGCGGCGGCCTTCCGGCCCCCGGGCTATCGCGCGGCGCAAGGGCGAAGGCCTTCCGTCTCCCGGAAGCGCCCCGCGCAAGGCTGGCGGACATGCCTGCACCACTCCTGGAAGCGCGCGGCGCAAAGGCGACGGCCTTCCGGCCCCGGGCAATCGCGCGGCGCAAGGGCGGCTGCCTTTCGGCCCCCGGAAGCGCCTCGCGCAAGGCTGGCGGGCATGCCCGCAACCTTCCTGGAAGCGCGCGGCATAAGGGTGACGGTCTTCCGCCCCCCAGGCAATTGCGCGGCAAGAGGGCGGCTTCCTTCCGGCCCCCGGGCAATCGTGTGGCGCGAGGGCGAAGGCCTTTCGGCCCCCGGGAAATCGCGCTGCACAAGGGCGGCGGCCTTCCGGCCCCCGGGAAATCGCGCGGCGCAAGGGCGGCTTCCTTTCGGCCCCCAGGCAATCGCGCGGCAAGAGGGCGGCGGCCTTTCGGCCCCTGGAAGCGCCTCGCGCAAGGCTGGCGGGCATGCCCGCAACCCTCCTGGAAGCGCGCGGCGCGAGGGGGTACTTCCGACGAGGGCGCGCCTTCCGGCGGGAAATGCCGCTTTCCTGGGGCCGCCGCCTGGCTGGGGAAGCCGCGGGACGGGCGCAGAAAACCCGCCCGGCCGCGGAATGGGGCTGGGCGGGTTCGGGAAGCGAGAGGGGGATCAGCGGGAGAGCCTTGTGGAAACATCCGGGCGCTGCAGCAGGTCTTCGCGCAGCGTCAGGCCAAGGCCCGGGGTTTCGTCCAGGTGGATGTGGCCGTCGCGGATGCCGATGTCGCCCTCCATGATCTCGGGGAAGGTGCGGTAAATGGCGCGCACGGTTTCCATCTCGATGGAGTTCCAGGTGGAGATGTTGAAGTGGGCGGCCGCCTTGGTCAGGATGGGCCCGCCGCAATTGTGGGTGGTGATGGGCAGGCGGAAGGCGTCGGCCAGGGCCGCGATCTTGCGGCCTTCGGTGAGGCCGCCGGTCCAGCTGAGGTCCACCATCACCACGTCCGCTCCATGGCCCCGCAGCAGGGGCAGGTATTGCTGCCGGGTGAAGAGGCGCTCGCTGGCCAGCAGCGGAATGTGGATTCGCTCCCGAAGGGCGCACAGGGCGTCCACGTCGTCCACGAGGATGGGATCCTCCAACCACTTGATGTTGAAGCCCTCCAGCGCCTGGGCGATCCGAACCGCCGAGGGGAGGTTCCAGCAGGAATGGCATTCCACGGCGATCTCCATCTCGTCGCCCACGGCGGCGCGAATCTTCTCAAAGGGCTCCAGCCCCTTGCGCAGGTCCTCGGCGCGGATGCTTTGGCCGCGAGTCTTGGCCGCCAGGGGATCGAAGGGCCAGATCTTCATGGCGCGAATGCCGCTTTTGAGCAGGTCTTCCGCCAAGGTGCCCGCGTCCTCCAAAAACCAGCGGTCGTCGCTGCGGCCGTGGATGCGGCCTCCGTGGCTGCCGCAGGTGTTGTAGATGGTCACGCTGGGCCGCACCTTGCCGCCAAACAGGCGGTATAGGGGTTGGCCCGTCCGCTTGCCCATCAAATCCCACAGGGCGATGTCCAGCGCGCTCAGGGCCCGCAGTTCCGCGCCGGCGCTTCCCTGGTAGTTGGTGGCGGCATACAGCTCGTTCCAAAGGGCTTCGATGTCCTCCGCCTCCCGGCCAAGCACCCTGGGCGCCAAAAAGCCATGGACCGCGCCTTCGATGGCGTCGGGCTGGTTGGTGGATTCGCCAAGGCCCACGAGGCCTTCGTCGGTGTGCACCCGAAGAAAGAGGGAGAGGGGAAATTGGGGGATCTGAAAGGTCTCAAGTCCTGTGATCTTCATGGCGGTTTCCTCCTGTACAAGCCCCCTTGCGGCAGGCCTGCTCTTCTGTGTTTTTGCCAGAGGGGCGGCGCGGACGGAGCGCCTACGCCTCCATGGCCACTTCCTGCAGGCGGGCGGCGGTTTCCGGCGGCAGCTCCAGCAGCGGATGGCCCCAATGCTCGATTCGTCCGGGCAGGCCCCTCACGTCCAGGCCCAGCAGGAAGCGCAGCAGCGTCAGCGCCACCAGGTAGGACCCGGCCGGGGAGGCGTGCCGTCGGTCGGTGAAGTAGAGGTCGATCTGGGGATAGCGCTCCTGGCACAGGGCGAAGGCGCGGCCGGCCTTGGCCACGGGCAACCCCAACGCCTGCCCAACCCCCTCCACCGTTTGGCACAGGTATTCCTGGCGCTGCTTGCGGCCCTCCGGGGCGAAGTTCTCGTACAGCCCCACGGGCAGATGGGCCGCCTTGGCGTAGGACAAGAGGGTTTCCACGCTGGCGCGGTAGACCTCCTCGCCGGGGAACTCGCTCTCCACCTCCTGCAGGACGCACAGGTCGTATTCCCCGTAGCGCAGGTTGAAGAGCACCTGCTCGCTGGAGGCGTGGTTCTTCAGGCACTCGCCGCCCCGGGTCAGCATGGTGGGCTGCACGGGCACGCCGCGCGCCGCGCTGAGATAGGCGAAGATATAGGGCATGTCGTTAAAATAGGTGTGGCTGTTTCCGATGAACAAGACCTTCATGGCTCCCATCCTTTCGTACCCTTGGTTTTTCGTTTTTTCACGCATCCGGCCGTTCATGCCTCGGCCCAGAAGGCTTGAAGGGCCCTTTGAAGCCCCGCCAGGCTGCCCACGCGGCGCAGCTGCCAGTGGGCCGGCAGCAGCTGGGGGTAGGGGTCGCGGGCATAGCGGTCGTCCATGAGCAGCAGCGCGCCCCTGTCCGTGGGGGAGCGGATCAGCCGGCCTCCCGCCTGCAGCACCCGGCAAAGCCCGGGATACAGGTAGGCATAGGCATAGCCGTCGCCATAGCTTTCCTCGAAGCGGGCGCGCAGCAGCTCGGTCTCCGGCCCCAGCTGGGGCAGGCCCACGCCGATCACCGCCGCGCCGCAGAGCCGCTCGCCGGGCAGGTCCACCCCTTCGGCAAACACCCCGCCCAACACCGCCAGGCCCAGCACGCGGCCCTCGGGCTCCGGCAGGAAGCCCTCCAGAAACGCCTCCCTGCCGGACGCGTCCATCCGCCTTTCCTGGACCAACAGCCGCACCTCGGGGGCCAGCTCCCGTAGCAGGGGCAGCAGGGCCTGTAGATAGGCGTAGGAGGGGCAAAAGGCTAGGAAGTTGCCCTTGGGGCGGCTGCGCGCCAGGCCGACGACGGCCCGGGCGGCCAGGGGCAGCGTGCGCTCCCGCTGCTGGTAACGGGTGTTGAGGGGCAGGTGCAGGCAACAGAGGTTTTCCGGCGGAAAGGGCGAGGGCAGAGACAGGAAGCGGTCCTCGGGCTGGAGGCCGCAAAGCCGTTGGTAGAAGCCCTTGGGCGACAGGGTGGCCGAAAAGAGCACCGCCGCGCGAAAACGGCCCAGATCCCTTTGCAGGAAGGGCGAGGCGTCCCGGCAGAAGAGCCGAAGGCAGCGGCGGCCCTTGCCGCCCTCGTAGAGGCGCAGCATGTTCTCGTCCCACCGGGCCGCGGCGTACAGGAAGCCCGAGAGCATCAGGGAAATCTCGCCCAGATCCCCCGCCCGGGGATAGGCCCCCGCCTGCAACAGGCCGACCACCTCCTCCACCGCGCGGCGCAGCGGCTCGCCGGGCGGACCCTCCAGCGCGAAGGGCGCTTCCTGCCCCTCAAATTCGGCTTCCAGCAGGCGCAGCAGCTCCCGCAGAGCCAGGTAGGCGGGCAGCTTTCTGGCCGCGCCCCTGGGCACCGCCTTGCGCAGCGCCTCCAAGGGTTCGGCGCGCAGGTCTTCCGAGTACATCTCCCGTGCCCGAGCGGGCAGGTTGTGGGCTTCGTCCAGCAGCAGGGCGAAAGGGGTCTTTCCCTGGGCGAAGAAGCGCTGCAGGCGCACCCGCGGGTCGAAGGCGTAGTTGTAGTCGCAGACCACCAGGTCGCAGGCGAGGCTTAGGTCCAGGGAGAACTCGTGGGGACAGAGCTGGTGCTCCAGGGCCGTTTGCGCCACCATCCAATGGGTATAGGGGCCGGGAAGGGCCAGCAGCGCTTCCAGGGCGGCGGAAAGGCGGTCGTAATAGCCGAGGGTATAGGGACAGGGGCCTTCCGTCCCGGCGCAGTCCGGCCGATCGAAGGGACAAAGCTCCGCCTTGGCGCTAAGCTCCAGGCAGCGGAGTTGGGAAAGGCCCAGGCGCCGGACCGCCTCCAGGGCCGCGGCCTTGCCGGTGCCCCTGGCGCTGAGGTAGAAGAGCTTCTCGCAGCGGCCCTCGGCCAGCGCCTTGAGGGCGGGGAAGAGCACGGCCATGGTCTTGCCCGTGCCCGTCGGGGCCTGGACCAGGAGCCGCTCCCCATCCCGAAGGGCCACGTAAACCTGGGCGGCCAGTTCTCTCTGGCCGGGGCGGTAGGCTGCGTAGGGAAAGGCGGCCTGGCGCAGCTGGAGGCGCAAGGCCTTGGCATGGTCCAATTCCGCGGCCTTTGCGGCCAAATAGGCCTGGGTTAGGCTGTCGAACAGGGCCTGAAGCTCCTCCAGGCCGAAGACGCGGGTGAAGCGCAGGGTCTGGGCCGTGTGCAGCTGGTAGTAGCACAGCCGCACCTGGGCGCGCTCCAGCCCCTTGCGTTGGAGGTACAGATAGGCGTAGACCTTGGCCTGGGCCCAGTGCAGGGGATAATCGTCCTGGCCGATGGAGTCCAGGGGGCGCAGGCTGGTCTTGATCTCCTCCACGATGGGCAGCGGCCCCTCGAACAGCCGGTCGATGCGACCGTGCACGGCCAGGCACAGGCCGCCAAACCTCGCCTCGCCGCTGACGGGCAGCTCGTTGCAGGCGCCTCCCTCCGCCTGGAGGGCCCGGTGGCCCTGGGCGCCCTCCAACAGCCTCTGGCTTCCGCCGCCAAAGCCCAGATCGCCGGCGCGCAGCACCTCCTCCACCAGGCCGCGAACGGACACGCGAAGCCGAACCTCCTCCTCGGCCATCGGCAAGCCACCCCCCTTGGCGTCCCCTCGCTGGACAGGGCCGGGAAAAATTGCTATACTAGGCCTGTTCAAGGCTTTTTCAGCCGGACGCTACCCCAACAGTATACGGCGGGCTGCGGACGGAAGTCAATGAAGGGATGGGTGTTTCTTGTACGACGCGCGCGCGGCCCTGCGCCACCTGCGCTCGCAGGCCTACGCGGGCTTCACCCGGCGGGTGCGGCCGGAGTTGGGCGGGGTGTTGGCCTTTTTGCCGCCCCAGCAGCCCCTGCCGCCGGAGGAGCCGATCCTGCGCGACCGCAACGCCCTGCCGGTCAGCGGGCTGGTGCGCGCGCCGGAGGGGCTGTTCTTCGGCGTTGTGCGGCAGGGACGGGTGGTCAGCTGGGCCGTGGCCGGCCGGGTACGGGACGGCCTGCGCCTGATCACCCTGGAGACCGACCGGCAGTATCGGGGCCAGGGCCTGGCCCGCCAGGCCCTGCTGGCCCTGTGCGCGCAGACGCCCGAGCCGCTGCTCTATCTTTGCGCCCCGGCCAACACCGCCTCCCGCCGCGCCGCGGAGAAGGCGGGCTTCACCCTGCTTGGCCAGGCGTTTCCCAACAAAGGCTAGGGGGGAATGGGAACCATGCTCTTGCTCAACGGCATCAAGCTGCCCCTGGAACACGACCAACTGCTGCTGGCGGATCTGTGCGCCAAGCGCTTGGGCTGTCCCCGGGAGGTCCTGCGCAGGGTGCAGCTGCTCCGGCGCAGCGTGGACGCCCGCGACAAGCGGGACGTCCATCTGGTGGTCTCGGCGCTGGTGACATTGGATGACGAGGAGGCCGAGACGGCGCTGTTGGCGGCCTGCCGCTCCAAGCAGGTCAGCCTCTACCGCCCCAAGGAGCTTCCCGCCCTGCCCAAGGCCCCCGCGGCCGGCCCCCGGCCCCTGGTGGTGGGCGCGGGTCCGGCCGGCCTGCTGGCGGCGTTGACCCTGGCGCGGGCCGGCGCCCGGCCCATCCTGGTGGAGCGGGGCAGGCCCGTGGAGGAGCGGGCGGCGGACGTGGCCCGCTTCTTGGCCGGCGGCGGCCTGCGGGAAAACAGCAACACCCTCTTCGGCGAGGGCGGGGCCGGCGCCTTTTCCGACGGCAAGCTGACCACCGGGACCAAGAGCCCCTTCATTCCGGGCATCCTGCGGGACTTCGTGCGCTTTGGCGCGCCCGAGGAGATCCTCACCGACGCCAAGCCCCACATCGGCACCGACCGGCTCTTGCCCATGTTGCAGGCCCTGCGGGCCCAGCTGCTGGCCCTGGGCGCGGAGATTCGCTTTTCCACCTGCCTGACGGGCCTGGTCCTGCGGGACGGCGCCCTGCGGGCCGCGGTGCTGGAGGGGCCGGAGGGCGCCTACGAGCTGGAGGCCGAGCATCTGCTGCTGTGCATCGGCCACAGCGCCCGGGACAGCTTCGCCTTCCTGCACCGTCTGGGCGTGGCCATGGAGCAAAAGCCCTTCTCCATGGGCGTGCGCGTGGAGCATCCCCAGGCGCTGATCGACCGGGCCCAATACGGCGGCTTTGCGGGCCATCCGGCCCTGGGCGCGGCGGACTACAAGCTCTTTTGCCACCTGAAGGGCGGCAGGGGGGTCTACAGCTTCTGCATGTGCCCGGGCGGCCGGGTGATCCCGGCCACGGCCGAGCAGGGCCTGCTCTGCGTCAATGGCATGAGCGCCTATGCCCGCGACGGCGAAAACGCCAACGCCGCCCTGTTGGTGGGCGTGGAGCCGGCGGACTTTGGCGCGGCGGACCCCCTGGCCGGCGTGCGCCTGCAACAAAAGTACGAGGCCTTGGCCTTTCGAGAGGGCGGCGGGGACTTCCGCGCCCCGGCCATGCGCATGGAGAACTTCCTGCGCGGCGGCGATACCCTGGGCTTTGGCCAGGTGACGCCCAGTTACAGGCCCGGCGTGACCCCGGGCGACCTCAACGCCTGCCTGCCGCCCTACGTGACCGAGGCGCTGCGGGCGGGCATCGCGGCCTTTGCCAGGCAGCTGAAGGGCTTCGACCTGCCCGACGCCGTGCTCACGGGGGTGGAGACCCGCTCCTCCTCGCCGCTGCGGCTGCCCCGGGGCGAGGACCTGCAATCCCTCAGCGTGCGGGGCCTATATCCCGTGGGCGAGGGGGCTGGCTACGCAGGCGGCATCCTCAGCGCCGCCGCCGACGGGGTGCGCTGCGCCCTGGCCGTTCTGCAAGGAGAATAGGAGACAGACATGGGAGAAAGAAAGGGGAGCGGTTCGGCCCAGTGGCTGCGGACGCTTCGGCGCAACCTGGCGGAGATCCCCGCCGACCACTGGCGCTTTTCCGGCGTGGAGTTTTTGTACTGGTTTGCCTGGGCCGCTTCGGGCTATCTGACGGTCTTCCTGCAATCCAGGGGCATGAGCGCCTCGGAGGTGGGGCTCATCGGCGCGCTGAACTCGGCCGTCGGCATCGTGGCGGCGCCCTTTTGGGGCATGGTTTCGGACCGCCTGCGCTCGGTGCGCAAGGTGCTGCTGCTGGTGATCGCCCTGTCCGGCCTGACCTGGTCCCTGACTCCCCTGACGGCGGACGTGCCGGTCTTCGGCCTGAGCCTGGGGCTGATCGTCATCCCCTTCGGCTCGTTTTTCCGCGTGCCCACCGGCTCCTTGGTGGATAGCTGGGTGGTGCAAAACGCCAACCGCCAGCGCCTCAACTACGGGTCCATCCGCCTGTGGGGATCCATCGGCTATGCGGTGATGAACATGTCCCTCAGCGCCATGATGCCCTGGCTCGGCGTGGAGAACACCTTCTACATCTTCGGCGTCTCCGTGCTGCCCCTGCTGGGGCTGTGCTACTGGATCAAGGACGACGCGGTCAAGCTCAAGACCCTGTCCCTGCGCCAGATGCAGGTGGGCCGGCTGTTTCGCGAGTATTATTTCGTCTTCTACCTGCTCTTTTCCGTGATGCTGAACATGCCGGTGAACACCATCTTCACCTTTTTGCCCTACCTGATGGAGGAAACCCAGGTCTCCACGGACCTGTTCGGGGTCATCATGGGCTACAAGGCCCTGCTGGAGATCCCCGTGCTCCTCCTGATGGCCAGGCTGCGCCGCCGCTATTCCCTACCCAAGCTCATGCTGGCGGCCGCCGGGCTGTATGTGGTGGAATGCCTCTGCTATTCCTTCATCAACGGCCTTTGGCCCCTCTTGGCCGTGCAGACCCTCCACGGCCTGGCCGGCGGCATGTTCATCGGCTGCAGCTCCAACTACGTCTATTCCCTGGCGCCCGACCATCTCAAGGCCACCGCCCAAACCCTGGCCGGCTCCGTCTCCTCCCTGGCGGACATCATCGGCAACCTGCTGGGCGGCTATCTGCTGGACGCCATGGGCGTGCGCAGCTTCTATACGGTTTGCGGCGGCCTGATCCTGGGGGCGGCGCTGTTCTTTCTGGCAAGCTTTGCCCTGGGGGCCAGGCTCTCCGGCCGGCCCTCACCCCTCCACGCCAAGGGCCCTGCGGCTTGAACTCCCCCACAGGCCGCCTCTCAAGCCCTTTGGGACGAGCGATTTGCATTTTAGACTTGTGCATACGGTGGAAATTATATAAAATAAAGGAAGCGACCCAGCCCCTTCCGGCGGGCGAGGAGAAGCCATAAGTTCTCTTAAAGGAGGCGTTTTCCATGACGAAAGAGATCATGTCCGTCATGCAAGATAAGATGGGCAAGTCCGTTGCCGTGCTCAAGCGGGAGTTTGGCTCCCTGCGCGCCGGCCGCGCCACCCCCCAGCTGTTGGACCGCATCTCCGTGGATTATTACGGCACCGACACCCCCCTCAACCAGGTGGCCAACATCGCCATTCCCGAGGCCAGGGTCATCACCATCTCCCCTTGGGAGAGCCGCATGATCACCCCCATTGAAAAGGCCATACAAAAGAGCGACCTGGGCATCAACCCCAGCAACGACGGCAAGGTCATCCGCCTGGTGCTGCCCGAGCTCACCCAGGAGAGGCGCAAGGAGCTGGTCAAGCAGGTCAAGAAGATGGCCGAGGAGACCAAGGTGGCCGTGCGCTCCATCCGCCGCGACGCCAACGAGCAGGTGAAAAAGCAGCGCAAGGATTCCCTCATCACCGAGGACGACCAGAAGCAGGCCGAAAACGACATCCAGAAGGCCACGGATAAGGTCATCAAGGAAATCGACCAGATCACCGCCGAAAAGGAAAAGGAGCTCATGAGCGTATGAGCTTGGCCCTGATCGGCAGAAGCACCCAGGAGGCATTGGCCTTGCTGCGCCAGGCGGGCGAGACCCTCGTCCGCGTTGTGGAATGCCTGCCGCCGGAGGACAAGCGAAGGCCAAACGCCCGGATGCGCGTGCTGCGCGTCCAGCGCCAGGGAGAGACGGTCGTTTTGACCGTCTCCCCTTTTGAGGTGGACCTGCCGTCGGACAGGACGGAAGAATCGGAGGCTTGAGCAGGATGCAGAGCGTTGAAACCCCCATCGCCCCGGAAAAGATGCCCCGCCACGTGGCCATCATCATGGATGGCAACGGCCGCTGGGCCAAGGAGCGGGGCTTGCCCAGGTCCATGGGCCACCGCCAGGGCGTGCTGGCGCTGCGGCCGGTGATCGAGCAGAGCATCCGCTGGGGCGTGCCCTACCTGACGCTGTTCGCCTTCTCCACCGAGAACTGGGCCCGCCCCAAGGAAGAGGTGGGTGCGCTGATGGGCCTGATCGAGGAGTTCTTTTACAGGGAGGTGGAGGAGCTGCGCAGCCAAGGGGTGCGCATCCGCATCCTCGGCGAGCTCTCCGCCCTGCCCGAGCGGCCCCGGCGCCTGGTGGAAAGGGCCGTGGAGCTGACGGAGCCAAACCGCCGCCTGACGCTGAGCCTGGCCCTCAACTACGGCGGCCGCGCCGAGCTGGCCAGGGCCGCGCGGCTGCTGGCCCAGGAGGCGGTGGAGGGCAAGCTTCGCGCGGAGGACATCGACGAGGCGGCCCTGGCCAAACGCCTGTACACCGCGGAGCTGCCGGACGTGGACCTGCTCATCCGCACCGCGGGGGAGCTGCGGATCTCCAACTTCTTGCTCTTCCAGTCCGCCTATGCGGAGTTTGTGGCGCTGCCCTGCCGCTGGCCGGACTTTGACGAGCAACAATATGCCCAAGCCCTGCGGCAGTACGGCGCGCGCCAGCGCCGGTTCGGCGGGCTGGAGGCGCGGGAAAGGCAATGACGGGCCCTGCGGGGGGCGAAAGTTCCCCGCTTCCCGGCCCAAAGGGAGAGGCTATGCAAAAGAGAGTTGTCACGGGCGTGCTCATCGCCATCTATGCCATCCTCATGGTCAATCTGGGCAAGTACGCCCTGCAGGTGAATCTGCTGCTGATGATGCTGCTGGGCGTACATGAGGTGCTGCACGTTTTGCAAAAGGCGGGCTTTCGGCCCGTGGCCTGGATCCATTACGTGACCGTCGCGGCCTACATCCCCGCCTACATGTGGAAGGGCGAGACGGGCCTGTTGCTGACGCTGTTTCTGGGCGTGGCGGTCTGCATGGCCATCGCCGCCACCACCCGCGACCCCAGCACCACGGACCTGCTGGCCACCCTCCTGCCCAACATCTACCCCACCTACCCGCTCATCGCCTTTTCGATGCTGGTGTCCTCCCCGGCCCCCCATTGGAAGCTGACGATCTGGCTGATGCTGGCCACCTCCGTCGGCTGCGACATCTTCGCCATGATGGTGGGCAAATACTTCGGCAAGCACAAGCTCTCCCCCAAGGTTAGCCCCAACAAGACCGTCGAGGGCGCCCTTGGCGGCTTTTTCGGGGCGCTGCTGGCCGCCCTGCTGGTGTACCTGGTTTGCCTTTGGCAGCAGACCCCGGTGCCGGTTTGGCACTTCGCCATCCTGGGCGTGGTGGGCGGCGTGGCCACCCAGGTGGGGGACATCGTGGCCTCCTACATCAAGCGCTTCTGCTCCGTCAAGGATTACGGAACCCTCTTTCCCGGCCACGGCGGCCTGCTGGACCGGATCGACGGCATCCTATTCAACGCCATCGCCTATTGCATCTACGCGATGTTCTTCCTCCTGTGATTGCGGGGTATACTACAGCATGAAACGAATCGCCATCTTCGGCTCCACCGGCTCCATCGGGCGGCAGGCCCTGGAGGTTATCGCCGCCTTCCCGGACCGCTTTTCGGCAGGATTGCTGCTGGCCGGGAGCAACGCGCCCCTGCTGCAAGAGCAGATCGGGCGCTTTTTGCCCGAAACGGCGGGCCTCGCCTTCCCGCCGGCGGGGTATGCGAGGCCCGCGGTCGCCCGCTTTCTCCAGGGACCGGACGCCCTGGAACAGGCCTGCGAGCTGGACGGCTACGACGCGGCCCTGGTGGCCGTGGTGGGCGTGGCCGGGCTTCGGGCCGTGTGCCGCCTGCTGGAGCGGGGCATCCCCGTGCTGCTGGCCAACAAGGAGGCCCTGGTGGCCGGCGGCGAGCTGGTCATGGGCCTGGCCCGCCGGACCGGCACCCCCTTGCTGCCCGTGGACTCGGAGCATTCGGCCATCTTTCAATGCCTGCAGGCCAGGGGAAACAACGCCCCCGCAAAGCTCGTTCTAACGGCATCCGGCGGCCCCTTTCGCGGGCTTTCCCGCCAGGAGCTGGCCCGCGTCACCCCGGACCAGGCGCTGCGCCACCCCAATTGGTCCATGGGCCGCAAGATCACCGTGGATTCGGCCAGCATGATGAACAAGGCCCTGGAGGTCATCGAGGCGGCCCACCTGTTCTCCATGCCGCCCGAGCGCATCCAGGTGGTGGTGCACCGGGAGTCCATCGTCCATTCCGCCGTGGAGTTTGCCGACGGCGCCCTGCTGGCCCAGCTGGGCCTGGCGGACATGCGCCTGCCCATCGCCTATGCCATGAGCTATCCCGAGCGCTTGCCCCTGCCGGGCCGGCGGCTGGACCTGACCGCCCTGAACGGCCTGCACTTCGAGCGGCCGGACGAGGAGGCCTTCCCCGCCGTGCGCTTGGGCCACGAGGCCCTGCGGCTGGGCGGCGTGGCCCCGGCGGCCCTCAACGGGGCCAACGAGCGCTGCGTGGAGCTGTTCCTGGCGGGCAAGCTGGCCTTCCCGGACATCGCCGAGCTGGCGGCCGCCGCCATGCGTCGGGCGGCGGGCGTGGCGCTGACGCTGGAAAACGCCCTGGCCGCCGACGCGGAGGCCCGCGCCTACGTACAGGCCTGCGCAAAACCGGCCTAGCAAACCCGCAATTTGGAGGACTGCTATGCAAACCATCGTCTATGTGCTCTTGGGAATCCTGATCCTTGGCATCTGCGTGATCGTGCACGAGTTTGGCCATTACTTTGCGGCCAGGCGGCTGGGCATCCACGTGGTGGAGTTTGCCGTGGGCATGGGCCCCAAGCTCTTTGGCTGGGAAAAGCGGGGAACCCAGTATTCCCTGCGCCTCATCCCCTTTGGCGGCTATTGCGCCTTTGAGAGCGAGGAGGACGAAAACAGCGGCTTTAACGCCGCCCCGGCCTGGAAACGCCTGATCATGACCCTGTCCGGCCCGCTGATGAACTTCGTGCTGGGCCTGGTGGTGGCCGTGGTGATCCTCAGCTGCATCGGCGAGTCCCAGCTGAGCAACCGCATCGTGCTGGTCTCCGAGGGAACCCCCGCCCAGGAGGCGGGGCTGTTGGTCGGGGACCGGCTGTTGGCCGCCGACGGCCAGGAGGGCGATATCTACGCCCTCTCCCAATACCTAAGCTCCACCGGCGAGGCCCCCGTGGAGCTGACCGTGGACCGCGACGGGGAGACGCTGCACTTCACCGTCGGCAAGCAGCTGAGCCAGGACGGCAACTACCTCATGGGCGTTTCCTTCGGCTACGAGCGGCAGCGGCTGGGCTTTTTCCAGTCCGTGGCGGCGGCCTTCCGCTTTTGCGTGAACATGGTGGTGGAGATGGTCCGCTTGCTCGGGAACATCTTCTTCCACGGCGAGGGCTTGGAGGAGGTGTCCGGTCCCGTGGGCGTGGTGACCATGGTCACGGACATCGCCCAGCAGAGCTTTGCCGACTCCTTCCTGACGGGCCTGGACAACTCGCTGCGCATCCTTCTGCTCATCAGCCTGAACCTTGGGCTGATGAACCTGCTGCCCTTGCCCGCCCTGGACGGCGGCAGGGTGGTGTTGTTGGCCTTTGAGGCCATCACCGGCAAGCACATGCCCCGCCGGGCGGAGGCCATCATGCACACGGTGGCCCTGTTGGCCCTGCTGGCCCTGATCCTGGTGATCACGGGCAGGGACGTGCTCCGCCTATTCGGCGTCGGGGTGTAGCCCGCCTTGGCGCAGGACTTCCGGCCGAAGACGGCGGGAGCACTTTTGCGGCGCGTGCCGCGGGCAAACAAATGAGGGAGGGGTTTTCATGACGGAGCGCAAGGCAACTCGCACGGTGTATGTCAAGAACGTGGCGGTCGGCGGCGGGAAGCCCATCAGCGTGCAATCCATGTGCAACACCGATACCGGCGACTGGGAGGCGACGCTGGAGCAAACCCGGGCCCTGGCCGAACGCGGCGCGGACATCGTTCGGGTGTCCGTATACGACCAGCGCTGCGTCAAGGCCCTGCGCCCCCTGGTGGACCAAAGCCCGGTGCCCATCGTGGCGGACATCCACTTCGACGCAAACCTGGCCATCGGGGCCATGGAAAACGGCGTGCACAAGCTGCGCCTAAACCCCGGCAACATCGAAAACAGGGCCGACGTGGCCCGCGTGGTGGCCTGCGCCAAGGCCCACCACATCCCCATCCGCATCGGGGTGAACGCCGGCTCCCTGCCCAAGGACCTGCTGGACCGCTTCGGCCGCAGCCCCAGGGCCATGGTGGACGCGGGCCTGCGCCATGTGCGCCTGCTGGAAAGGGAGGGCTTTGAGGACATCGTGGTCTCCCTCAAGGCCTCGGACGTGCCCCTGACGGTGGCGGCCTGCCGGCTGTTCGCCAAGCAAACGGACTATCCCCAGCACCTGGGCGTGACCGAGGCCGGCGGCGAGGGCATGGGCAACATCAAGTCCGCCATCGGCATCGGCAGCCTGCTGCTGGACGGCATCGGGGATACCCTGCGCGTCTCCCTTTCCGGCAGCCCCCTGCCCGAGCCCGAGGCGGGCCTGGCCATCCTGCGGGCCCTGGGGTTGCGCCGGGACCGGCTCAACATCGTTTCCTGCCCCACCTGCGGCCGCTGTACCCTGGATGTGGGCGCCATCGTCAAGGAGATCGAGCGCCGGCTGGGCGGCGAGCATCTGCCCTTCACCGTGGCGGTGATGGGCTGCGTGGTCAACGGCCCCGGCGAGGCCAGGGGCGCGGACATCGGCGTTTCCGGCGGCGGCAAGGAGGGCGTGCTCTTTAAGAAGGGGCGGCTGCTCCGCCGGGTGCCGGCGGCCACGCTGGTGGACGAGCTTGTGGAGGAGATCCGCAAGATGCAGGCCAACCCAAAGGATTAGGACGAGACGGAAGGGACGAGCAAGGTGCAACAAAGGGTGGAGGCCTGGAGGCAGGCGCTCAAGCAGCAGGGCAGCGAGCTGCCCGTGGACGCCATTGAGTTCGATAAGATGTTCTACCTGCAAAAGAGCCGCGTCTTCCTGGCGCGCTTCACCGCCAAGCGGCTGTTTTCCCAGTCGGAACGCGTGGCCCTGACCAGGGGCGTGCGCCAGCTGATGCAGCAGCAGGTCGGCTGCGACGCCCGGGTGCAGTTCGCCTACCCGGGGCTTTTTGCCGACTTCGAGCAGGACCCCAGCCGCTTTGCCGAGCTGCTCCGCTCCCTGCTGGCCGAGCGCAGTCCCGGCTGCCTGCCCTACCTGCCCGGGGGAAAGTACGCCTTTTCCGAGGGCACGCTCACCCTTTTTGTGATGAGCAACCTGGGCCTTGAGATGCTCAAGGAAAAAAAGGTGGACGAGATGCTCCGCACCGTGGTGCGGGAGCTCTTCCTGCGGGAGGTGGCCGTGCGCCTGGAATCCATGGAGACGGCCCAGCAGCTGGAGGCCTTCTTGCGCGAGCGCGCCCGCCTGGACGAGGAGGAGGCGGAAAGGACCGCCTCCAAGCAGCAGGCCAAGGCCGAAAAGGAGGAAGGGCCCAAGCTGGTGTTCGGCCACGCCTTCCACAGCGCCCAGCCCAGCCCCTTGGGCGAGCTCAACGAGCAGTCCGGCCGGGTCTGCGTGGAGGGCTTCGTGCTGACCGCGCCGGAGACCAAGCCCATCAAGGGCGGGGCCAGCACGCTGCTCAGCTTCGGCCTGACCGATTTTACCGGATCCATCGAGGTCAACGCCTTCCTCAAGCCGGAGCTGGCCGGCCGGGCCGTCCTGCTGAAAAAGGGCGGCTTGGTCAAGATCCGCGGCAATTGCAGCTATTCCAAGTTCGCCAGGGACATCGTGCTCTACGCCGACGACGCCATGGTCCTGCCCCACCAGGTGCGCGCCGACGACGAGCCGGAAAAGCGGGTGGAGCTGCACCTGCACACCAAGATGAGCAACATGGACGGCGTGACCGACGCCAAGGACCTGATCGAGCGGGCCGCCTACTGGGGCCACGAGGCCGTCGCCATCACCGACCACGGCGTGGCGCAGGCCTTCCCCGAGGCCTTCGACACCCTCAAGAAGCTGAAAAAGGCGGGCAAGACCATCAAGCTCATCCCCGGCATGGAGGGCTATCTGATCGACGACAGCGGCGTGATCGTGCAGGACGCAGACCAGGGCCCCCTGCAAAGGCCCTACGTGGTGCTGGACATCGAGACCACGGGCCTGAAGATGGGCAAGGACCGCATCCTGGAGCTGGCCGCGGTCAAGATCCAGGACGGCAAGATCCTGGACGAGTTTTCCACCTTCGTGGACCCGGAAATGCGCATCCCCCCCGAATCCATCAAGATCCATGGCATCCGCGACGACATGGTGGAGGGCGCGCCCAAGCTGCAGCAGGTCATGGAGCGCCTGGCCGATTTCGCCAAGGGCCACGTGGTCTGCGCCCACAACGCCAGCTTCGACCTGGGCTTCTTGCGCCTGGCCGCCAGGCAGACCGGCGTGGAGCTGCCCACCCAGGTGCTGGACACCCTCTCCCTGTCCAGGGCCCTGCTGCCGGAGCTGAAGAGCCACAAGCTGGATAAGGTCTGCAAGCGGCTGGGCGTGGCGCTGGACAAGCACCACCGCGCCCTGTTCGACACCAGGGCCACGGCCTTGATGCTCGACAAGCTCCTGACCATGGCAAAGGAGGAGCGCGGCCTGCAAAGCCTGTCGGAGCTGAACGAGCGGCTGGGCGGCGACGTGGCCGCTTCCAAGACCTCCTACCACATCGTGGTGCTGGCCAAGAACCAAATAGGTCTGGAGAACCTGTACCGCCTGATCTCCGACGCCCATCTCAAGCACTTCGACCGCCGCCCCAACGTGCTCAAGTCCGAGCTGATCCGCCACCGGGAGGGGCTGATCCTGGGCTCCGCCTGCGAGGCGGGCGAGCTGTTCCGCGCCATGCTGGAGGGCAAGAGCGAGCAGGAGCTGCTCAAGATCGCCAGCTTCTACGACTATCTGGAGATCCAGCCCATCGGCAACAACGCCTTCATGCTGCGCAGCGGCGACGCCGCCGACGAGGAGGAGCTGCGCGGGTTCAACCGCCGCATCCTGGCCCTGGGCGACCGGCTGAAAAAGCCCGTCTGCGCCACCTGCGACGTGCACTTCATGGACCCCCAGGACGCGGTCTTCCGCGAGGTGCTCATGCACGGCATGGGCTTTGAGGACGCAAGCCAGCAGGCTCCGCTCTACCTACGCACCACCAGGGAAATGCTGGACGAATTCGCCTACCTGGGGGAGCGGGCCAAGGAGGTGGTGGTGGACAATCCCCGCTCCATCGCCGCCATGGTGGAGAACATCTCCATGTTCCCCAAGCACCCGACGGGCCAGGAAACCTTCCAGCCCTCCCTGCCCAACGCGGCCGAGCGCATCCGCAACATGGCCGAGGAAAACGCCAAGCGGCTCTATGGCGACCCCGTGCCCGACATCGTCCGGGCCCGCCTGGACAAGGAACTGGGCTCCATCATCGGCAACGGCTTTGCCACGCTCTACCTCAGCGCCCACCTGCTCATCAAAAAATCCAACGAGGACGGCTATTTGGTGGGCTCCCGCGGCTCCGTGGGCTCCTCCTTCGTGGCCACCATGTGCTCCATCACCGAGGTCAACCCCCTGCCGCCCCATTACGTGTGCCCCCAATGCCAGTTTTCGGACTTTGAGGTGGATAAGGACCTCTATCCCTGCGGCATCGACCTGCCGCCCAAGGACTGCCCGGTCTGCGGCGCGCCCCTGACGCGCACCGGCTATGACATCCCCTTTGAGGTGTTCCTGGGCTTTAACGGCGACAAGGTGCCCGACATCGACCTGAACTTTTCCGGCGTGTACCAGCCCAAGGCCCATAACTACGTCAAGACCCTCTTTGGCGAGGGCAACGTGTTCAAGGCCGGCACCATCGGCACCCTGGCGGAAAAAACCGCCTACGGCTATGTGAAGAAATACCTGGCCGAGACCGGCAAGCACGCCACCAACATGGAGATCGACCGCCTGGTCAAGGGCTGCACGGGCGTCAAGCGCACCACGGGCCAGCACCCGGGCGGCATGGTGATCGTGCCAAAGGAATATTCCGTCTACCAGTTTTCCCCGGTGCAGCACCCGGCGGACGACAAGAACTCGGACATCGTCACCACCCACTTCGACTTCGGCTCCCTGCACGACATCCTGGTCAAGCTGGACATCCTGGGCCACGACGATCCCACCATGCTGAACATGCTCGAGCGCCTCACGGGCATTGCGGCCAAGGAGCTGCCCCTGAACGACCCCAAGGTGATGAGCCTGTTCCAATCTCCCGAGGCGTTGGGCGTCACCCCCGAGCAGCTGATGGGCTGCCCCACGGGCACGCTGGGCATTCCGGAGTTTGGCACCAAGTTCGTCCGCCAGATGCTGGTGGATACCAAGCCCTCCACCATGGGCGAGCTGATCCGCATCTCCGGCCTGTCCCACGGCACCAACGTGTGGCTCAACAACGCCCAGGATATGGTGCGCAGCGGCACGGCCACGCTGCGGGAATGCTTCTGCACCCGCGACGACATCATGAACTACCTCATCCGCATGGGCGTGGAATCCAAGATGGCCTTCACCACCATGGAGGCCGTGCGAAAGGGCAAGAAGCTCAGCCCGGAGATGCAGGCCGCCATGGAAGCCGTGCACGTGCCCCAGCAATACATCGACTCCTGCAACAAGATCGAGTACATGTTCCCCAAGGCCCACGCGGCCGCCTACGTGACCATGGCCCTGCGGGTGGCCTGGTATAAGGTGTACAGGCCCATCGAGTACTACACGGCCTATTTCACCGTCCGGGCCGACGAATTCGACGCCTCCATCATGCTGGAGGAGCCGGAGCAGCTCTTGCAACGCATGCGCGCCATCGACAAGATGGACAAGAACGAGGCCACCGCCCGGGACGAGCGCATCTATACCCTCCTGGAGCTGGTCTACGAGATGCGGGCGCGCGGGCTCGGCTTCTTGCCCGTGGACCTGTACGAATCCAGCCACAACGAGTTCCTGATTCAGGAGGGGCGCATCCGGCCGCCCTTCAACCGCCTGCCCGGCGTGGGCGACGCGGCGGCCGAGTCGCTGGCCCTGGCGCGCAAGGACGGCCCGCCCTTTCTCTCGGTGGAGGACCTGCAGCGCCGCAGCAAGGTCTCCGCGGCGGTCATCGAAACCCTCCGGGCCGCGGGCGCCCTCAAGGGCCTGCCGGAGACCAGCCAGGTAAGCCTGTTGGCGGACCTGTAGCCTTGCGTTGCATCCAGCAATTGCCGCCCTGGAAACGGCCCGGCTTCGGGGCGCAAGACCTTGTGTTTTGCGCCCCGTTCTGTTATGCTAAAACAGAACGCGCGTTCCGCGCTCCATGGCGAGGGCGCGTTCGTTAGGGAGGTTGTCCATGAGTCGAAAGCATAGGAAGAAAAAGAGCTCCAAGCCGGCGCTGCCTGTCCAGGCGGCGGAGGGGTCCGCCCCGCAGCCCGCCGGCTCCCAGACCGGACCGGCCCCGGAGGCGGCGGACCCGGAGGCCCCGTCCCCGGAAGCGGAAGCTGCGCCCACCCCGGAAGCCCCCGCCCCGGAAGCGGAAGCTGCGCCCGCCCCGGAGACCGCGCCCGCCCAGGAGGCGACGGCCCAGGAAGCTGCGCCCGCCCAGGAGACGGCGGCAGAAACCCTGCCGGCCGCCGAGACGGCGCAAGAGGCGCCGGCGGCGCCGCGCGGCCGGGCCAAAGCCCTGTGGTGGGTGTCGGCCGCCGCGCTGTTGGTCATCGTCCTGCTGGCGTTTCTCTACCTGCAGGGCGTCTTCACGCCCAGCTTGGCCACCTTGGCCTCCAGCCCCCTTTCCGCCACGACCCAGGCCGGCGGCCTGACGCTGGCATACCCGGCCGGCTTTGAGGTGCTGGAGGAGGACGGCGGCGTGGGCGTCTACCGGGAGGACGTGCTGGTGCGCTTTGAGGACGTGCAGCAGGCCCAGGAGCGCCTGCTGGAAGCCGGCTATAGCTCGGCCGAGGCTGCCGAGGCCCTGTTGGAGGCCGGCTATCAGCTGGTCACCGGCGAGGAGGCGGCCGGCATGGGAACGGTTCTGGACCAGGGCGAGGGGGTCTTGGGCCTGGAATTCGCCCTCGACTCCGGAAACGCGCCCCTGCGCTGCCAGCTCCAGCTCTTTCCCCTTAAGGACCGGCTGGTGCTCGGCATGCTCGTCTGCGAGCAGGACGGGCTTTCCGGCGGCCAGAGCCTCTACCAAGCCCTGCGCCAGGGCTTGCAGCTTAGCGATTGAGGGGGGCACGCCCCCATCCAAGGAGTTCAACCAGAAAATAAGGAGGAAATATCCAATGCCCTATCTGCATCTGAGCGTCACCAATGCCCTGAGCGCCGAGGAGAAGCATGCGCTTTGCGAGGCCATCGGGCCCATCATGCCGTTGCTGCCCACCAAATCCAGGGAAAACACCATGATGCACATCGAGGACGGCTGCTCGATGGAGCTGGGCCGCGGCGGGGAGCCCTGCCTCTTCCTGGAGGTGCGCCAGTATAAGAAGGCGCCCGAAGAGAACAAGGACGCCTTCGTGAAGGCCATCAGCGAGCTGCTGGAGGCCAAGCTCGGGGTGAAGCAAGCGCGCATGTACATCAACCTGTTGGAACTGGACGCCTGGGGATCCAACGGCGTCATCCGGCGTTAGGGGTTGGGAGGGACTATGAAAGCCGTACTCCCCTTGTTGCTTTGCCTGACGCTGCTGGCGGGCTGTATGCCGGTCAGCGCCTACGCCGCCCTGCCGGAGGTGCTGGCCGAGCGCGTGGCGGGGTCCTCCGTGTCGGAAATCGCGGAGGAAAACCTGGTGCTCAAGCTCTTTCCCCTGGAGGATGGCCAGGACCTGCAATGGTTGCTCCACGCCGACGTGGACGCCGCCGCCCAGGACCTGCTGGGCCAGGACTTGGAGCGCCTGACCGAGGCCCTGCCCCTGCTCTGCCTGTCCATGCAGTTGGCCCGGGAAGGCGGGCTGGAGGATGTGGAGGCGGACCAGGACCAGACCGCGGAGCGCTTCCAGGCCGCGCTGCCCCAGTGCGCCCTCTTGTTCGTGGAGGAGGTCTCCCAAGCGGTGGACGGACGGCTCTTTCTCTCGGAGGAAAGCCTCTCCCGCTGGGCCGCCGGCTTCCAATTGGATCTTGCGCAGGCCGCCCAAGGCCTGACCTTCGATGAGGGGAACGGCGGCTACCTGCTGCCCAGGCCCGATGCGCCCCAAAGCCTGTCCCTGGAGCTGCTCACCGCCCTGGAAAGCCCCGACGCGGCGGGCAGCGTGCGCCTGGACGTGCGCGCCGTCTCCGGCGAGGAGACTTGGCGCGCCCTGATCACCCTTTGCGCGGCGGAGGACGGCGAGGGCTTCGGCCTGCGCCTTTGCGCTGTCCAACCGTTGGATGCGGACGCAAGCCCCTTCCTGTACGCGCAGCCCGCCCTGAACCTCGACCAGGAAGCCGCCTATCCCCAGCTACAGCTAACGCTGCGCACCGGCGACGGCCTGCGCGTGGAGGAACACGGCCAAAGCCTGTCCCTCTATCTGGGCTTGCCCGGCACCGTCCAGCTCGTTTCCGATTCCTCCGCCCAGGAAACCCCGCCCCGCGCCTCCCTGTGGATACAGGCCGAAAGCGAGGGCCGGCCCCACGCCGAGGACTCCGCCTACGCCTCCGCCGCCGCTGCCCAGCAGGGCTACGCCGGTCAGGGCATGGAGCTGGTCGACCTGTCCGTCGGCGGCTGCGTCTTCCTCGGCTCCAACGACGCCTACGTGCTGCGCTATACCGTCCTGTCCGCCCAGGGCGAGCCGCTGGAAAGCGTGGAACACTATGTGGTCGAGGCCGAGAACGACCTGCTCTACCACTTCGTCTACCGCTTCTTGCCCGGCTATACCCAGCGGGAAATGGAATTGCTCTACATGGCCACCCAGACCGTCCGTTTCACCGAATAACCCCTTATTGTTTCATAACTTGTTATTTTCCTATAACATCCCTCTCCAAACCCTACGGAGAGGGATGTTTTTCCCCTAAACACTCCTTTCAGTCACGGTCCCCTTTTTTGACCTGTCAATATAGTATCAACAGGTTCACAGACCGATTTCAAACACAGGAAAGGAGTTACCAAACCATGAAAAAGACTCTGGCTCTGGTGCTTGCGCTGTTGATGGTGCTGGCACTGGTTCCCACCGCGTTCGCAGACACGCATGTGTTAACGTTGTCTGAAGGTGAAAAGTACAAGGTAGAAGTTACTGTTTGGATTGCTAAGGAAGACGTCGATTCTGTAGAGATCGCATCTGTCAATGGGTGGAAGATTGTGAACAGCTCGGGTAAAGATTACTACATGAAGACTTTTTCGAGCGAAGCAGTGGAGCCTTCCGTGAATGTGAGCGTGCCGTATGGCATGATCAATCGCATTTCTTCTGGTACATTGTGGGGCGGCACTCAAGCCGATGTGGAGGTGACCGTTTCTCAGTTGAAGGGCGATTGGACAGCCGTGAGCGATCTTGTTGTTACCAATTATGACAAAGACATCACTAGTGATTTGAAGAAGATCACGGCCGATTCCGTTTCCTTCTATCCCGAAATCACTGCTGAAAGCCTGGTTAGGTCGTATAGTCTTAACTTCTCTGGCAAGGGAAGCGACAACGTTGATTACAAGGAAAATGTAAAGTTCACCATTAGCTACACCAACACCACGAAGCCCGTTTACGACCTGAAGTTCACCTCTTGCGATAACGCTGTGTTGAAGGATGGCGTGTGGTTCGTGGATACCTCTGCGGAAGCTTTCGAGGCGAGCAACACCCCCAAAAGCTTCACCTTTGGTATCGCCAAGAACAATGGTTCCAAGTTTACCGAGGAGTTCTATTGGGCGCAGTCCTACAATACTGACTCGTACCCTCCTGCCATCTACAAAGAAACTGGCAAGTATGAATCCGCTGGAACTACTCAGATTACGTTCAACTCTTCTTCTTTCGACGGGACGTATTTCAGAACTTACCCGAAAAACAATCAGACGGACACCGCGATGGTAACCGTTGAGACCGAATACGCTATCTATCGTGGCAGCCTAAAGATCAAGTACCGCACCGATGTGTGGAACATTGACCCCAAGGGCGGGTTCTTCGACAAGGATGAGTACACCATCGGCGTCAACGAAGTGTTCACTCCCTCCTACACCACCACCGTTCCCGTGTGGCACGACGTGGCCAGCATCGTTAAGCTGAGCCAGACCGCCAACACTGAGAAGGGCATCATCGATTGCGACGGCAACAAGATCACCGGCCTGCGCGAAGGCACCGCCTATATCGTCCTGGACTACACCGATGACGATCCGGATGGCCTCGGCACGAAGGTTACCTACACCGACACCGCCAAGGTGACCGTGAAGGGCACCTACCAGGTGACCGACAAGGCCAACTACATCGTGACCACCTCCTCTTCCAACCTGAACGTGCGCTCCGGCGCTGGCACCAAGTACTCCAAGATCGGCTCCCTGGCCA
>CALWRM010000146.1 GCA_944383925.1 uncultured Clostridia bacterium
ATGGGCCTGACCGGCGTTTGGATTGCCCTGGTCTCGGATTCGCTGAGCTGCTGCTTGCTGTCCTGGTTGCGCTACCGCAGCGGCAAATGGGCCAAGATCAAGGTATAGCATGGAGCAAAAAAAGCCCCCCGTCCATTCATGGACGGGGGGCTTGCCGTTCTGTTGCTTAGGAGATGTCCGTGGTTTCCTCCAAGGGCACGACATGGATGTGGATGCTGATCAGGTCGTCGGAACGCCCGTCGGCATCCTGTAGCAACCAACGGCCGTTGTCTCGCACCAGATACGTGCTTTCCAAATGCTCGTCGTCCTGGGAAAGCTGGTGCTCCGTGCCGCTCTCGTCCATGTAGCTTAGGGCTTCCCCCTGCAAGGGCTCCACCCCGTACGCCTCCAGCAAATCCAGCAGGCCGGCGCTTTGCCGGCCCTGGGTATCGGGCTGGGCAAGGTCCTCCTGGGTGATGCAGCCGGCCAGGTTCTTGCCAAGGTAGATGTCCACGCTATCGCCCTCCGGCCCGCTAAGCCGGTCCTGACGGATAAAGCCGTAAACCACCAGCACCAGGGCCGTCAACAGGGCGATGCCCAACAAGGCCCAGGCGCGATACCGCGTCACCGTCTTGCTGCTCCTTCGAACATGGCGCAGCCGGCGGGCGAGGGTGCGCAGCCGCAGCTTTGTCATGAACCGGCGCCTCCTTTTGCATGGGATCCTTCATCCCTAAAGTATACCACAGTTCTCGATAAACAACCAGATCCTTTCCCGCCTTGTGCAGGAACCGGCGGCGCAAGGGTTTTCGGATGGGCTTTTGTGTGATATACTAAACCAGATCTTTACCCGTGGAAAAGGAGGCTTGAGGACGATGCAGGCGATCATATTGGCAGCTGGTTATGCAACGAGGCTTTTCCCCCTGACCAAGGACTTTCCAAAGGCGCTTTTGTCCGTGGGCGGCAAGCCCATGTTGGATCACCTGGTGGAGGCGTTGGATCGTATCGAAGACGTCAAGGCCATCCATGTGGTCTCCAACAGCCGCTTTTATCCGCATTTTGAGAGATGGGCCTCCAAGCACTGTGTGCGCAAGCTCCAAGTATGGGATGACGGCACTTCGGAGGACGGCACCAAGCTCGGGGCCATTGGCGACATGGACTTTGTGCGCAAGGCCGCGGGCATTGCTGAAGATTGCCTGGTGGTGGCCGGGGATAACCTGCTCATGATCGATTACGGCGATTTTTGTCGGGAGTTTGCGCGCAGGCGCGCCCCATTGCTGCTGTGCCAGCGGCAGGAAAGCCTGGAGATCCTGCGCCGCTTTGCCGTGGCCAAGGTGGACGGGGACAACCGGCTGCTGGAGCTGGTGGAAAAACCCAAAGAGCCCCAAAGCGACCTGGCGGTGTTCGCCCTCTACCTGTATCCGGCGAAAACCTTGGCTCTCTTGCCCGAGTATCTATCCACCGGCAACTCGCCCGATTCGCCGGGGCACTTCCCGGAATGGCTCCTGCGGGAAAAGCGCGGCGAGCTGTATGCCTATATCACGGACGCGCCGTGCTATGATATCGGCACCCATGAATCCTTGCGGATGGTGCGCGAGCTGTACGGCCAATAGGGAGTGCGCTTCTAGGACCGTTTCAACGGAAATCATTGAAAAAGAGAGAGAAATATGCAAGAAAATCAATCCACGACAAAAATGCTCATGGTGCCTTTGCGCGGCGTGAGCGTCTATCCGAACATGCTCATCCATCTGGACGTTGGACGGGAGGCTTCCATCCAAGCCTTCCAGCAAGCCATGGAAAGGGACGAGCCGATTTACCTGGTCACCCAAAGAAACCAGGCGGAAGACCCCGAGATGGAGGATCTCTTCCCCATGGGAACCATCTCCAGCGTGCGCCAGGTGATCCGCCTGCCGGGCGGCCTGCTTCGCGTGCTGGCGGAGGGCAACCGCCGCGCCAGGCACCTGGCCGTTGAGCTGGTGGAGGGCTGTCGCTATGCCCAGGTGATGGAGGCGCAGGAGCGCAAGGGCGAGGGCGGGGTGCGTATGGACGCCCTGCGCGAATGCCTGCTGGAGCGCTTCGCCGCCCTATGCGAGCATGCGCCCCTACCCCAAGAGGTGCAGGCGGTGATCCAGAGCATCGAGGACAACGGCCAGCTGACCGATACCATCGCCGCCAAGACCTTGGGCAATCTGGAGCAGGAGCAGGAGATCCTGGCCCAAACCAACGTGGCCAAGCGCATGGAGCTGCTCTGCGTCTATCTGTCCAAGCTCCTGGAGGTCAAGAGCCTGGCGGAGAGCATCGATAAGAAGGTGCGCCGCCAGATGGAGAAAAACCAGAGAGAATACTACCTTAGGGAGCAGGAAAAGGTGATCCGCCAGGAGCTGGGCGAGGGAGAGGAGGGCGCTATCCAGGCCCTGCGGGAAAGGCTGCAGGGCCTGACCCTGCCCGAGGAAGCCAGGGAAAAGGTGGAAAAAGAGCTGGACCGCATGGAGCGCCTGCCCAGCTCCTCGCCCGAGATGGAGGTCTGCCGAAACTATGTGGAGACCATCCTAAGCCTGCCCTTTGGCGTGTACACCCAGGATGATCTGTCCATCGAGCGCGCCAGAAAGGTGCTGGACGAGGACCACTACGGCTTGGAACGGGTCAAGGAACGCATCCTGGAGTTTCTGGCCGTCCACGCCCTGACCGGGGCCAAGCGAGGGGCCGTGCTCTGCCTGGTGGGGCCTCCGGGCGTTGGAAAAACCTCCATCGCCACAGCCGTGGCCAAGGCCCTCAACCGCAAGTTTGCCCGCATCTCCCTGGGCGGCGTGCACGACGAGTCCGAGATCCGCGGCCACAGGCGCACCTATATCGGCTCCATGCCCGGCCGCATCCTCAACTCCGTCAAGCAGGCGGGGTCCATGAATCCGCTGATCCTGATGGACGAGATCGATAAGATGGAGGTCTCCGCCCACGGCGACCCCTCCGCCGCGCTGCTGGAGGTGTTGGATGTGGAGCAGAACACCACCTTCCGGGACCACTACGCGGACATCCCCTTCGATTTATCCAAGGCGCTGTTTTTTATCACCGCCAACACGCTGGATACCGTGGCAAGGCCCCTGGTGGACCGGATGGAGGTCATCGAAATTTCCGGCTACACCGACGAGGAAAAGCTGCAAATCGCCAAGCGCCACCTGCTGCCCAAGCAGCTGGAGCGCCACGGCCTGAAGAAGAGCTTCCTCAAGCTGGACGAGGAGACGCTCCGCGCCATCATCGACGGATACACCCGCGAGGCGGGCGTGCGCAACCTGGAAAGGGAGCTGGCCACCCTTTGCCGCAAGGGCGCCGTGCTGGCCCTGGAGGGAAAAAAGAGCGTGAAGGTGACCAAAAAGCGCTTGCAGGAACTGCTGGGCCCGCCCAAATTCCTTCGGGACCAGGCGGAGCTGGCCGCGCCCAGGGTGGGTACGGTCAACGGCCTTGCTTGGACCTCCGCGGGCGGGGAGATGCTGGTGGTGGAGGCCGTGCCCATGAAGGGCAGCGGCCAGCTGCTGCTCACCGGCAACCTGGGCGAGGTGATGCAGGAATCCGCCAAGGCGGCGGTCAGCTACATCCGCGCCCACGCGCAGGAGCTGTCCGTGGACGCGGACTTCCATAAGACGACGGACATCCACATTCATGTGCCGGAGGGCGCCACGCCCAAGGACGGCCCCTCGGCCGGCGTGACCATCGCCTCGGCGGTGGCGTCCGCCCTGTCCGGCAAGCCGGCCAGGCAGGACCTGGCCATGACGGGGGAGATCACCCTGCGCGGCCGCGTGCTGCCCATCGGCGGGCTGAAGGAAAAGACCCTGGCGGCCTTCCGGCGGGGCATCCGCACGGTGCTTTTCCCAGCGGAAAACCTGGCGGACCTGGCCGAAATCCCGGAGAACGTGCGCGGGCAGATGCAGCTGGTGATGGTCCGCTCCATCGACGAGGTGCTGCGCCGCGTGCTGGTGGATCCGCCGGCCCAAGGCCCGCAGGACGCAAGGTGAGGGACGGTATGCGGATTAAAAAGGCGAGTTTCGTGACATCTATCGTAAAGAACAGCGATTTTCCGGGCCGGGGCCTGGACCAAATCGCCGTGGCGGGCAAGTCCAACGTGGGCAAAAGCTCGCTGATCAACTGCCTGTGCAACAACCAGAAGCTGGCAAGGACCTCTTCGGAGCCGGGCAAGACCCGGGTGATCAACATCTTCCTGATCAACGAGGCCTTTCACCTCATCGACCTGCCCGGCTATGGCTATGCCAAGGTCTCCAAGGCCATGCAGGAGGATTGGGGAACCATGATGAACGACTTTCTTTGCGGTTCCCCCCACCTGAAACACATCTTTCATCTGGTGGACATCCGCCACGAACCCGGTCAACACGACCGGCAGATGGCGGAATGGATCAAGGCGGCCGGTTTGCCCTACACGGTGGTGGCGACCAAGGCGGACAAGCTTTCCAAGGCCCAGCGGCAACGCTCCGTGCAGCTCATCTGCCGCACCCTGGCCGTGCAGCCCTGGGAGGTGATCCCCTTTTCCTCCCTCAATGGAGAGGGAAGGGAGCGCTTGATTCAGCGCATCCAGGAGGCGTTGGGCCTGGAGGAGGAGACGCCCTAGGCGTCGGCTTCGCCGTGGACGAGAAGGAGGCGCGGACAAAGTGGTAATCGAGGCGAACATGGGCCGCTATGTGCAGGCCCCGGGGGCCGTGCTTCGGCTTTGCGACGATTTGCGCGGGCTGGATAGCCTATATGTGATGGGGGGAGGCCGCGCCCTGGCCAAGGCCCTGCCCCTGCTACAGGTGCCGGGCCTCAAACACCTGCACAGGGAGCTGCTCTATCAGGCGGCGCCCTGCTGGAAGGAATGCCAAGCCCTGGCGGCCAGGGCCAAGGAGCTGCACGCCCAGGCGGTGCTGGGCGTGGGCGGCGGTGTAGCGCTGGACATCGCCAAGGCGGTGGCCGAACAGAGCGGTCTGCCGCTGTTCCTCCTGCCGACGGTGGCGGCCACCTGCTCCGCTGCCACGAGGCTCATCGCCCTCTACGACGAAAAAGGCCATCGCAGCGGCCGCGTGGACATGACCAGGCCCATCATGGGCGTGTATGTGGACGAGACGCTGCTGGCAGACGCGCCCAGGCGCAGTCTGGCGTCCGGGATTGCCGACTCCCTGGCGAAGTTGTCCGAAGCCGCTTCGGCCAAGCTGTACCGCAACAACCCCTCCACCCCTTTGTGGGAGGCGGCCATTTCCCAAGCCGAACACATCGTCCTCCAGCAGTTTTCCTTTGCCCAAGGGGCCATGGACGGGGACGCGCAAGCTCTTTCCCGGGTCCTGTTCAGCAACATCTTTCTAACGGCCCAGATGACCCAGCTGGGCTCCGACCGCCGCCTGGGGGAGCTGGCCCATTGCTTTTACAACGCCCTGACCAGGCTGCAAAGCGACGAGGGCGTCGGCCGCCTGACCCATCTGCACGGCGAGGTGGTGGGCTTGGGCGTTCTGGTGGAGATGCGGCTGTGCGGCGAGATCGCCGGCATCGGCGAAAAGCAGCTGCGCATCTTCCTGCGCGACACCCTGCGCTGTCCGGTCAACCTTCGGGATCTGAACCTGAAGCTGGACAAGGAGAGCCTCCAAGCCCTGGCGGAGGACATGGCCGAACATGCGGGCCTGCCGGCCGCATGGATGGAGAGCGGGCTGCGCGCCATCCTATAATCCTATAACGAAGGCGGAGACGAAAAAGGCCCCAGGCGGAATGGCAGAGGAGCATAAAGAAGTATTGCGAAAATACTAACCTATGCCAAGTGAACGGGAAATATGAAACCTCTATGTGAATGGACGAACCATTTGCATAGAGGTTTTCTTTTGCTTCTTAAAA
>CALWRM010000147.1 GCA_944383925.1 uncultured Clostridia bacterium
AGATAACCATCCAACACGTCGGTCACGCTGGCCAGCAGATATACCACCAGCGCCCAGCGAGGTTCCTGCCAGACGAAAAAGCACAGCGGCACCAAGGGGATCATGGCCAGACGTAGCAGCGTCAGGCTGTTGGGCACATTCAACAAGGCTCTCGTTCCTTCCCTGCCACCGCCTTCTGGACAAGCGGCAATTTCCGTTATTATAGCACAGCCCAGCGCCAAATTCAATCTCGACGCCGTGCCGTGTGCCGCCTTGGAACCTCCTGGAGCCGGAAAGACGCCCCACTCCTCAATAGAGCCAGTCATGGTGGACGGCGCCCGGCTGCAGGCGCTTTTGACCCTTTTCGTCGAGCGCCCGCCGGTCTTTGGGCCGTTTGGGGACAAGAAAAGGACGGTGGCGCATCCACCGTCCTCGGGCGTCCAAGGTTTCTTTAGCGGCTTCTGATGTTTTGGGAACTCACGCGCACGCCGCCCTTGCTCGTGGAGGTGCTTTTCTTTACGGAGGAAAACAGGCTGGACATGTTGGAGGAATTCGACTTCTTGGAGGAGGACGAGGAGGAGCTTCGTCCGGAGGAACCGGAGGAACCGCCGCTGTAGCTGGACGCGCTCCAAAGGTTCTGGTTGTAGCTGTTCATCAGATCCAGCTGGGCCTTCCATTGGTTGAGGGCCAGCTCGTTGGCCATCTGGGCGTTGGCAATGCTCGCCTGGAGCTGCCGGTTCTCCTGGGCCTGAAAGGCGTTGGAGGCATAGGCCGCAGCGTTGGCGTGGCGTTGGGCGTCCAGCATCATCAGGGTCTGATCAAAGTCGGCCAGCAGCGCCTGGCCCTGGCTCATCGCCGCCAAGTCCGTTGCCTGTAGCGCGTCCGTGGCATAGGAGGAGCGGCCAAAGCCCCTGGCGGTGGTGGACTTTTCCACGTTCGCCTTGGTGGTCTTGACGCTTTCCTGCAGGGCGGCCTGAGCGTTTTCCAGGTTGGTCTGGGCCTGTTGCTTTTGCTTTTCGTAGTTAGCGGCCTCCAACGCATCGCCAATGGAGTAGTAGTATTCATAGCTGTAGCTAGGCGTGGACACGTAGGTGTAGCTCAGCTGGGGCATGCTGTCCCAAAGGCTTTGATAGGCGCTCTGGTAAGCGTTTTGACTGCCGCCGGAACCGTACAGAGCCGCATCCACGGCTGCCTTGTTGGCCTCATAGGCCGCTTGGGTGTAGGCACCCCACTTTCCGTCGATGCCGCCCGCGCCCAGGTCGGCGCCCAAGCTGGAGAGCACCTGCTGCACCTGCCTGGTATAGGCGCTGTCCTTGGATTTATCGTAGCTTGCCATGGGTTTTTCCCTCCCAAACCTTATTGTTGCGTGGTCTTAAGCTTGGCATAGCCGGCGGCGTGGGCGCCGCCGGGCGAAACTTGCAGGCTTCCCATGTCCACCCTGGCCAACACCTCGACGGCGTAGCTTCCGGCGGTTCTGTTTGGCAAAAACAGCGCCTGGCACAGGCTGCGCTTGCCGGGGGCCAGGTCCTGCTGCCAAAGCCCCTCGGATTGGTTGTTGATGAACAGCTGCACCTGCAGGCGCCCGTCGCCCTCGGCAACGCCGTCCGCACGCCGATAATCCCCGGCCAGCACCCAGTGGACGTACAGATGGGAAACGTACTTGCATTGCAGGGTAAACCGGGCGATGGGCACAAAGGATTGGGCAAAGGTCTTGGTCTCGTCGTTGTAGACCGCCGTCACGTCCGAATCCACCGCCTGCTCGGGCACGGGGTTGTACTTGGAAAAGCCCTTGATGATGAAGGATTCGTTGACATATTGCATGAACTTGTTGATCTTTTCCTGCTCCGCCGCCAGGGCGGACCTGGGGCTTGGCGGCAGGGTCTGCTTGTTTTGCATGTAGTATTGCAGGTCCTTGGTGAGGGCGCCGTACAGGTCCAGCCGGGGGGTGGGAACGGTATCGACGCGAAAGCTGGTGTCGCTCAAAGCTCCACCTCCATTTCCAATCCTCCCGTAAAGCAAAAGCCGGTGCCCGGCTGGGCCTCCAGGCGTATCTGGAACCGCCTGCCCTTGATCCGCAGCCGATAGCGGTACAGCTCCTCGCCCCCATGCCGCGGCCGCAACACGCGGGTGCGGCGCTCCAGATCGCTTTGAATGCTCACGCGCACATAGGGCGTGCCTTCCCTGGAAAACAGCCTGCCATACAGGGAAAAGCCGGTGATGGTCTTGCGCTGGCTCGTTCCAAAGTCCAGCCAGGGCGTGCACCAAAGGGCGTCTCCCTCGCCCGGATGGGGGTCCGTCCCCCACTCCAGCACCGCGCCTTGGTCCGTCAGCATGTACAGTTTCTCGCGCATGTCCCCGGCCCTGGCCAGGGCCACAATGGCGCCGGGGGTATGGATCATGTAGGTTTGCCTGCCAAGGTCGTACTCCAGCAACAGGCTGTTCTTGGCCTGCTGCCCGACGGGCAGGGCGAAATACAGCCGCTCGTTGTGGTAGATTCCCACGGCGCAGTTGCCAAAGGCGGGGCCGAGCCCCTCCTGGCAGGGATCGCCATCCAGGCTATAGCTCTTGTTGAACAGCCTGGGCAGCTTGCGATCATCCAGCAAGGACAGGGTGGTGCCTGTCTGCACGCCGATGCCGTGGGTGGTCAGGAAATAGCTGCTCAAGCCGGCGACGGCGGCCGAGCGGCCGGCAATGGTTCCCAGGCTTCCGCTCATCTCCACCACCTGGTAGTTGTCCGGCGAAGCGCCGTACACGAGCAGCGCCGTGGTGGACTTGAGCACGCACAGATCCGATCCCACCCGATACAGCCCGGTGACGCGGCCGCCGTCGAAGGTGGGCAGCTCCACCAAGCCGCCTCCCCGATCGGGGATCTCCACGTCCGCGCTCCAGTTGGTCACATCCATGACCCGGGAATAGTACACCCGGTCCGGGGTGTCAAAGTCGCCGCACATCCACACCCGCTCATAATGCAGGGCGAAGAAGCGGCCCTTGGCGGGCGCGCCCGGCAGCGCGCTGGCCAGGGGCGTTTCGCCGTTCCACAGCTGCACGGGATCCAGGCCGTTGCCAAAGATGAGCAGGGTGTCGTCGTCGTCCTGGTAGGTCAAAAACCCCCAATCCCCGCCGGACGCCCCGGAAAACAGGCAGCGCCACTGGTCGTCCTTGTAGGCATAGACGCCCTGCTTCGTGCCCACGATGATGTAGGAAAAGGTATCCCCTCCTATCCGGTCCGAGAACACATACAGGGCCGTGGGTTCTCCGGGCGGGCCCTGCTCCACCACGGCCGCCGGACCCGGCGCGCTGGCCAGGCGGCCGTGATCGGTCACCACATTCTTGGCCGTCAAGGCCGCGGAGGCATCCCCCGCCAAGGCGCCGCTTCTTTCATCCAAGCCGGTGAAGTAGGCGATGGTCTGCCGCATGTTCCTCCCTCCCTATAGGTTTTTCCATTCCTGTACCGCGCCATGGAAACGGCCGGCTGCCGGCTTGAGCAGGGCCAGCGCCCGCTCGAAGGCGGCGTATAGCTGGCTCGCGTCCTCCCGCTTTCCCTCCTGCTCCAGCGCCCGCGCGGCTGCGTAATCGGCCAGGGCGCTGTGAAAAAAGGCAGGGCGGATCTGCGGTTCGTCCCAGTCGTTTTCCAAGGCGGGCGGGTCATACTCGTAGCCGATGGCCACCGAATCCCAGGGTTTGGCGAAGAAGACCGTCAGGCGCTGCATATCCCGGTCGTAGGGAAGGCACTGCCTGTGGCGCACGCCCTTGTGCTCGATGTAGCGAATGCGCGTGGGGCTGGCCTCCAACTCCTCCAGCGCAAACCCTCGCTCGCCGTCGAGCACGACCTCCTGCCTTTTTAGCGGGCGCAGCCTGGAAAAGGCCCGAAAATACGCCTCGTTGAGATAGAGCAGCAATTCCGGGCTGTGATCGAGCAGCACGTCCTGGTGTTCGAGGTCCTGGTTGGCATATCCCATTTTCTTCAGCGCAAGGCTGCGAAGTTCCGATACGTTCATCCTGTTCTCTCCTTTGCTTCCGGCCTGATGCCAGCCTTCCTTTACCCGGCATAGGAGACGGGCGGGGAAGGGCGAAGCGCCCCTCCCCGCCCGCTTAACCCGGCGCCTGGCTGCGGAAGGCTAGGCCTCGATGCCGTGTTCGATGCGCACGATCCAGTCCTGGTTCAGAATGGTGGCCGCAAAGCCCTCCACCTTCCAGCCGACGGTGGCGATCTGATCCAAGGGGTCGCTGCTGCCCGCGGAGCCCAGGGGTTTGATGATGCTGCGCACCGGGCTGTCCCCCACGGCGCCCAGGTCCACCACGCCGTACGCGTCCTCGCCAAACACCAGCGTGGCGCCCACATCTGCCTGGCTTGCGCCGGCCTGGCTAAACACCTTGGCCTCGCTGGACTCGATGAAGATCACGCCGAACAGCTTGCCGATCTCGCCGTTTTCAATCTGCTCGGCCTGCTGGTACTTGCCCTTCTCCTCCCAAAGGGAATCGGATTGCAGGGAATACTTGGCGTCGGAGCCGACAATGGCCTTGTAGTAACCCTTGCCGCCCCGGTTAAACTTGGGCGCGCCGTTCTTTTCCAGGGTGCGCACGGCCTTGCGGATGTCCGCAATGGTGAGCTTGTGGGTGGCGGAAATGGCGGTGCGGTTGGCGGCACTGCCCGCGTACTGCACCTGCGTGCCCGCGCTAACCGCGTCGCGCACGATGTGGTCGATGGACAGGGCGCCCTGCTTGGCCATCAGGTTGACCAGGTTGTTGGTCTGGGTGTTAACGCCGGTCAGGCTCAACACATCGGTGGTGGCCACATAGCCGCCGTAGGAGGCTACGTTGCAAACCACCTTCTCCATGGAAAGGGTCTGGCTGTTGGGAATCACGCCCTCGGTCAGCGCCGTGGTCACGGCATCAAAGGGCTTGTAGCGCCAGAACTCCACGGCGCGGCCGCTGTGCTTGGGCAGGGCCTTGCGCTGGCCGTTTTGGTAAAACACCAGGCGCTTTTCCATTTCCATGAGGAGCTTGCCGTCGTAATAGTTTTGCAGCGTTACATGCAAGCCGGTGGTCGAGGTCGTGTTCATGGTGGACATGTAAAGAACCCTCCTTCTTTGATTCCTTGCGCGTTTTTCCTATCTGGCGCTCGCAACACACCGCCGTCAAGGCCGGAAAGTTTACAGACTGTACACCCTGCCGGTACGGTCCACGTACTCGGAAATGCGCTCGATGTCCTGCCTGGTCAGGTGCAGGCCCGCGCCGGCGGCGGCGCCCAAGTTGGCGTCCCGCTCCACGGCCTGCGGCTCCCTGCGCAGGAAGAAGCGCCGGTAGATGGAGCCGATGTTTTCGCCGGCTTCCAGGGCCTCCATGGCGGCCTTGTTGGCCCGAAGGCTCTGCACGGTGAAGTTGGGGTCGCCGATGAGCTCGATGGCCTCCAGCACCTGCTCGGCCCGGCGTCGCTGGGCCGTGGACCTTTGCACCACCTGGGAGAGCAGCTCCGCCGCCTGTTCCGGGCTCATGCCCAGCTCCTGCAGCAGGGCGTCCAGGGGATTGGCTGCCTGCTCCTGCAGAACCGGCTGGCCCTGGGCTTGCTCCGTGGTGTTTGGCATGCGTTCCTCGTTCATGATCTTTCCTCCTCTGCGTTATTTCCGTCGCTGTTGCTATCGGCAAACCTGTCCATGGCGGACAGGATGGACGGCTTGTTCTCGATGTCCATCAGGCTCAGCGCCGCGCGCGGCGGCAAGGCCTGCATCTGCACCAGCTGCAACAGCAGCTGGTTCTGGTAGACGCTCTGGTATTGGGGCATCTGCTGCAGGCGAATCTCCAGATCCAGCTCCCAACCGCCGTCCGCGTCCGCCGGGTCCATGGTGACGTAGCTTTCCCCGTCCCGATAGGTTTGGCCGGGCCTTCCATACTCGTAGAGGTTGGACACCACCTGGCGCACCAGGCGGGCAAAGGCGTTGTTGATGGCGAACTGCGACAGGTTTGCCCGCTTGCTGCCCGCGGCCTGCAACAGGGAAATGGCCGTGCCGGAGCTAGAGTTGGAGGGCAGCTCCCCCCTGGAGGCGGCGTTTTGACCGCTCTCCCGCTTGAGCATCTCGGTCTTGAGGTTGAGCATCTCCATGGCGTAGGGAGCCAAGGGCGCCGCGGGCTGCCAGCGCATGGCGCTTTCGTCCACCCTGTCCGCCTCGATGATCTCCTCCCGCTCGTCCCGGAGCAGGTCCGGGTCGATGCCCGCCGCCCGGTTGACGATCAGCCTGGGCCGCGCCGTGCGCTGCAAGGAGCGCAGCACCAGCGTGTCCACCTTGTCGATGTATTCCTGCACCGGCGCCAGGTAATCGAAGCAGCCAAACCCCCAGGGGGTTCCCGGAATGCGGTCGTAGATCCAGGCGACAAAGGGGTATTCTCCGTGGCGGTAGAGGCCCTGGGCATGGGTGTTCCTGGAGTCGTAGAGCACCTGGCCCGCGGCCAGCTTGATCAGATGCACGGCCGTGCCGCCCTCCGTCCGCTCCTTGATGTAGCAGCTGAGCATGGGGATCACGTCCTTAGATCCGGACCAGCCGGGCAGCGCCCGCTTGCTCCATTCCAGCTCCTCAAAGGCCTTGGGATACTTCGCCGCATAGTACTCGGGGCTGTGGCAGCTGATCTTGAACACCGCCCTGCCTTCCTGCAGGTCCTCGCACAGCGGATCGGTCAGCACCGCCCGCGGGTCGAAGGCGCGCACCGTCGGCTCGCCGTCGGCCACCCCGCTTTCGCTGTAGCCAACCCCGTAGCGCAGCCTGTACTCGCAGATGCGCTGGTATTCCTCGGCAAAACCCAGCCTTTCCAACACCGCCCTGTGTAGGCTCGTGATGCGGCGGGCCTTCTCCTCATCCCCCTTGCGCCTGGCTAGAAACAGCGCCTCGGGAATGGATTCCATCGCATCGCTCAGCTCGGTCCTGTAGGTGGCGTAGAGCACCGGCGTGCCCGTGCGCAGGCCCTGACCCTGGTCCCTGCCGAGCACCTGCTCCAGATACAGCTCGTGGTTGCGGCGGTACTTTTCCCGGAGCCAACCGCTGCCTTCCAGAAAGGCGCCGTATAGGCCCGTCAATCGCTCGTAACACTGCTCCTCTTCCCTAGGCAAGGCCGTTTGCTTCATCCCTGCATCTCCTCCCTTTCGCCTTGGTATGGACACAAGGATAGCACGCCGGATCCCCGTCTTTTTCCTGGAAAAAGCCGAACGCCCTTCCCCGTTGTCCGGCGGACAAGGCGGCCAATGCGGACGGCTCCAGCCCCCATGGCGGCGCAACAAAAAAGGAGGCCCCCTCCCATGGAAGGGGTCTCCTTTGGTTTGCCGTTCGCTTTTTTCCATCACGGCCGGCAACGAGCGTTTGCAGCCGGCTTTTAAATTACGGCGAAATCTGGCCCATCTCGCTCTGGCCCTCCGCGCTGTAATAGATCACGTTGCCGCGGCGCTCCAAGGCCGTCACCTTGGTGCCCTCGAAGAGCTGAACGGTCTCGTTGGTGGTCAGGTTCAGCGTGTACAGATAGCCGTCCTCGTTGCGCAGGTAGTAGAGCAGGCCGTCCAGCACGGCGATGCCGCCGGTCTGTTCGCTGAACACGACGCTCACCTCGCCGGTGAGCAGGTCCAGCTTGCTCACGCCCGGCGCTTCCTCGTAGGCGTCCATATAGATGGCGTTGCCCGCGTAGTCCATATCGCTGCGGCCGGCCTTTTGCAGGGCCTCAAAGCGGGTGGAGCTGCAAAGGGGCGTCTCCAGGTCCGCCACGCCGTTGCTCACGGTCCAACCGGTATAGCCCAGGGCGGTGGCGGCCGCCGCATCGTTCATACCGAAGAACTTCAGCGACTGACCCTTGAGCAGGTTGGCGCCGAAGGTGACGTCCACGTGGTAGGACACGCCGTCGATGGTGATCAGGTTCCACACATGGCTCTTGTCCGGCGCGCTCACCAGCGCATTTTCAATGCCGAACTGATCGAGCAGGAAGGCGTAGGCGTTGGCGTAGCCGTTGGCCATGGCCTTCTTATCCACGATGGCACCGTACAGGCCGTCGTCCATGCTCTCATAGCTGTACTCCACGTGCTGGCCCAGGTATTGGTACAGGGCCATGGCGCACTGCAGCTGGGTGTAGCCCGTCTGGTAGCATTCCTCCAGGATGCTTTGCGCGGCCTTGTCGAAGTCCTGGGCGGCCTGCTGAATCTCTGTGGTATCCTCGCTGGTATAGACAAGGGCAAGCGCATTCTCCTCCAAGGAGATGTCGGAAAGGAAGGCGCTTTGGCCGCGGGCGAGCACAAAGGCGCGCACGCTATCCACCTGGGCAGCGGTCGCGTTGACGCCCTCGAGGGAAACCTCCGTCTCGCCGGCAGCCGCCGCATCCATCACCAGCTTATACAGCGCCGTGGAAAAGCTCTCCCCGGAACGCAGGTCCAGGGGCAGGGCATAGGTGCTATAGCTGGGAGCTTGGGCCAGGGTATCGTTGCCCAGCTGTTGAGCGGGTGTCGGGGTCGGCGTAGGTTCGGGCGTTGGCGACAGGGTGGGCATGGGCGTTTGCAGAGGAATCTGCGTGTGAGGCGCCGCACAGCCCGCCAGGCCCAAGAGCAGGCACAGGCCAAGGGCCAGCCATCTCGTCCTTCTCATAGATACTCCTCCTTCACTGACCGCCTGGCGGCCTAGCCGCCGCGTCTGACAAAAGAGGGGCTGCCCGGCCTTCCAGGCGCAGCAGCCCCCGTTCATTTCGAATTGGTTACAGCCTGCTTTCAAACAGTTCGATGGTCATTTCTTCCTTCCAGGATTGCAGGGCCTCGTCATAGGCCTCGCTCTGCTTGGAGCTGAGCAGCTTGGCGTTGAGCAGGTCGTGCACCTCGCTCAGCTCGATGGCGCCGGAGGGCAGGTCCGCGCAGCGGCGGATGATGTGGTAGCCATAGTCGGTGGCGACGGGCTCGCTGATGTCGCCCTCCTTGGTCAGGTTGTCGCAGGCCCTGGCAAACTCGTCCATGTACAGGCCTTCGCTACCCACATACACCAGATACCCATCCTCATAGGCGGTGGCGCCCTCCTGCATGCCGGGGTCCTCGCCGTATTCGTCGATCAGGGTCTGGAAATCCTCGCCGGCATTGATCTTTTCCTGGATCTCCGCCACCTTGGCGTCCAGGGACGCCAGGGCTTCCTCGCGGTAGCTGTCGGCCTCCTCGTCGCTGCCTTCGGCGCGCAGGGTGCTGATTTCATCCTGCTGCTCCTCGGTGAGGGCCACCAGGATATGCTTGACGAAGAACAGGCCCTCGGGCCTCCAATACAGGGTCATGCCGCCGTTGTAGTCCTGCACGAAGGTGGCGAGGTCTTCGGCATAGGTTTCCTCGTCGGAGGCCACGTTGGCGTCAAACTCGGCCTGGATCTCCTCCTCGGTCACGGTGACGTCCTTGACCACGTCCTCGTAGAGCTTGTCGCCGGGGATGGCGGCGATGGTTTCCTCGGCCATGGCGTCCAAGGAAGCATAGCCGTAGGTGGTCATATGGTTTTCGATGATTTCCGTCGCATGCTGCTCGGGATCCTCGATGGTCTCGTCCGCCTCGTAAATTTCCACCAGGCTGGCGAACTGCTCGTCGTACCAATCCTGGGCCTCCTGGTAAGCGGCGTCGATCTCCTCCTGGGTGGCCACAAAGCCCATCTCCTCGGCCTTGATGTCGATGACCAGGTTATCCACCATGGCTTCCAGGTAGCCGGTCTTCATCTCGGGTAGCTGCTCTTGAATGTCGGAGGACTCGGGGGTGTAGCCGTAAAGGGCCAGGTAGTTCTTGAAGGACTCGTCGAATTCGGTCTTGGTGATAGTCCTATCCCCCACCTTGGCCACGACGATCATGGACTCGTCGATCTCGATCAGGGAACAGCCCGCCAGCAGGCAGACGGCCAGCAACAGCGCGGCGACGCGCATCAGCTTTTTCATCGTTCGTTTCTTCATCCTTTCCCGGTCCCTCCCATTGGAGGGCCAATTTACGCCTGGAACAGTATACAACAAACGCGATTTGAACGCAACGAAAGAAACGGTGTACAAATCATGAACAATCCCTTAACCGCGCACCTGCGCGCCAAAGGGCATGAGGCTGAGCTTTGCCAGCTTGAAGCACTGCATGCCAAAGGGAATGCCCACGATGGTGACGCAAAAGAAGACGCCGATCATGGCGGCCTCCAGGGCCAGGGCGATGCCGCTGATGAGCAACCACAGGATGTTCAGCAACAGGGAAACCCCGCCTCCACCCAGCTCCACCTCCTTGCCGAAGGGGAAAAAGGCCAGCTTGGCAAATTTGAAGCACTGCACGCCCCAGGGGATGCCGATGATGGAAACGCACCATAAAAGGCCGGCCAGCCACCAGGACAGTCCCATCCAAAGCCCGCCAAACAAAAACCACAGGAAATTTCCCAGACAACCCATCATCCTTGTTCGCTCCTTCAGGCGCGCCGTTGCGGCGCGGCCCGGGCTATTCCGTCGGGACGGCGCCCTCTTCGGGCAGCAAGACGCCATCCCCGCCGGCATCCGGCTCCTCGGGCACGTCGAAATTCCCATCGCCGGGCACCGCGGCGGAATTGATCGCATATACGGAGGCCTTGGCCGGGTAGGTGCTCTTGTGCAGCAGCTCGCGGCTAACCTCCTTGCCGTCCTTTAGGTGAATCAGATACGTCTCGTACTTCGCGCCCGCGCGGCCCTCGCTGATGAGCAGCTCCTCTCCATATGCCAGGGTTGGATCCTCCTGGTAGGTGGGTTCGGGCTGGGGCGTTTCGGAGATCAGCTTGCTTTCCAGGTCGAGGGTCTCCCCTTCGCCCAGGATGGGGGTTCCATACACGTAGGCGGTGAGCTTCTTGTTCTCCTCGTCGAACTTGAACACCACGGCGGCGGGCCCGTCGGAGTTGTTGAGGAACTTAAAGTCCTTGTAGGGGTAATCGATGGCCGCGTCCTCGCTCTCGTTCACATAATTCGACATGATCGTATGATTATGGCGTTCGGTGATGGTAAAGCCCGCGCGCACCACGGCGTTGAACAGCGTAGAGGACACCTGGCAGACGCCGCCGCCCGGCTCTTCCACATAGACGCCGTTCTTGATGACGTTGGCATCCATGTAGCCCTTGGCAGGCGTACGCTCGCCGGTGATGTTGTTGATGGAAAACTCCTCGCCCGGCATCACCACCTGGCCGCTGAGGGCCTGGGAGCACAGGCGGATGTTGGTGTTGCGGTTGGAATTGGAGGTGGTGGTGGTGCTAAAGCTGGCCAAGAGCTTGGCCTCGGTCAAGTCCGCGGCCTTGTAGGCCGGCTCCACCTGCTGGAAGCTCAGGGCGATGGGCGTTGCGAAGTCCGCATTATCCAGCGCCGCCTGCACGGCATTCTTCACCGCGGCCGTATCCATTTCCCGACCCACAACCTCGTTCTCGACCTTGAACTCCTTTTCGGAGGTATCAAAGCCCGTCACCTTGGCGTCTACGGCAGGGATGTCCACCTGTTCCTTGATGGCCTGCAACTGGGCGTCCAAATCCAAGACCGAATAGCCCTCCGTCACCGGAAGGTCCACGGGTTCCAGGGTCAGCGACTCGATCTGGGCCAGCCGCTCCTCCTCGGTGCCCGTGCGGCCGAGGGCATAGGCCTCGTCCAACACCGCCGCCAGATCGTTTCCGGAGACCACTTCCAGAGGGTAGCTTTGTTCGCCATCGGTCAGGGTGATCTGGTTTCCTGTATCCACGCTGGCCTGGGCGCCCAAGGCTGCCTCCGCCTCCTGACGGGTCATGCCGGAGATATCCACGCCGTCTACGCGGATGCCCTCGTAGTAGGTTTCGCTGGCGAGCAGCTCCTCCCTTTCCTGGGCCAACATCTCCAGGCGCTCCGCCTCCTGCTTTTCCTGGTTGATCTTCACGATGGCAAAGACGCCCACCGCCGCCAGCAGCACCAGCAACACCGCGACGATGGCCACGCCGCTGCGGCCGCGCCTGCGGCCTCCCCTACCGCGTTTGGGCGGGGTACGGCGTCTTCCGTTGCCCCCGGCCCGTCTGGCTGGGCTGGTGGTTCCGCTGCCTCCGCGGGTATAAGGCTCATTACTGTTTTGGTATGGAGATCTTGGCATGGCTCTCATCTAGCTCCCTTCAGCCGTGCATGCGAGGAACGGGTTGGCGGTGCGCTCGATCATAGGGTGCCCTACTGCCCGCTGGTGTCGTCAAAAATAATCTCAGGTCCATAGCCATACTTGGCCCGGATGGCAGGGTAGTTGCTCTTAAAGAGCAGCTTTTCCTCCACCAAGGTATCCCCGCGCATGTAGCGGATGTAGGTAGAGGCCACCTTGCCGTCCCTGCCCTTGCGCAGCTGCACGGTCTCTCCGGGGAGCAGGTTGGCGTCAAATTCGTAAATGTCCTCTCCGCGCTCGATGGTGGAATCCACATGGGAGCGCAGCTCGATGGTGATGCCCTCTTCCAATACGGGCTTGCCATATACCTCCACCGTCAGCTCGCGATCCTCAAAGATGGCGACTAGGTAGATGGGGGAATCGGAAACGTTCTTAAACTTGAAGTCCTTGGCAGGGTAGTCGATGGCCGCATCCATGCCCACTTCCACATAATCGGATGGCCAAGAGTGGTTGTGGCGTTCCACAATCTCCATGCCCGCGCGCACCACGGCGTTGAACAGCGTGGTGGAAACCTGGCAAACGCCGCCGCCCGGCTCGTCCACCAGGATGCCGTCGCGAATGGTGCCCGCATCCTTATAACCCTTGGCGGCGGTTCTTGGGCCGGTGAGATCGTTGATGGAGAACACCTCGCCGGGAGCCACCACATAGCCGTTGAAGGCCGAGGAGCATAGGCGGATGTTGGTGTTGCGGTTGGAGTTGGAGGTGGTGGTGGTGGTGAAGCTGGCCAAGAGCTTGTTTTGGCTCTCCAGCTGGGCCTTGGTGACGCTGGGCAGCAGCTCCTCAAATTCCGCCGTCAGGGTTCGGCTAAAATCGTCGTTCTTGATCATCAGGTCGATCTGCTCGCGCAGGTGATCCGCGTAGAGCTGACGGCCCGTCTGCTCGTCGGTGAAGGTGAAGCTGCGGGTTTCGGGGTCAAAGTCGGAAACCGTAGCGTCCACCGCGGGCACCAGGCTCCTTTGGGCTAGCTCCGCCACAAAGGCGTCCACGCCGCTGTCGTCCAACTGCGTGGTAATATCAAAATCCATGGGAGAATCCTGCAACCCGGTAATGATCTGATACCTTTCCTCCAGCTCGCCCTCGCGTCCCACGTTAAAGGCGCTGATCAACACCTCGTCCAGGTTGTGGGTGGCGGGGATGTTCAGGCTGTAGGTCTGGCCATCCAGCTGAACGTTGACCACCCGAAGGGCGTCCTCCTCGGCCAACACCTGCTCCAGTAGGGCCTTGGCCTGGTCGTATTCCAAGCCGGCCACATCCTGGCCGTACACGAGGATGCCGGGGAAGAAGCCGGAAGCGGAGACCGTCTCCTGCATGAGCTGGAGCCTGTCATATTCCCTCTGGTAGGTGAGGGTAATCACGGCGGCCGCCAGGAAGCAGAGCAGGGCCAAACCCACGAACACGTATCCGAGCACGCCCTTCGGCCGCTTTCCTCCGGCGCGACCGCCCCCGTCCTTGCCGCCTTCCGTCCGTTCCGGCGTCTCATTTTTTTTCGTAATCTGGGTCTTTTCCGGGATTCCCTGTTGGTTTTCCCGTTCGTTTTCCATCCATTGCTTGTCCTGGCTCATTCCATGCCCTCCAAAGCGCTGAACTATCTGTACGGCCTGCGCAGCCGTTATCTATTATTGTGCCATAAAAGAAACGTGCGCGCAACGAGCAAAGTTGCAAATTCTAGGGAAAATCCCCCAACGCGCCGCATGCAGACGGGCAGGGGCAACGCTGAACGCGTCGTCCCTGCCCGCTATTTTGCCATCGGCATCATTCCCGTGGTGCGGCGGCTACTCGCCCTCCTCCACCACGCCCAGCTCCAAATCCTTTTCCTTCAATTTGTATAGCAGTACGTATAACGAGTCGGTTAGGTGCACGTTATTCACCACCACGTGGCTGGGCACCTTTAGGTCCACCGGCGCGAAGTTCCAGATGGCGCGCACCCCGCCCTCCACCAGCATGTTCGCCGCCTCCTGGGCCACCTGGCCCGGCGTGGCCACGATGCCCACGCGGCAGCTATGGGCTCCCAGGTACTCCTTGAGTCCCTGCGCGTGGAGGATGGGCGCTCCGTTTGGCAGGGTTTGGCCCACCAGCTCCGGGTCCACATCGAACAGGGCCACCACGTCCATGCCGCGCTTTTGAAAGCTGGGATAGGCCGCCACGGCCCTTCCGATATTTCCCGCGCCGACGATCACCACCCGATACCTGCGGTCCAGGCCGAGCACGCCGGCAATATACTGCCTCAGCTCCGAAACGTTGTATCCGTAGCCCTGCTGGCCCAGCGCGCCAAAGCAGTTGATGTCCTGGCGGATCTGCGAGGCCGTCAGTCCCATGCGCTGGCCCAATTCTTGGGAGGAAATGCGCTCAACGCCCTGTTCCTCCAGCCCATATAGATATCGATAGTACCCAGGCAGCCTGCGGATCACGGCGTCTGAGATCTTATTGGATGCCATAGCAGACTGTCCTCCGCAACTTTGTGATCATTTTAGCAATAGTATACCATCGGCCCTTTGCAAGCCGCAAGAACGGCGCAATCATTTAACGCTGCCCTCGTCTTCCAGCCGGCAGCAGACCTCCACCGGATAGTGGTCGGAAAGATACACCCCAGCCTCCTTGTCCATCCAGCGCCTGGCGCCTTGGCAGACAAGCCCGGAGGCGAAGATGTAATCGATCTTCTGTCCCTCGCCCTTCTCCTCCAAACCGCCAAAGGCATGGAAGCTCCAGGGGATTTCCGCGGTAAAATCCTGCATTTCAGGCATTTGCCTCATGAGCCCAAGCTCCTGGCTGTCGGGCGTTGCGTTGAAATCCCCCATCAGCACGATGGGATGGGGCCATTCCCTCTGGTCCCTCCGGATCCTTTCCAGCACCATGGCAAGGCCCAGCTGCCTGGCCCTGGAGCTGATGTGGTCCAGATGGGTGTTGTATACGTGCAGCAACCGCCCATCGTCCAGGGCATGCACCAGCACATGGGTGCACAGCCGCGGGCAGTCGCTCTGCTCCTTGAAGCGGGACCCCGGCACGCCGGGCGTTTCCGAGAGCCAGAAGACGTCCAGATTCACCAGCTCCAGCCGGTCCTTGCGCAGCGCCACGCTCATGCTCTCATCGCCAAGGTCCTTGCCCCTGCCACAGCCCACGAACAGGTACGCCTGCCCCAAGCTCTCCTCCAAGCGGCTGCGCATGTGGGGCAGCATCTCCTGAAAACCGATCAGGTCCGGCTTTTCCCGCTGGATCACGCGCACGATCAGGTCCTGCCGGTGGCAAAAGTTGTTGATTCCGTCCTGACCATGGTCGCAACGGATGTTGAAGCTAACCAGCTTCATGTTCTCCTCCCCCTTCTGTCGCGTCCTTTGTTTCTTGGGCCTTGGTGCAGCACAGCACCCAAAATCCCTTTTCCCTGGCCACGCGTTCCACCCTTTCGAACAAGCCCTCCAGATAGGCCTGCGCGGAAGGCGCGCCCTGGTTTTTCCGGATCACCACATAGAGGCGGCCGCCCGGCAGCAGCGCCCGCTCCGCAGCGGCGAACAGGCCGTACATTTGCTTTTTCCCCGCGCGGATCGGCGGGTTGGTGAGCACGGCGGAAAGGCCCTCGGGCAGCTGCGTCGAGCCGTCTCCTGCGCGCGCGGCGGCGTTTTTCAGTCCGTTTTCCAGGATGTTGCGCCTGGCCAGCTCCGCGGCCCGCTGGTTGACATCCAGCAGCAACAGCTCCGCCTCCGGGTTTTTCGCGGCCGCAAAGCAGCCGATGGGTCCCCAGCCACAGCCCAGGTCGGCCACCCTCCCCCCAAGGGGCGGCAAAGCCTCCAACAGGATGCGGCTTCCCTCATCCAGATGTTCCTTGGAGAAGGTGGCGTTGTCCGTGAAAAAGCGCAGGCTCGTCTCCCCCAGCTGAACCTGGATCCGCCTTTCCCGGCTTTGGGCGCTCGGCTGCGCCTGGAAGTATTGCTCGGCCATGCCTTGCCTCCTATTCCACGCTCTTGAGCGCCTCGATCATGTTGATGCGCTTGAGCTTTTTATGCATCACCAGGTTCACAAGGGCGGAGAAGACGAAGGTGAGCAGCGCGGAAAACACATAGCTGGAAAACTCGATGTTGCGCCCAAACATCACCAGGTCCACCTCCACGGTGGTGATGATGTAGCGATGCAGCAGCACCCCCAGCGCCAGCCCCGCCGCCGTCCCCACCAGGGTGAGCACCACGTTTTCCCTCGTGATGTAGGCGGTCACCTCGTTGTCGTAAAAGCCAAGCACCTTGATGGTAGCAAGCTCCCGTTCCCGCTCGGTGACGTTGATGTTGGCCAAGTTGTACAGGACCACAAAGGCCAGCGTGCCCGCGGACAGGATGATGATCAACACCACCGAATCCAGGCTGGCCATCATGTCGTCGAAATAATCCGCCAAGCCCGAGTTGAAGCTGGCGCTGGTGACCTCGTCCAGGCCCATGAGGGTCTCGGCCAGCTCGTTTTCAAAGTCCTGGTCCGTTTCCGTGAAGGAGCAAAGCGCCTGGTTGGCCGCAAACGTCTTGCCCAGGAGGCGCTCATACCCCGTCTTGGTCAGGTAGATGTAGTGGCTGACATAGTTTTCGGTGACGCCGGTGACGAGCAGGGAATAGTCCTTCCCCTCCTCGCCCAGGTTGACAAAGACCCGGTCCCCTGCCTGAACGCCCAGGATCTGGGACATCTTTTCCGTGAGCACCAGGCCCTCGTCGCTCAGGGGAACGGGGATGCGCTCGCCCCTGGTTTGCAGATTGACCTCCTGGGCAAAGGACTGGGTATCCTGGGCCACGATCATGGTCACGTCCTTCTTGTCCTCCTCGTCCGTCCACAGGGTGACGGCGGAGGTGTAGGTCATGGCCATGCCTTCCAACCGGCCCGTGCGTTGCACGGCCGATTGAATGGCCTGCACCTGGCCGTTGGTGGCCTCGTCGGTCCAAACCACGGAAAGCTGGTATTGGTAAACGTCGCCAAACTGCCAGCCGACCATGCCCATGATGGAATTGCGAAGCCCAAACCCGGCCAGCAGCAATCCCGTGCAGCCGGCGATGCCAAAGACCGTCATGAAGAAGCGCTTTTTGTACCTAAACAGGTTGCGCACGGTCACCTTTTCCGTAAAGCCCAGGCGAGTCCAGATCCAGGGGATCTTTTCCAGCAGCACCCGCTTGCCCACCTTGGGCATCTTGGGCCGCATCAGCCTGGCCGGCGTCATCCACAGCTGACGGCGAACGGCGAGATAGGCCGCGCCCGCCGTGCAGCAAAGCCCCGCCAGCTCCGCCAGGAGGAAGTAGCTCCATATAAACTGCAAGTGCACGTCCGGCAGGGTGTACATCATCTGGTAGGCCCCGTAGATCACGGCTGGCAACAGGGTAAAGCCCATCGTCATGCCGATCCCGCTGCCAACCAGCGAGGCGATGGCGGCATAGAGCAGGTATTTGATGGCGATGCTGCCCTGGCCGTAGCCAAGAGCCTTGAGCACGCCCATCTGGGTGCGGCCCTCCTCCACCATGCGCGTCATGGAGGTGAGGGAAACCAGGGCGGCCACCAGGAAGAACAGCGCCGGGAAGACCTGGCCGATGGCCGCGATGCGCTGGGTGTTCTGCTCAAAGTCCGCATAGCCGTAGTTTCCCCCGCGGTCGAGCACGTACCAAACGGGCTCATCCAACCGGTCCACCTGGTCGTAGGCGCTGCGGATCTCCTTCTCGGCCTCCGTGAAGCTGCGGGTGGCCTCAGCGTCCTGTTCCAATAGGGCCGCCGCACCGCTGCGGTATAGGCTCCAGCCTTCCTCCAGCTGCTGCCTGGCCGCATCCAGTTGGGCTTGGCCCTGGTTTCGGCTCTCGTTCAGCTGCTTTCGCTGCTGGTCGAGGGTGATCTTTCCCTCGTCCAGCTGCTGTCTTGCCTCGCGCAGCTGTCCCTCGCCCTCCTGCAGGGCCTGCACGCCCGCATAATACTGTCCCCAGCCCTGCTCGATCTGCGCGGCGGACTCGGCAAGACCCCGCTCCATGGTCCGTATCTGGGCCAGCCAATCCACCTGGCCCAGATGGCGCTGGGCCAGCTGCGGAACCAGCGCCAGCTCCGGCACCAGCAGCTGTTCCATTTCGGAGGGCATTTGCCCGGGG
>CALWRM010000148.1 GCA_944383925.1 uncultured Clostridia bacterium
AGCGTAAGCATGGACATGCTGGGCCGGGTGTTTGACGGCATGGGCCGGCCGAGGGACGACGGCGCGCCCATCATCCCCAAGGCCCGCTTGGACATCAACGGCACGCCCATCAACCCAGCCTCCCGCGACTACCCGGACGAGTTCATCCAGACGGGCATTTCCGCCATCGACGGACTGAACACCCTGGTGCGCGGCCAGAAGCTGCCGGTGTTCTCCGGCTCCGGCCTGCCCCATGCCCAGTTGGCGGCACAAATAGCCCGCCAGGCCACCGTGCTTGGCTCCAAGGAGCCCTTTGCCGTGGTGTTCGGCGCCATCGGCATCACCTTTGAGGAGGCGGACTTCTTCATCTCCGACTTCCGCCGCACGGGGGCCATCGAGCGGGCCGTGCTGTTCATGAACCTGGCCAACGACCCGGCCATCGAGCGCATCGCCACCCCGCGCATGGCCTTGACCGCCGCGGAATACCTGGCCTTTGAGTGCAACATGCACGTGTTGGTGATTCTCACCGACATCACCAACTACGCCGAGGCCCTGCGCGAGGTGTCCGCCGCGCGCAAGGAGGTACCCGGCCGCCGCGGCTATCCGGGCTACCTGTACACCGACCTTGCCACCATGTACGAGCGCGCGGGCCGTATCAAGGGCCTGCCCGGCTCCGTGACCCAGATCCCCATCCTCTCCATGCCCGAGGACGACAAGACCCACCCCATCCCGGACCTGACCGGCTACATCACCGAGGGCCAGATCATCCTCTCCCGCCAGCTGAATCGCATGGGCGTGCAGCCGCCCATCGACGTGCTGCCCTCCCTGTCCCGTCTGAAGGACAAGGGCATCGGCGAGGGCAAGACGAGGGAGGACCATGCCCCCACCATGAACCAGATCTTCGCCGCCTATTCCAGGGGCAAGGAGGCCAAGGAGCTTTCCGTCATCCTGGGCGACGCGGCCCTGACCGAGGTGGACCGCATGTACGCCCACTTTGCCGACGAGTTTGAAACCCGCTACGTGTCCCAGGGCTACGAGACCAACCGCTCCATCCAGGAGACGCTGGACCTTGGCTGGGAGCTGCTGCGCCTGCTGCCCAGGGCCGAGCTGCGCCGCATCCGCGACGACATGCTGGATAAGTACCTCTCTAAGGCGGGTGAGGCCTAAATGCCGGCCGTGCAAGTAAACCCCACGCGCATGGAGCTGACCAACACCAAGCGCCGCCTCAAGACCGCGGTGCGCGGCCATAAGCTCATGCGCGACAAGCGGGACGAGATGGTCCGCCGCTTCATGGAGGTCATCCGCAAGAACCAACAGCTCCGCCAACAGGTGGAGGGGGCGCTGACCGTGGCCCTGAAGGAATTTGCCATGGCCCGGGCCCAGATGAGCGCCGAGGCGCTGGAAAACGCCGTGCTCTTCCCCTCCCGCCGGGTGGAGATCGAGGCGGGGCTTCGCAACGTGATGAGCGTGGACGTGCCCCGCATCGACATCGTTAAGAACGAGGCCACGGAGCGCCTGCCCTACGGCTACGCCATGACCAGCGCCCAGCTGGACGGGGCCATCCAGACCATCGCGGAAATGCTGCCCCTGCTCATCCAACTGGCGGAGGTGGAAAAGACCTGCGACCGCCTGGCGGACGAGATCGAAAAAACCCGCCGCCGCGTCAACGCGCTGGAGTACGTGATGATCCCCCAGATGGAGGAAAGCATCCGCTATATCACCATGAAGCTGGATGAAAACGAGCGCGGCAACCTGACGCGCCTGATGAAGGTCAAGGACATGCTGGCGGAAAGAGACGCCTAAGGCGCCCAGCGCCCGCACGCACAAGAGGAGCCCAAAACCGGCTCCTTTTGTGCATCTATACAGGTTGCCGAGGAAGGAGCTGGCAAGATGACGGAACAAGAGATCCTGCAAACCGCGTTGGAGGCGGGCTTTGGAGACGCAAGGCTTTGCCGCGATGGGGAGGGAAGACCCAGGCTGCTCACCGCCTACCCCTATCTCCGGGCCAAGGAGCATGGCGACGCGCGCATTTCCTCGTATTACTACGCCTCGCAGCGCTCCTATCTGCTGCTGCGCGGTCTGGCGGAAAAGCTCTGCGCGGCGGGGTTGCCCTGCCGGCGGGACGACAGCGTGCCCCTCAAGCCCCTGGCCTTGGCCTACGGCCTGGGCGTGCAGGGGAGAAACTCCCTGGTCCTCCACCCGCGCTTCGGCTCCCAGATGGTACTCGGCTGCCTGCTGTTGGAGGCGGAGCTGGAAACGCCGGAGCCTGCGCCCATCCGCCGCTGCGAGGACTGCGGCGCCTGCCAACGGGCCTGCCCGGCGGGGGCGCTGAAGGAGTTTGCCAAGGTGGATCTGACGCGCTGCCTGCGGACGAACATGCTTTCCGGCAAGCCCTATCCACCCCAGCTTCGCCCCCTGCTGGGCGACCGCCTGTTGGGGTGCGACGCTTGCCAGGAGGTTTGCCCCCACAACAAGGGGCTGGAAAAGCCCGGCGGGGACGGCGAGCCCTCGCTCTACGCCCTCTTGGCGGGGGACAAGGCCTGCTACCAGAGGCTGAAGGCCGAGCTCGGCCCCAATACGGCCAGAAAGAACCGCCTCCTGGCCCAGGCGCTGCTCTGCGCCGCCTCCAAGAAGGACCCTGGCGTCCGCCCCTTGGGCGAACCCTACCTACAGGATAAGGACGAGACGGTACGGGACCATGCCGCCTGGTGCCTCCAGCAGCCAAAGGACGAACCGCTTGGCGGGCAAACGAACGCCCGCGAGGAAAAACATGCAGGAAATGCGGCGCGGGCCGCGAATCCTCTAAGGGCGTCGGACGCGGCCGAGGACCGCGGCCGCGCATAAACCCATGGGAGGCAGGTGAGAGGGATGCATTTGCGCCAAACCCTGGACAAGGCCGAGCGCATCGCCTTCTTTGGAGGCGCCGGGGTTTCCACCGAGAGCGGCATTCCCGACTTTCGCTCCGGGGACGGGGTGTTTCAAGCCATGCAGGCCTTCGGCCATAGCCCGGAATACCTGTTGAGCATCGATTGCTTGCGCCAGGAACCCGAGCTGTTCTTCAAGTATTACGCCAGGTTCATGCTTTACCCGGACGCCGCCTGCAACTGGGCCCATCGGGCCCTGGCCTATCTGGAGGCCCAGGGACGGCTGCTCGGCATCGCCACCCAGAACATCGACGGCCTGCACCAGGCCGCCGGCAGCAAGCGCGTCTATGAGCTGCACGGCAGCGTGCACCGCAACCACTGCCTGGCCTGCGGCAAGCGCTACAGCCTTGCCCAGATGCTGGAGCGCCTGCCCGCCGTTCCCTGCTGCGCCTGCGGCGGCATGATCCGGCCGGACGTGACCCTGTATGGCGAAATGCTGGACGAGGAGGTGACGGCCGCCGCCATCGCCGCCATCCGCCGGGCAGACACCCTGATCGTGGGAGGAACCTCCCTGACGGTCTGGCCCGCGGCGGGGTTGGTGGACTACTTCTCCGGCGATACGCTGATCGTCATGAACAAGACCCCGACCCCGGCGGACGCGGCGGCCACGCTGGTGGTGCGGGAGGGGATTGCGGAAAGCTTCCGCCGGGCCTATCCGGAGCTGGAAAGCTGAGAGCGGATCCCCGCGCCATCCATCCAAAGACAAAGCCATTTTGCGCAAGGAGGGACCAAAGCCTATGCCCAAGATCACCTTTATGGGGGCCGGAAGCACCGTGTTTGCCAAGAACGTGCTGGGCGATTCCATGCTCACCCCCGCCTTGGAGGACGCCACCATCGCCCTGTACGACATCGACGGCCAGCGCCTGGAGGAGTCCCGCCAGATGCTGGAAAACCTCAACCGCAACCTGGGCGGCAAGGCCAAGATTCAGGCCTACCTGGGCGAGGAAAACCGCAAGGACGCCCTGCGCGGCGCCTCCTACGTGGTCAACGCCATCCAGGTGGGCCTGTACGAGCCCTGCACCGTGACGGACTTCGAGGTGCCCAAGAAGTACGGCCTTCGCCAGACCATCGCCGACACCCTCGGCATCGGCGGCATCTTCCGCGCCCTGCGCACCATCCCCGTGATGCTGGACTTTGCCAGGGACATGGAGGAGGTTTGCCCCGACGCCTGGTTCCTGAACTACACCAATCCCATGGCCATGCTCACCGGCGCCATGCTCAAGGCCACGGGCGTGAAGACCGTGGGCCTTTGCCACAGCGTGCAGGTCTGCGCCAAGACCCTGCTGGAAGGGCTTGGCCTGCCCTATGACGAGAGCGTGCAGTGGAAGATCGCCGGCATCAACCACCAGGCTTGGTTGCTGGAGATCAGCCGCGACGGCCAGGACCTGTATCCAAAGATCAAGGAGCTGGCCGCCCAGCGCAGCGACAAGCACAACGACATGGTGCGCTATGAAATCATGAAGCGCTTCGGCTACTACGTGACCGAGTCCTCCGAGCACAACGCGGAGTACATGCCCTATTTCATCAAGAGCAAGTATCCGGAGCTGATCGAGCGCTTCAACATCCCCTTGGACGAATACCCCCGCCGTTGCGTCAACCAGATCGCCAAGTGGGCTTCCATGCGCGACGAGGTGCTGCTCAAGCACGACCTGACCCACGAGCGCACCCAGGAATACGCCTCCCGCATCATGGAGGCCATGGAGACCAACCGCCCCTTCAAGTTCGGCGGCAACGTGCTCAACACGGGCCTGATCCCCAACCTGCCGGAAGGGGTTTGCGTGGAGGTGCCCTGCATCGCGGACATGTCCGGCGTCACCCCCACCTATGTGGGGCCGCTGCCCGTTCAGTGCGCGGCCATGAACCGCACCAACATCAACGTGCAGGAGCTCACCATCCAGGCGGCCCTCACCGGCAAGAAGGACTATATCTACCAGGCGGCCATGATGGATCCCCACACGGCCGCGGAGCTCTCCATCGACGACATCGTAGCCCTGTGCGACGACCTGATCCAGGCCCACGGCGACTGGCTTCCCAAGTATCACTAGACGCAAATCAATAACATAACAAGGAGAAGAACGCCCTATGAATCCCATCGTCACCATTGAAATGGAAAACGGAGACCGCATCCGCGCGGAGCTCTATCCCGACACCGCCCCCAACACCGTGGCCAATTTCGTCAAGCTCATCCAGGACGGCTTTTACGACGGGCTTGGCTTTCACCGGGTGATCCCCGGCTTCATGGTGCAGGGCGGCGACCCCGACGGCACCGGCATGGGCGGCCCCGGCTTTTCCATCCGCGGCGAGTTTCGCGCCAACGGGGTCTCCAATCCCCTCAAGCACACCCGGGGCGTCCTGTCCATGGCCAGAACCCAGGCGCCCAATTCCGCCGGATCCCAGTTCTTCATCATGACCGACGACGCGCCCCACCTGGACGGCCAATACGCCGCCTTCGGCAAGGTCACGGAGGGGATGGAAGCTGTGGATACCATCGTCAACACCCCGGTGATCGACCGGTATATGAACCGGCCCAAGCAGCTGCCCCGCATGAAGAAGGTGACCGTGGAAACCTTCGGACAGACCTACGCCCCCGTCCGCCACTGAGCGGGCAAAGGCCCCTGCCGCGCGCTTAACGCCGCGAGCAGGGGCCTTTTGTTTGCCTAGGCTTCGCTGTCTTCCTGGGGTTCTTCTTGGTAGGTTTCCACGCAGTTGGAGCGCCGCCGGCAGGCGGGGCAGGTCAAGGTGCGGGTCCTTGGGGTATGCCGGCTGAAGAGAAATTCGCGCAGGCGAGGCTTGAAGACCGCGTGGCAATGGGGACAAATGTACACCGTTTTGACGCGGTACAGCCAGGTCAGCCACGTGCATAGAAGTAGATTGACGGGAACCGCCACCGCAAAGGGGATCCACGTCCCCCGAAATACCCACAGCGCGATGGCCGCCAACCAAATGAGATCCGCCAGGATGCCGATGGTTAGCAAGACGCCGTGCAGACGACGCAGCTTTTTTTGCCGGTCCATGGTCAGGGCTATGTCGCCGATGGTTTGCACGGACAGGGGCGCGAAGTCCTTGCTGGCCGCGATCAGCCTTTGCAGCGCGCAAAGCTGCTCCTGCTTGGCCGCCAGTTCCCTCTGCAGCGCCTCGACCTGTTGCTGCAACAGCAAGGAGATGACCTCGCCGGACCCCTCCTCCTGAAAGAGGGAGGAGATGTCGTTGAGGGAGAGGCCCAACTCCCGCAGGAAGCAGGCGATGCGCAGCCGCTCCAGATTCTCCTGGGAGTAGAGCCGCCGCCCACCCTCGGATAACTCGCTGGGGCTGACGACGCCCCGCGCGTCGTAGTACTGAATGGTGCGAACGGAAACGCCGCAAAGCTTGGCCACCTCGCCCGTGGTGTATTTGGACATAGCCTTTCGCCTCCTTTCAGCGCCGAGTGTATCCCATGACGCAGCGTCATGAACAAGGGGTGACGCAAGGGGATTTTACGCCTCAAGCGAGAAAAAAGGCCGGGCCCGAGAGGCCCGGCCAGATGCTTCAGGTTCAGTGAGAAATGAAAATGGGATGCGCCCCGCGAAGGGGGGCTATGGATGTGCGATTTATAGGCTCTTTTGAAATGCTAAACATGGGAGAACCTGTCGCATGAACGGATATAGTATACCATGGGGGCGAAAAAAGGTCAAGAAAAGCCGCAGCGCCCTTTTGAAACCCGGAAAAATGGCCGCAATGCTTTCAAAGAAAATGTTACAAAGCAATCCCTTGCGCTGCTATGGCGTAGGGTATATACTATTGCACGAGAAAAAAGGCAATGCCCAAAGATCCGCGGCGCCCTGGACCGCCCCATGGTCCTGGTCCAGAGCGAATAGCAGGCTGGGCTTTCCCATCATACTATAGACCGCTGAGATAGAAGCACAGGGAGGACGGATTTCATGGGTTTAATCAAGTGCCCGCGCTGCGAGCTCAACTACATGCCCGACACCGAAAGATACTGCACCGTTTGCAAGCGAGAGATGCGCGGCGAAGAGGATAGGGAAGACATCGAAATTTGCCCGGAATGCGGCGAACATCCCGTGGTGCTCGGCGAGGAGCTTTGCGCCTTTTGCTTAAAGGAGATCCACCGCCAGGAGCGCGCCGTGCCCGAAGAGGAGGAACGCATCGTCACCGACGAGGTGGGCGAGCTGGATGCTGCCAGCGGCATGAACGAGATCGACATCGCCATGGATCAGGACATCCCCAGCGCCGAGTTCAAGGAGATCAACCGCGAGCTGGACATCGAGGACGGCGAGGAGGACGAGGAAGACGAGGAGGACGAATTCCTCCACGACGACCTGGACGAGGACAAGGAAGACGAGGACGATTAGCCCATGCGGCTCTTTGCCATAGCCGATCTGCACCTGCCAGGCGGCCAGGATAAGCCGATGGCCGTCTTTGGCGACCATTGGGAAGGCCATTTTGAGAGGATCTCTGCGGATTGGCGAGCCCGCGTCGCCCAGGAAGATGTCGTGCTGCTGCCGGGCGATTTGTCCTGGGCGATGAGCCTGGAAGCGGCCAAGGAGGACCTGGAGGCCGTGTTCGCGCTGCCGGGGCAAAAGGTGCTGCTGCGGGGGAACCACGATTATTGGTGGCCTTCCGTGAGCAGGCTGCGCGCCTTGGCTCCCGCCGGCGTTTGGGTATTGCAAAACGACGCCCTCGCCTTCGAGGGCTTTGTGCTGGCAGGCTCCCGGGGCTGGCAGATTCCCAAGGCGGGCAAGACCTGCGCCCAGGACGAGAAGATCTATAAGCGCGAGCTGCTCCGGCTGGAGCTTTCCCTCAAGGACGCCAGAAAGAAGGCGCCGGACAGCCCCTTGATCTGCATGCTGCATTATCCGCCCCTGCTGGTGGACGGCCAAGTCAGCGGCTTTACCCAGCTGCTGGAGGCCTATGCCGCCCGCGCCTGCGTGTATGGCCACCTGCACGGCGAGGCCCTGCGCGGGGCCTTCAACGGCGTGCACAACGGCATCCTCTATAAAAACGCCTCCTGCGACGGATTGGGTTTTCGGCTCTTGGAGCTGGATGCAACGCTGCTGCATCCGCAGTCGGCGGCAGAGGAGGACTTGGCGGACGCGCCGCAGGGTTGAGGGCTATGAAAGAAAGCGGATGGGAGAACCAAGCGTTCCCCCATCTTTTTTTGCAAAAAGGGGGACGCCGATGTGGCGGCGTCCCGATATGGAAGAGCGGGAAAAGATGCTAGGGCGAGGGGAGGCGGAAGGCGTAGGCCGCCCCGCCGCCCGGCAAGGAAAGGCGCTCCACCTGGACGCCGAAGGCGCGCGCCAGCATGCCGGAGCGGTACACCTCCTCCGGCGTGCCGTAGGCCAGGATCCGGCCCTGGGACAGCAGGAGCACCCGGTGGCAGGCCTGCAGGGCCAGGTCCAGATCGTGGAGCACCACGGCCAGGGCGCGCCCCTGGGCGGCCAGCTGGCCAAGGGCCTGCATCAGTTCCAGCTGGCAGCGGATGTCCAGGCCCGCGGTGGGCTCATCCAGCAAGAGGTTTTGCGCGTCCTGGGCAAAGGCCATGGCCAGATAGACCTTCTGGCGCTCGCCGCCGGACAGGGAATCCAGAAACGCATCCGCCAAGGGGAGCACGCCAAAGCGCTCCAGGGCCGCCTCCGCGATTCTCCGGTCCTCCGCTGTGTAGCGCCTGGGATAGCCCAGATGGGGAAAACGGCCGTGTAGCACCAGACTGCGCGCCGTGATGGCCGGAACCGGGCGGCTTTGGGGCAGGTATGCCAGGCGCAGGGCCAGCTGCTGGGATGAAAGCCCCTGCGTTCCGTCCACGCGGACCTGGCCCCGCACGCCGGGCAGCAGGCCCGCCACGGCCTTGAGCAGCGTGCTCTTGCCGCTGCCGTTGGGCCCGACGATGGCCGTCAGGCAGCCGTCCGCCAGGCACAGGGAGAGGCCTTGCAGCACCGCAGTCTCGCCGTATCCGGCGCATAGGTTCTGTATCTCAATCATGCGCCCGCCTCCTCCGGTTCCGCAGCAACAGCCAGAGAAAAAAGGGCGTGCCGAGGAACGACAGGGCGATGCCCACGGGAAATTCGTACGGGGCGAAGAGCAGGCGGCAGGCCGTGTCGCACAGCAGGGTAAAGGACGCCCCATACAGGATGGACAGGGGGAGCAGGCGGCGGCTTTCCCCGCCGGCGGCCAGGCGAAGCGCATGGGGCACGATCAGCCCCACAAAGCCCACCAGGCCCGCAAAGCTCACGGAAGCCCCGGCCAGCGCGGCCGCGCAAAGCAGCAGCAAAAAGCGCGTTCGGGAAACGGGCAGGCCCAGGCTGCGGGCGGTGTCGTCGCCCAGGGCGAGGATATCCATCTCGTTGCCAAGGCAAAGGGCCAGCGCCAACGCCAGAACGATCAGGGCGACAGCGGGGAGCAGGGTGCGCAGGTTGACCCCGGCGAAGCTGCCGATCTTAAAGGCGCTGGCGCCGAGAAGGGCGTCCGGCCAAAGGGTGAACACCGCGTCGGAAGCGGAGCCCAGCAGGGCGTTGATGGCGACGCCCGCCAGGATCAAGGTGGTCTTGGAGGCCCAGGTCTTGCGCGCAACGAAGCTGATCAGCAGCATGGCGCCCAGCGCGCCCGCAAACGCGGCCAGGGGCAGAAAGGCCGCGCCCGTGGGAAACAGGGCGAGGCAAAGGGCCACGGCAAAGCCGGCCCCCGCGTTGACGCCCACGATGCTGGGCCCGGCCATGGGGTTGGCCAATACGGTTTGGATGATGGCGCCGGACACGGCCAAGCCGGCCCCCGCCGCCAGCGCCGCCAGGGTGCGGGGCAGGCGGACATAGAGCAGGATGTGCGCGGCCGTACCGCCTCCGGACAGCAGGGAGGAGAGCATATCCCAAAGGCTGTAGCCGGAGACCCCCGCGCACAGGCTCCACGACGCGCTGAGCAGCAGAACCACGGCGCCCAGGGCGAACAGCAGCGGCGCGCCCGGCCGCTTACGCCTGCCCATAGAGCAACTCCGCCAACATCTCGTAACTTTCCGGCCAGCGGGCGTTGGGCTTTAGGTGAAAGAGGTCCTTGGGCAGCACGATGAAGCGGCCGTCCTTCACCGCGCGCAGGGAGGCCCAGGCCGGGTTGCTGGAAAAGCTGGAGGCAAAGGCCTCCAGCGCCGCCTCGTCGGAGGAGCCCATGGTGGTGACGAAGATGAAGTCGGGATCTTCCTCCAGGATGAACTCCAGGCTCAGCTCCTCCAACACGCTGGGGTTCTCATCCGCCAGGTTGACGCAGCCCAGGTCCTTGAGCATGGCGCCGGTCATGTTGTCGCTGCCCTTGGCCTTGGCGCCGCTGGAATAGGCGCGGATGAGCAGCACCTCCGGCGCGGCGCCCTCCGGCACGCCGGACAGGATCTCGTCGATGCGCGATTGCAGATCCAAGCCGTTCTGGCGGTAGAGATCCTCCCGGCCGGTGATGTCCGCAAACAGGCCCAGCACCCGCAGATAGTCCTCAAAGGTCTCCACGTTCAACAGGGCGTTGGGGATGTTCAGCTCGTCCAGGGTTTGGCTGATGGCCTGGTGGCCGTCGATGTTGGCCGACAGCACCACAAAGTCCGGCTCAACGGCCAGCAGGGCCTCCAGGCTCGGCTCCTTCAAGCTTCCCAGGGAGGGGACGTCCTCCAGCTGCAAGCCATGTTGCTCGAAACCGTCCTCGGTCACGGCGCACAGCTGGCCGCCGGCCAGGACCCAGATCTCCGCCAGGCTGCCGGAACAGACGGCGACCTGCGAGGGTTCCGAAACGGTAAAGGCGTGGCCCAGGTCGTCCAGCCGGGCGTCCTGGGGCGTCCGGCTGGGAGCGCAGGCCGCCAGGGCCAGCAAAAGGCTTCCAAGAACGAGCAGGCAGCAAAACCTGCCGCCTGCTCGATGAATGCGCGCGCGCTGCCTCATGCCTTGGCCCCTTGCAGGATCTGCTCCTTGCGGCGCAGCACGGAGCCGTCCAGCAGCTGGGCTTCCACACGGTCAAAGCCGATGCGCTCGATGGTGGTGGCGAAGCGCTCGCCCTCCACGCCCTGCTCCAGGTACAGCAGGATGGCGCTCTCCACCACGGACAGCACCTCTTCCTCGCTGCGCAGCAGCCTGGATAGCGGGCGTCCCATGGCGGTTTGCTTGCCCCAACGGCCGCCTAGCATTACCTTGTAGCCGGGAACGCCGTCGCCCAAGGCGTGGAAGGGACAGCGCTGGACACAGCGTCCGCAGCTGTTGCAGATGTCCTGGTTCAGTTGCAGGCGGTCGCCCTCCAGCTTGGCCGCCTTCATGGGACAGGTCTGCTCCACGGCGCAGGTCTTGCAACCGCGACAGGCAGCCTCGTCGTACGCGGGGGTAAGCTGGCCGATGATGCCAAGGTCGTTCAGGTCCGGCTTGACGCAGTTGTTGGGGCAACCGCCCACGGCGATCTTGAACTTGTGGGGCAGCTTGACGTTGTGATAGCCCTCATAAAAGCGATGGTGGATCTTTTCGGACAGGGCGAAGCTGTCTAGCAGGCCGTACTGGCAGGTGGTGCCCTTGCAGCTGACCACGGGGCGAACCTTGGGTCCCGTGCCGCCGGTGGTCAGGCCCCCTTCTGCCAAGTAGGCCTTGAAGGATTCGATCTTCCCATAGGGGATTCCCTGCACTTCCAAGGTGAGGCGTACGGTCATGGCCACCTGGCCGTTGCCGAAGAGCTCCGCCGCCTTGGCCACGCGCTCCATTTGCTGGGCGTTGAGCCGGCCATTGACGGTGATGACGCGGCCGTTGAAGTTGTCCGTCCCCTTGTTCCGGAGGAATCCTTCGGCCTTGACGCGCTTTTCGTCCGCCGGGCTGATCCGTTGAGCTGCCATTGCATTCATCCTTTCTGTCGCCGCGCATGCCTGCGACGACACAAAAATAGATCCTCATAAGATAGAATACCATGCGGTGAACGAGGGGAAAAGCATATGTTTGTTTTTTGTCGGAAAAAATGAGGAGGAATCAACAGCGCGCCGAACCATGCGATGTTCGGCGCGCTGGATGGACGAAAAAGCAGGTCCGTTTAGCGGCGTAAACGGAAAATGCCCGGGTGCAGGCCGTGCAGGCTCAACAGGGCCAAGCGCTCGGCACGCCAGCCGGTCCGGGTGCAGGCCGTCTCCAGGGCCTCCTGCTTGTCGGTGAGCAGCACCAGGGCGCCGCCGGGCTTGAGCAGCCGGCCCGCCTCGCGCAGAAAGTCTACATAGAGGGCCAGCAGGTCGTCCACCTGGATCTGAACGTCCCAGGGGATGTTGGAGGCAATGGCGTCGATGGAGGCGTCCTTGTGGGGGAGGGAGCGGGCGTCGCACCGCTGCAGGCGCACCGCGGCGGGCAGGTTCTGCCGGGCGGTTTCCAGGGCCTCCGGGGAGATGTCCGACGCCAGCACCCGGCGCGCGGGCAGCTGGGACCGCTCAAAGGCGATGGTGCCCGAGCCGCAGAAGGGGTCCAGAAACACGTCGTCCCCCTTGGGCTGGGTGAGGAGGACCAAGGCGTTGGCGATGGCCGGCCGGATGGCCCCGGCGGAAAAGCCGCGACCCTCGCCGCGGAAGCGGAAGGCCGCGGAGCTGAGCTTCAGGGAGACCGTAGCCAGGCCGTCCTGCACGTCCACCCGCAGGCTCAGATCGTGCGCCTCCGGCTCCCCCGGCAGAAAGCAGCGCCGGCGGCAAAGGGCGTCCTTGGCCGCCTGCGCCACGTCGAAGCGGGAATAGCTGTGCTTGCCGCTGCGCGAGGCGCTGACCGTCAGGCGGTAGCGCAACCCCTGCTCCAGGGGCAGGACGGGGGAAAAGGCGGAGGAGGGCAGGGCTTCCAGGGCCTTGCCGAAGGCGGCCAGGTCCGCCTTGTGCGGGCCGATGGGCAGCTGGTCCAGGAAGAGATAGACGTTGTCCACAAAGCCCAGCCGCCATAGGTGGTCCAGGCTCGTCCGGCAGGTCAGGAAGAGCTTGCCCCGCTGGGGACGCAGCTCTTCCACCTCGGGCAGATAGTAGGGGAGCATCTGTGCCGCCAGTTCCTCCAAGCCGGGCACACAGGTGAGGAGCAGGTGCAGCCGACGGGGCTGACCGTCTTGCCGCAGGCAGGGATATCCGGGTTCGTAGGGCTGCATAGAAAACCTCCGCGTTGAAATCCGTCTTGGATCCGGCTTGTCATCGGACGCTTGAAGCCCCAGCCCTGCCGGGCCGGGGCTTTGCTTGCCAAGGGAGAACTAGCCCACAGCGCCGTCGCCCTCCTCGGGCGGCGCGGCGGGCGTGGAACCGTCGGATGTGGAATCGCCGGACGTGGAACCGCCGGGCGTGGAGCCGTCGGGGATGCCGGTGATGGCGCCGGAACCGTTGCCAAAGATGCTGTCCCAGCCGGCAAAGGGACCGTGCACGTCGCAGGTGGCTTGCATGGTCTCCTCCCCAAGCCCCAGACCGGAATCCTCCATGTAGCTGATGATGCCATGGGGAAAGAGCTTATAGAAGACGCTGGTATCCAGCGAGTCCACGCCCCATTCGGCCGGCACCAGCTGCACCGCCGTGCTGACCACGGAGGTGGCCGGGCAGTAGATGGTGGCCAGCTTGCCGGAATCCGTGCAGATGTTTTCCACCGCGTGCAGGTTGCAGCTTTCCGTGGGAACGGTGCCCTCGTGGAAGTAATCGGTCACGGTCGGGAAGTCCTCGTCCAGCCGGCAAGCGTCCGTGGCCCGCAGGCCGGACAGGGAACAGACGGTGGCCCGCACCAGGCCCAGGTCCTCGGGATCGTCCTCGATGATGGGCTTATCCTCTAGGTTATAGGTCTCGTGGATCTGTTCCATGATGGCCTTCCATAGGGGGGCGGCGTCCTTGCCGCCCGTGGCTCCCGTATAGAGGGACTCGAAGTAATCATGCCCCACCCAGACGGCGCCGGAATAGTAGGGCGTGAAGCCCGCGAAGAACACGGACTTATAGTCGGAATGGGTGCCGGTCTTGCCGCCGACGGTCAGGCCGCTGATGCGGGCCGAGGTGCCCGTGCCGCTGTTGACGGCGCCCACCAGCATATCCACCAGCATGTAGGCTGTGCCGGGCTTGAGGGCCTGGCGAGCCTCCTCGGTTTGCTTTTGCTTCATGTCCAAGATGACGTTGCCGTCGGCGTCCACGATCTTGGTAAAGGAGATGGGCTCCTGGTACAGCCCCCTGTTGGCGATGGCGCCGAAGGCGGCGGCCATGTTCAGCGTCGGAATGCCCGACGAGCCGAGGGCCAAGCCCGCGCCGTCCTTGTTGATCATATCCTCCTCAATGCCCAGGGCCTTGAGGTATTCCACGGAGGTATCGATGCCCACCAGGTTCATCAGGGTGTTGGCCGCCACGATGTTCAGCGAGGAGCGCATGCCCTTGCGCAGCGTGACCACGCCCCGTTGGGTGGAGGAGGTGAAGTTGGAGGGATAGCCCTTGGCGGTTCCCCAGCCTTCGATGGGCAGGGGAAGGTTGGAGACCACCGTGGCCGGCGAGTAGCCAAGGTCCAGGGCGGGGCCGTAGACGGCCAGGGGCTTGATGGACGAACCCACGGGCATGGTGGAGACCCGCGCGCGGTTCAGCTCCAGGAACTGGGTGGGCGGCGTCCGGGAGCCCACGATGCCGCGCAGCTCTCCGGTGCTGTAATCGATGATGGTGACAGCCGCCTGGGGTTGAATGGTCTCCACGATGGTGCCGTCGCTGTTTTGCGTGCGCACCACGGACTTGGATTCGTCCTTCAGAGCGGGGTAGTATTCCCAGTTGTAGACGGTCTGTTCCACGATGTTTTGCACCGTCGGGTCGATGGTGGAGTAGATGGAGTAGCCGCCGGTCTGGATTTCGTTGCGGATGATCTTGCGGTTGGCGGCGGTGTCGTCCAAGCCGCGCAGCTCCAGGAGGGCGTCGGTGGCGTCGGCAAGCACGGTTTCCACGGCGGCGGGCATGTCGTACAGCTCGTTGACCGTGGATTCCTCCACCACCGTGATGGTGTCCTCCAGGGCGGCCAGATACTCCTCATGGGTGATGGCGTTGTTTTCATACATGGTGCGCAGCACATAGTCGGTGCGGTCGTTGGTGTACTGCTTGTTGCCCACGCCGTAATAGTTGCGCCTGGGGTTGTAGCGGGTGGGGTTTCGGGTGATGCCCGCCAGGGTGGCGCACTCCCGCAGGGTCAGCTCGTCCAGGTCCTTGTCGAAGTAGTCCTTGGCCGCGGCCTTGATTCCATAGTTGGACTCGCCCAGGGGAATGGTGTTCAGATACCACTCCAGAATCTGCTCCTTGGAGGTGGTCTTTTCCAGCTCGATGGCCATGTAGGCCTCCTGGATCTTGCGCTTGTAGGACTGCTCGGAGGTGAGCAGGCGGGTCTTGATCAACTGCTGGGTGATGGTGGAGCCGCCCTGCACGGACTCGTTGCGCAGGTTGGACACAAAGGCGCCGACGATACGCTTGATGTCGATGCCGTTGTGCTGAAAGAAGCGCGCGTCCTCCACGCAGACAAAGGCCATGTACAGTTGCTCGGGAATCTCCTCGAAGCTGGCCCAGATGCGGTTTTCACTGCCCTTGTAATCGGTGATCAGGTCGCCGTTCATATCGTAGATGAAGCTGGTCAGGTCCTGCTCCTCGATCTGCTCCAGGTCCAGATAGGGCGTGGTGTCGTAATAGCCCTTGGCGATGCCCAGCACCAACCCAAAACAGGAAACGCCCAGCACAAAGCAGACCACCAGGGCAATGGCCACGGCCTGCGCCGCGACGGAAACCATGAAGTTGGGCTGCTTGGTGCGGGTTTTGAACAAGGAGAAGTGCTTTTTGCGCTTGTTTTGCTTGTTTTCCGACATGAACGCCTCCAAATGGTGTAGGGTGGGAAGGGGAAACGGCGTTTGCGGCGGCTGGCAGGCCCCGCGGCGTTCGCCCGGACGCGAGGGCCCGGGCTACCTCTATTTCTACATGCAAAGGCATCATCCCTGCAAAAGGGGCATATAAACCTCCTAGAAGGGGAGGGGGAATCGGCGGTGCGCAGGAAGCGGCGTTGGTGGATTTGGGTCGTCCTGGCGCTGGCCGGGCTGACCGCCCTGCTGTTGGTGATCACGGAGGTGAACGTCCGGCCGATCATCCTGTCCATGGCGGAATCCCGGGTGCGCGCCATCGCCCTGGACGCCATCAACACGGCCATCCAGCAAAACCTGCAGGACGTCAGCTACGAGAACCTGGTGCAGCCCTTCGTGGACGCGGAGGGCCGCGTGACCATGCTCAAGGCCAACACCATCGCCATGAACGAGCTGGCGACCTCCACGGCGCTCACGGCCCAGCAGTACATCGCCGATATCGAGATGCAGCCCATCCGTGTCTCCCTGGGCTCGGCCTCCGGCAACCCGCTGTTGGCCGGCCGCGGGCCCTCGATGCTGGTGAAGGTGGTGCCGGCAGGATCGGTGTCCAGCGAATTTTTGACGGAGTTTACCTCCGCGGGCATCAACCAAACCCGCCACCGCATCTACATGCAGCTTTCGGCCACGGTGCGCATCGTCATCCCCACGGGCGCAAAGCTGGTGGAGGTGCTCAGCCTGGCCCCCATCGCCGAAACGGTGATCGTGGGCAACGTGCCCGATTCCTTTGTCAACGTCGAGGAGGTGGACGACATGCTCAACCTCATTCCCGACTCGCCCAAGGAATTGAACTAGGCGCCGTCCGTTCAAAGGAGCATACCTATTCAACGACCCTTGGGCGCCGCGCGTTCGGCGGCCAAAGGCTTAACATTACCGGACTTTACCCAACTGGAAGGGCATGCTATACTTATTTAGTTAAAAGTCATCCGGGAGGGAGATTTATGTCCGGTCATTCCAAGTGGGCAAACATCAAGCATAAGAAGGGCAAGGCGGACGCCGCCAGGGGAAAGATCTTCACCAAGATCGGCCGTGAGATCGCAATCGCCGTGCGCGACGGCGGTCCCGACCCCGTTTCCAATGGCAAGCTGCGCGACGTCATCGCGAAGGCCAAGGCCAACAACATGCCCAACGACAATATTCAGCGCTCCATCAAAAAGGCTGCCGGCGAGGGCGATGGCGCCAACTATGTGGAAATCAGCTACGAGGGGTACGGCCCGGCCGGCACGGCCATCATCGTGGAGTGCATCACCGACAACCGCAACCGCACCGCCAGCGACGTGCGCCATGCCTTTGAAAAGTTTGGCGGTTCCCTGGGCGCGACCGGCTGCGTGGGCTGGATGTTCGACCGCAGGGGCATGATCATCATCGATCAGGAAGGGCTGGACGAGGACGAGGTCATGATGGACGCCCTGGACGCCGGCGCCATGGATATGCAGGCCGAAGGCGGCGTGTTCGAGGTGATCACCGAGCCCAACGACCTGGACAAGGTGCGCCAGGCGCTGGAGGGCAAGTACACCCTGGTCTCCGCCCAGGTGGAGAACGTCCCCCAGAACACCGTGGCTCCCCAGGGCGAGGATCTGGAGAACCTCTACAAGATTTTGGAGCTCCTGGACGATTCCGACGACGTCAACGAGGTCTACCACAACGCCGAGCTGCCCGAGGAAGAGGAAGAAGAGTAGCCCGGCCCCTTGCCGCCCGATCCGCAAAGAGCATATTGCAAAGCCCCCGGCCGCCAGGCCGGGGGCTTTTGTGGCAGAAAAGGGGAGGCCTTAGGCTTCGGCAAGCAGATCCAGCAGGTCCAAGGGCTTGGACAAGACCAGCTCGGCGCCCGCCTCGCGCAGCTTTTCCTCGCCGCGAAGCCCCCAGGCGCAGCCGATAAAGGGCATATGGGCGTTTTTGGCCGTTTCCACATCCACCTCCGAATCGCCCACATAGGCCGCCGCCTCCGCCGGCACGCCCAAATGCCGCAAGGCCAGCAAGACGCTGTCCGGCGCGGGCTTCTTGGGAAGCTGCGGACGCTCGCCGACGGCCACGGCGTAATGGGGCGCGAGAAAGCGGGCACATAAGCGCTGGAGGGCGGCGTCGTATTTGTTGGAGTTGACGGCCACGGCGATCCGCCGGCGGCCAAGCTCCTCCAACAGGGGAACGATGCCCGGATAGGGGCGGGTGCAGACGTCCATGTGTGCGGCATAGTGGGCGCGGAAAAGGGCCAGCACCTCGTCGCGCGCCCCCGCGGGCGCGCCGGCGGGCAGGGCGCGGGCCACCAGGTTGGCCACGCCGTTGCCGATCATGGAGCGGATCTCCGCCAAGGAACGCTGCGGGTAGCCGGAGCGCTCCAGGGCGTGGTTGACGCTGTTGGCCAGGTCCTCCTGGGTGTCCAGCAGGGTGCCGTCCAGATCAAAGACCAGGGCTTGCACGCGAAGCAGGCCGCTCATCGGTTCATCTCGCTTTGCTGCTGCCCCTCGTGGGCGGCGATGATGGAGTTGATCTCCTTCCAATCGCTCACGGGCATGTCGCCCATGACGGTGTTCTTGATGGCCGCCATGGCGTTTCCCGTCTTCAAGGCCTTTTCCGGCCCCAAATCCAGCAGGAGGGAGGAGAGCACGCCGGAAAGATAGGCGTCGCCGCTGCCGATGCGGTCCACCACCTCGATGTCCTCGTAGGGATCCTCCCGGTAGAAGGAATCGGTGGCCGCGTCGTACAGCATGGAGTCCCAGGAATGGCGGGTGGGAGAGGTTACCTGGCGCATGGTCATGGCCATGAGCTGGCAGCCGAACTCCTCGTGATAGCCCTTAGCGATTTCCTCAACCGTGCCCTTGCGGCCCATCATGCGGCGGGAGGTCTCCTCGGAGATGAAGAGGACATCCACCAGCGGGAGGATTTGGCAAACGGTCCGATAGGCCTCCTCCTCGCTCCAAAGGGCCGCCCGGTAGTTGACGTCGAAGGAGATGGCGGCGCCCTGTTCCTTAAAGCGGTGGATCAGCTCCAGCGTGGTGCGGCGGGGAACCTCGCCGAGGGCGGGGGTGATGCCGCTGACGTGGAAGGCGCGCGTCTTGTCGAAAGGAAAGTCGGGTATGTCCTCCAAGCGCAGATGGGTGAAGCTGGAGTCCGCCCGGTCGTAGAGCACCGAGGACTTGCGCGGGTAGGCGCCCATCTCGTAGTAGTAGACGCCGAGCCTGGCGTTGGGCTCGTTGGAAAGCAGCAGGTGATCGTCGCTCACGCCCGCAAAGCGGATGCGGTTTTTCACAAACTGGCCCAGGGCGTTGTCCGGCAACGCCGTGATGATGCCCGAGCGCAGGCCGAGGGCGGAGGCGCCGCAGCAGACGTTGAGCTCCGAGCCGCCGGCGGTCTTGCTAAAGGAATCCGAAAGGGCGATGCGGTCCTTGTCGGGCGGCGTGAGGCGCAGCATCACCTCTCCGTAGCCCATCAGATCAAAGGGCCTTTCGTGCATGGGTAGCAGCTTCATGGTTGGATCAACCCCCTTGACGTTCTGTGAAGCTCGCGGCGCAGGGCCGCTGACAATAAAGACGGGCGAGCCCAGCGCCCGCCCAAGCTATGGCTGTTTTTGCGTTCTATTTCAGTATATGGATTTTTTGAAGGAAAGGAAGGGGCTTCATCTCGTTGTTGCAAACGCCGAAGATGCCGAAAATGGCATAGCCGGCAATGGCAAGAAAGCCCAGCGGACCGATCACAATGCCGACAAACGGAATGAGGAGTACGAGCAGACAAGCGATAAAGGCGATCAACAAGAGGAGACCCTGGTTTGTATGAAAGCGCACGAACTGCGACTTTGGCCGAACAAGAAGGGGGATCAGCACGAGAATATTGCAATACGCAAGGATGCCCAGCAAAAGATCGCTGCTATCACTTGGAGTGGTTGACATGGGCGTGTCCCTCCTTCAAATGACGGAACGATGCGTTCATTAACATAAGTATAAGGGATTTCCCCATGGTGTACAAGGGAAAAATCCGAGAAATGCGTTGACATCGCTCTCTCCAATGGGTATTGTTGGGGAAGGAAAGGCCAAGGAGAGACAAATTTTTCCCCATCCTTGGCGGACAATACGGGAAAAGAAGGAGAGGGCGATCTTATGTTGGAGAACTTCTTCATCCAATTGCGCGATTCGGCCGCGTCCTTGTTTTGGACGGTGCTCATGGCGGCGCTGGTGCTTCTGGTCGGCATGCTCTTGGTGCGCCTTTTGCTGAAGCTGACCAAGCGCGGGCTTTCCAAGAGCAAGCTGGACGTGACCATGCACACCATCCTGCTGGCCACGCTGCGCATCGTCTGCTACACGGTGCTGGCCCTGGTGGTCATGCAGGTGCTGGGCATCCCCACCACATCGCTGATCACCACCATCGGCGCGGCGGGCGTGGCCGTGGGCCTGGCCCTGAAGGATTCGCTTTCCAGCTTTGCGGCGGGCATCCTGATCCTGTTTAACGGCCACCTGCACGTGGGCGACGCGGTGGACATCGACGGAACCGCCGGCCAGGTGAAGGAGGGCGGCCTGATGTTCACCACCGTCAACACCTATGACAACCGCCATGTGACGCTGCCCAACAGCACCGTGCTCAACGCGCGCATCACCAACTACTCCACGGAAAAGCAGCGCAGGCTGGACATGGTCTTTACCATCGCCTACGAGGACGATGTGAACACGGCCATCTCCCTGATCAAACAGGCCCTGGCGCGGCATAGCGACGTGATCCTCAACGAGCCGGCGCCCCCCTTCGTGCGCATGACGGAGCTTGCGGACAGCGCGGTTAAGATCACCCTGCGCGTCTGGCTCAACAGCTCCGATTATTGGGACACCCACTTCGCCTTGCTGGAGGAAATCAAGCGCGACTTTGAAAACGGCGGCGTGCACATCCCCTACAACCAGCTGGACGTGCACCTGCACGGCGAGGGCCTGCGCCCATAGGCGACAAGCTTACCCGTATGTCAAGAATAGTTTAAGATTCGCCTGCGGCTCCCCGGGCGCATTGACAGCAAACGGTTGGATCGATAGAATGAAACCTAGATTTGTTTCTCATGCAAACGATCCGCCCTTTGGCCGGATACAACAGGGGAGGAGGGAGAGCCCAAGTGCGATGGTGCAAGCATCTATGCCTGTTGTGCGCGCTGGCGCTGGCGGCTTTATCCCTTGGCGGCTGTGGGGTACGCGCGGCCATCGGCCAGCAGGCGCCCGCCCCCAGCACGACGATGTCCGACCGGGAAACGGTGGTGCTGTTGCATACCTGGCCCGAGAAGGACGAGATCCTCAACGCTCTGGCCGCGCAGATCAACGACTCCCAAGACCAATATGAGCTGCGGCTTGTGAGCAAGAGCACCTCGGAGGCGGAGGAATACGTCAGCACCGCCCTGGCCTCTCAGGCCATGACGGACCTGTATGCGGCGGAGGCCTCGCTGATGGAGGCCTTCCTGCGGTTGAACGGGGCCAAGCCCCTGGACGCTTCGCTCGCCGAGGACCGCTGTCCCTGCGCGCTGAACCCCTTCCTGCGCGAGGATGAGCTGCTCGCCCTGCCCCTGTTCGTGGATGGGGCCGTTCTGGTGGCTAACCTGGAGTATTTACAGGAGGCCGGTCTCGCCCTGCCCCAGAGCCGGGAAGACCTGGCTGCGACGCTGGAAACGCTCAAGGAAGAGCTGGAGGTCAACGTGCCCCTGGCGGTCTCCTCCAGGCCCAGGGGCGGTTCTCTGATGCGCCTGCGCAGCTGCGTGACGGACGCCCTCCTGCTGGAGAGCGGATGCCAGAATCGGGACGACGTGAGCAATTGGGACGGCGCCGTGGCGCGCGGGGCCATCGTGCTCAAACAGTGGAGCCAGGAGGGGTATTTCGGCGCCAACTATTTCTCCTTCAGCGACGAGGACGCCATGCAGAACTTTAAGAGCGGCCGTTCGCCCTTCCTCTTCTGCGGGACCAGCGAGCTGGCTTCCCTGTTGGAGGAAGGCTTGGATTTTGAAATCCAGGTCATGGCCTTTCCCGGAGAGACGGGGTCCACCGCCTCGCCGAGCATGGATAAGCGCTTTGCCGGCATCGCAATATGCAACCAGAGCGCTTCCTTGAACGCGGCCCCTGCCCTGGAGGCCTTTGTCCAGGCGGCGGCGGGCAGCCGGGAGCTACAGGCGGCCGGATGGATGCCCGTGTCCGAGGAGGACGCCGCCCAGGATGTGGAGATCGCCCAACTCTGGCAAGCCCTGCCCCATGATATGCAGCCCTGCGGCAACCAGTTTACGCCGGCGGAAATGGAGCTGCAAAGCCAGGTCTTCGTCGAATACCTGACCTCCAGCATGACCGCCGATGCCTTTGAAAAGGGCTATGGCGACATCTACCAATGAGTAAAAGAATATAACCTTGGAGGGACCCGCGCGCAAGTTCCGCATTTGGAGCGGCGCAAGGGTCCCCTTTTTTCCCAAACGGGCCTGATCAGCGAGGGACAGGGGCAAACAGCCGGGTGCAATTTGGCGTCCTGGGACGGGCGGCTTGGCCCAAAGACCAACGCGCAAGGCCGAGGCAAAGGGGGCTTTGCATGTGGGCTATTTTGTGCTACAATAAATGAGAAATCGGTGGAAAAGAGCGTTTTTTCCGTTTCTTCGCCCGAGAACGCGCCCGCGTGCGCAAAACTTGGCGCCGTGCCTTACCAAACACTGCGATGGGAAAGGTGTGCTACATGCTTTATACAAGAAGAAAGAACAAAAAGCCGAAGCCCAACTGGGGCCGCATCCTGTTGACGCTGTTGGCGGTGGTGGTGGTGGGACTTAGCGTGTACTTCTTAAGCGCTGGGCTCAGCCGGCAGAGCGTCGGCCCAAGCGGCTCGGACCAACAGCAGAGCGAAAGCCCCGCCGTGGAGAGCCCGTCCGCGGAACTTTCGCCTTCCCTCGAGCCTTCCGCCCAGCCCACGCCGCAGTCGGAGAGCCCCGCTCCCGAGCAGGCCACCCCCGAGGTTCAGCTGACCGGCCAAAGGCGCATGACCTTGGGCGCCGTGGGGGATATTGCTTCCGGCGAATTCCTGCTCAAGGCGGCCTCCACCTCGGACGGTTACGACTATAGCGAGATGTTTGCCCGCATGGCGCCGTACCTGCAAATGCAGGACTATACCCTGGCCAACCTAGAATGCGTGTTGGCCGAAGAGGGCGAGTATTCCGAGAGCGTCGCTCCGGTCCAGTTGGCGGATGCGCTCAAGGCCGTGGGCTTTGACGTGCTGGGCCTTGCCAACGAGCACAGCCTGGACTTGGGCGTCGAGGGCGCCATGGCCACCGCCAACCTGGTCGAGGATGCCGGCTTGCAATCCGCAGGCGCGTATGCCAGCGGCGCGGACTATCTGCAGCCCCTCATCCTGGAGGGGCAGGACCTGCGCGTGGCCGTGCTCAACTACACCGCAAGCACCCTGCAAACCCCGGATGGCGCCAAGGATGTGGTCAAATATCTGGATGAAACCACCTTGGAAAACGACATGAACGCCGTTCGCGCCCAGGAAGAGGCCGTGGACTTCGTGGTCGCCATGGTGCATTGGGGCCAGGAGGACGTCCAGGAGGTGACGGACGAGCAGAAGCAATGGGCCCAGAAACTGGCCGACGCCGGCGTGGACGTGATTCTCGGCTCCCATCCCCACTATCTGCAACCCCTGGAGGAGATCGAGGCCTCCGACGGGAGCAAGACCCTGGTGGCCTACTCCCTGGGCAACTTCCTCTCCGCGCAACGCACCCAGGGCCGGGATATGGGCGCCATCCTGACCTTTACGCTGGTCAAGGATTACGACGCGGGCACCTGCTATTATGAAAACGTCAGCTACCAGCCCAGCTGGGTGCTTCGCTATTCCATCGAGGGAAAGTATCACTTCGAAATCATGCCCGTGAACGAGTTTGAGGACAAGGGCTATCAGAACATGGGCACGGAGGCCCGCGAACGCATCCGCCAGGTAGCCGAGGAGGTTCGCCAGGCCCTGGGCGAGAGCGTGGGCAAGCTGGATGAAACGATCCTGGAAGTCGCGGAATAATTTGATGAAGACTGAAAAGAGGAAGATGCCAAAGGCACCTTCCTCTTCCTTTGGGTCGATGGATCGCTTGTTCAAGCATGCATTTTGCCACTGAAGCATAGCAATGATCAAAAACGCGCCGGCCGGCTTTCCGTCCGTATCGTGGAACATAACAGGATCTTCCAGCAAATCTGCAAAGAAAAATGAAGAATGGTGGATGCAAAAAGCGGACAGGTGTGATAAGATTATATAGGTATGGTATGCGATGGATATCGTTTCCGACACTATCAAAAGGGGGTTTGAAAGTCCATGTCTATTGACCGCTTCGGTAAAGACAAGGAAAAGTTTGACAAGCTGCAGCAAATCATCGATGAGAAGAAGAACATGCAGGGGGCGCTCATGCCCATCATGCAGGCCGCGCAGGAGATTTTCGGATACCTGCCCATCGAGGTGCAGCAGTTCATCGCCGACGGGTTGAAGATCACCCTGAGCGAGGTTTACGGTGTGGCCACGTTCTACGCCCAGTTCGTGCTCGAGGCCCAGGGCCAGCACGTCATCGGCGTTTGCCTTGGCACCGCCTGCTATGTCAAGGGCTCGCAGGCCATCTTGGACAAGCTTTCCGATATCCTCAAGGTGCCCGTTGGCAAGACCACGCCCGACGGAAAGTTCACCCTCAACGCCACCCGCTGTCTCGGCGCCTGCGGCCTTGCGCCCGTTATGATGATCGGCGACGAGGTGTATGGCCGTCTGCAGCCCGAAGAGGTGGAGGGCATCCTTTCCAAGTATTGAGAAACCGGCGGGGGCCCTATGCGCCCTCGCACCGCAAACCAGCGCAGGACAAAGGGAGGAAGGCGGCATGCGCGAACTCTCGCTGCACATCATGGACTTGGCCCAAAACTGCGTCAAGGCGGGGGCCAGCCTGATGGAGCTTCGTGTGGAAGAGGACGATCAAAAGGACACGCTGCTCATCTCCATCAAGGACAACGGCTGCGGCATGGACGAGGAGTTTGCCCGCCGGGTGGAGTCGCCCTTTACCACCACAAGGACCACCCGCAAGGTGGGCCTTGGCATCCCCATGTTTAAGGAAAACGCCCTGCTGACCGGCGGCGACTTTCACCTGACAACAAAAAAGGGAGTGGGCACGGAAATCTGCGCCGTGTTTGTTCTTAGCAGCATCGACCGCATGCCCATGGGCGATCTGGCGGGCACCGTGCTTTTGCTGGTCCAAGCCAACCCCAAGATGGACATCCGGCTGGATGTGCGCGTAAACGAAAACAGCTATTCCTTCGACACCCGCGAGGTCCGTCAGGTCTTGGGGGACGACGTGCCCTTGGATCTGCCGGAGGTCAGCGCGTGGATGCAGGAGAACCTAACGGAAGGCATCGAAGCACTGCATGGAGGTATGTAAAATGAAATCCTTGGAAGAATTGGCGGCCATCCGCAAAAAGACGCTGGAAGAGGTCAACCTTCGCCACGACCGCCACGGCACCCGCATCGTGGTGGGCATGGCCACCTGCGGCATCGCCGCCGGCGCCCGCCCCGTGATGATGAAGTTTGTGGAGGAAATCAAACAGCGCAACCTGACGGACGTGAACGTCTCCCAGACCGGCTGCATCGGCATGTGCGAGTATGAGCCGCTGGTGGAGGTCTATATGCCCGGCAAGGAAAAGGTGACCTACGTCAAAATGACCCCCGAAAAGGCCACCAGGGTTGTGACCGAGCACATCGTCAACGGCCAGGTGGTCACCGAATACACCATCGGCAATCAAAAATAAGACCTGCGTCTAAACAAAGATACACCGCATCAAAAGTGATTTTGGGAGGAAAGTGAACATGGATTTGTTTCGCTCGCATGTTCTGATTTGCGGCGGCACAGGCTGCTCATCCTCCGGCTCGGCCGAGCTGATCCGTCTGTTTGAGGAGAACATCGCCAAGGCCGGTCTGGACAAGGAAGTTAAGGTTGTGCGCACCGGCTGCTTTGGCCTGTGCGAGATGGGCCCCATCGTCATCGTCTACCCCGAGGGCGCCTTCTACTCCCGCATCCGCCCCGAGAACGTGGAGGAGATCGTCAACGAGCACCTGCTCAAGGGACGCATCGTTCGCCGCCTGCTCTGCTCGGAGGCCGTCGAGGACCAGAACACCATCAAGTCCCTGGACGAGGTGGACTTCTACAAAAAGCAAAAGCGCGTCGCGCTGCGCAACTGCGGCGTGATTGATCCGGAAAAGATCGACGAATATATCGCCTTTGACGGCTATCGAGCCCTGGGTAAGGTGCTCACCGAGATGACCCCCCAGGAGGTCATCGACGTGATCAAGGCCTCCGGCCTGCGCGGCCGCGGCGGCGCTGGTTTCCCCACCGGCACCAAGTGGCAGTTCGCCAAGAACGCCGTGGGCGACAAGAAGTACGTCTGCTGCAACGCCGACGAGGGCGACCCCGGCGCCTTCATGGACCGTTCCGTGCTGGAGGGCGACCCCCACGCCGTGATCGAGGCCATGGCCATCGCCGCCTACGCCATCGGCTCCGACCAAGGTTACATCTACGTGCGCGCCGAGTACCCCATCGCCGTTAAGCGCCTGCAGATCGCCATCGGACAGGCCCGCGAATACGGCCTGCTGGGGAAAAACATCTTTGGCACCGACTTCAGCTTCGACCTGGATATTCGTCTGGGCGCCGGCGCCTTCGTCTGCGGCGAGGAAACCGCCCTGATGAACTCCATCGAGGGCAAGCGCGGCGAGCCTCGTCCCCGTCCGCCATTCCCGGCCCATAAGGGCCTCTTTGATAAGCCCACCATCCTCAACAACGTGGAAACCTACGCCAACGTGGCCCAGATCATCCTCAAGGGCGCCGATTGGTTTGCCTCCATGGGCACCGAAAAGTCCAAGGGCACCAAGGTCTTCGCTTTGGGCGGCAAGATCAACAACACCGGCCTGGTGGAGATCCCCATGGGCACCACGCTGCGCGAGATCATCTACGACATCGGCGGCGGCATCCCCAAGGGCAAGAAGTTCAAGGCCGCCCAGACCGGCGGTCCTTCCGGCGGCTGCATCCCCGCCTCCTGCCTGGATGTTTCCATCGACTATGATTCCCTGATCGCCATCGGTTCCATGATGGGCTCCGGCGGCATGATCGTCATGGATGAGGACAACTGCATGGTGGATATCGCCAGGTTCTTCCTGGACTTCACCGTGGACGAGAGCTGCGGCAAGTGTCCGCCCTGCCGCATCGGCACCAGGCGCATGCTGGAGATCCTGGAGCGCATCGTCGAGGGCAAGGGCGAGGACGGCGACATCGAGAAACTGGAGACCCTGGCCAAGAACATCAAGGCCACCGCTCTGTGCGGCCTGGGCCAGACGGCTCCCAACCCCGTACTCTCCACCCTCAAGTACTTCCGCGACGAGTACGAGGCCCACATCTACGAGAAGCGCTGCCCGGCCGGCCATTGCAAGAAGCTGCTGCGCTACACCATCGATCCGGCCGCCTGTAAGGGTTGCTCCCTGTGCTCCAAGGTCTGCCCCGTGGGCGCCATCAGCGGCGAGCTGCGCAAGACCTACACCATCGACGCTTCCAAGTGCATCAAGTGCGGCGCCTGCATGGAGAAGTGCCGCTTCAACGCGATTTCCCGCAAATAGAGAAGTCTGTTAGAAGGAGTTGAGAAAGACAGATGGAAATGGTCAATCTAACCATTGACGGCGTCAAGGTGCAGGCCCCTGCCGGTTCTACCGTCTTGGAAGCGGCCCGCCTTGCCGGCATTTATATCCCCACCCTGTGCTATTTAAAGGGCGTCAACCAAATCGGCGCCTGCCGCATGTGCGTTGTGGACACCGGCGCCAGGGCCCTGAGCGCGGCCTGTGTGATGCCCGTGTCCGAGGGCATGGTTGTTAAGACCAACACCCCCGCCGTGCGCGAGGCCAGAAAGGTGAACCTGGAGCTCATCCTTTCCGCCCACGACCGCAAGTGCCTGACCTGCGTGCGCAACAAGAACTGCGAGCTGCAGACCCTGTCCGAGAACCTGGGCATCCGCGACATCCAGTTCGAGGGCGCGATCAACAGCTACGAGCCCGATCTATCCTCCCCCTCCGTCGAGAGGGACGCCTCCAAGTGCATCCAGTGCCGCCGTTGCGTGGCCACCTGCCACCAGGTGCAGGGTGTCGGCGTCATCGGTCAGGTGAACAGAGGCTTTAACACCATCATCGCCCCGGCCTTCGGCAAGGGCCTTGGCGAGGTCGCCTGCATCAACTGCGGACAGTGCATCATGGCCTGTCCCGTGGGCGCCCTGCGCGAGAAGGACTCCACCAAGGAAGTGTTCGAGGCCCTGGGCGATCCCAGCAAGGTGGTCATCGTGCAGCCCGCTCCCGCGGTGCGCGTGGCCCTGGGCGAGGAGTTCGGCATGCCCATGGGCACCCGCGTGACCGGCAAGCTGGCCGCCGCCCTGCGCCGCATGGGCTTTGACAAGGTGTTCGACACCAACTTCGGCGCGGACCTGACCATCATGGAGGAGGGCACCGAGCTGCTGCAGCGCATCCAGAACGGCGGCGTGCTGCCCATGATCACCTCCTGCTCCCCCGGCTGGATCAAGTTCATCGAGCACA
>CALWRM010000149.1 GCA_944383925.1 uncultured Clostridia bacterium
CACTATGGAGGAGGTGCGCGCCTTCCTGGAGGAACGAGGGGCCCACAGGTCCTAAAGGCTATTTCCCTTTGACCCAAGCGGAGGAGGAAGGCAGACATGGCGGAATACTGGGAGGTGCTGGATGCCAAGGGCAACAAAACCGGGCGCCTGCATGCGCGCGGTAGGCCCATGGCAAAGGGGGACTACCACCTGACGGTCTGCGTGTGGATCGTCAACGCCAAGGGCCAATTCCTGCTATCCAAGCGAACGGCCAACAAGTCCTGCCCCAACATGTGGGAATGCACGGGCGGCAGCGCCGTCGCGGGGGACGATAGCCTGACGACGGCCCTCAAGGAGGTGCGGGAGGAGCTTGGACTCGTCCTCAAGCCAGAAAACGGCGTCCTGCTCAAGAGGCTTTGCGTGGGCCCGGATGTCTACCGCGAAGGTGGCGAATGGGTGGATATCTGGCTCTTCCACCAGGAGGCGGAACTGGAATCGCTGGTGTTTGAGCCAAAGGAGACCTGCGCGGCGATGTGGGCAAGCAGGGAGGAGATCGACCGCATGGTGGAAGAGGGGAGCTTCGCCACCTGGAACCTGTTTTCCAGCGTGGAGGAGCTGTTCTAGGGAAATACGCGAGCCTGCGGAATAGAGATAAAAGCTGTGGGGAAAGGATTCCCCACAGCTTAGCGTTGTTTAGGTGACCGCGCCTCTTGCGCAGGCGCCCCGGGTAGAACCGATATCTAGCAGCCGCAACCGCAGTTGCAACTGGAGCAGGAGCAGGAGCAGCAGTTGGTGTCCGTGGAACAGCAGCAGGAAGAGCTGCTGGAGCTGTCGGAGGAGCAGGTGCAGCCGACGCCCGTGTCCGTGCCGCAGCTGGAGCAGCCGCAGAGCCAGCGGCAATAATAGCCGCAGGAGTCGTAGCAGCCGCAGCTGCCCGTGCCAGAGCAGCTGTTGCCACAACGGTAACCGTTGGAGGTGACGCTCAGGCAGGAACCCGGGCAGCTGGAGGTGTAGGCGATTTGTTCGATCGCCCTGGAGGTATTGCTGGCGGCGGTGGCGTTGGACGCATATGCGTATCTATTGCAAGCACAACTCATCTTGTTGGTGCCTCCTTGTCGGTTGGTCGGATTGGCGAAGGACCAGGGACGCGGCGGCAGCCGTCCTCCCTCGTCACGATACATTCTATGCAAGCCGGACGGGATTTGCTATAATGGAAAACAAAAAGCCGGGCCGCCGTTTGGCCCGCAAGGAGGGGAACGCATGCAAGCAGTTCAGGAGCTTTCGGAGAGGTTGAAGAAAATCGGCTACCAGGTGCGGCTGTTTCAGACCGCGGCGCAGGCGCGGCGGTACCTGCTGGAGGCCATCGGCCCTGAGGAGACGGTTGGCATCGGCGGCTGCATGAGCGTCAAGGACCTGGGCCTGGACCAGGCCCTGCGCCAAAGGGGCAACGCGGTGCGCTGGCACTGGGAGGAGGAGGACGCCAATGCGGCGCGCCGGGCTGCCAACGCCGCCGACGTCTACCTCTGTTCCGCCAACGCCGTCACCGAAAAGGGGCAGATCGTCAACATCGACGGCTTTGGCAACCGCCTTGCGGCCACGCTCTTTGGGCCGGGCCGGGTGTATATGATCGTGGGCAAGAACAAGCTGTGCAAGGACTTGGAGGCGAGCCTGGACCGCATCAAGAACGTGGCCTGTCCCAAGAACGCCAAGCGCCTGGGCCTTCAGACGCCCTGCGCGGTGCTTGGCCGCTGCACGGATTGCTCCAGCCCCCAGCGCATGTGCAAGGCGACGCTGGTGTTTGACCGCTGCCCGGGCGGCCAAAGGATCGAAGTGGTGTTGGTGGAGGAGGAGCTTGGATACTGAGATGCGGGCCGTGCTTTCGGCCCTGCAGGGGCTTCGCGTGCCCCTGGTCAAGGAGGAGCGGGAGCTGCATGCCCTCATCGCCCAGGCGCTGGCCGGGGAGGGCATCGCCTTTGAAAGGGAGGTCCCTCTGGGCGCGTTCGCCCGGGTGGACTTTCTTTGCGGCTCCATCGCGGTGGAGGCGAAGAAGGGAAAGCCCGACCGCCGCGCCCTGTTGGCCCAGCTGGGCCGCTATGCCGACAGCCCAAGGGTGTCCGGCCTGGTGCTGGTTGCCGAGCGCAGCGCCGCCCTGCCGCAGACGCTGCGGGGCAAGCCCCTATATCTGGTGGCGCTCAACCGCCTGTGGGGGGTGGCGCTGTGAGCTGGGATCCCTTTGAGGAGCTGCCCGAGCTCAGCCCCAGCCTGCCGGCCTACCTGCAGGATGCCCCCGCCGCCCTGAGAAGCTATGGGGAGCTGTCCTATAACAGCCGGGCCAAGTGCTGGGTGATCCGCGGCGAGCCCAGCGTCTGCCAAATGGCCAAGCGGCTGTTCCCCGGCTGCTCCGGAAAGACGAGGGGACAGGCCCGCTTTGCCCTGGGCCGGCGCAGCGCCGGAGACCTGAACTGGCTGATGATGCGCTACCCGTTGACCATCCGCCCACGGGACAGGGAGCGCTGGGAACAGGCCCTGGAGCAGGCGCGCGCCTACGCCATCCAGAGGGAGCAGGCGCGCCTGGCGCCCCAATCCCTCACCCCGCCCCCCGCATATTTCAAGGGCGAGCTGATGGACTTTCAAAAGGAAGGCGCCGCCTATCTGTGCAACACGCCCCGGGCGCTGCTGGCCGACGAGATGGGCCTTGGCAAGACCGTACAGGCCCTGGGCGCCGTGGCGGCCCTACAGGCCTATCCGCTGCTGCTGGTGGTGCCTTCCCACCTGATGCGGGGCTGGGAGAGGGAGATCGCCCGCTTCCTGCAAAACGAGGACGGATCGCCGCCGAGCGTGCACGTGCTCCACGGCCTGACGCCCTACGAGCTGCCGCCGGCGCAGATCTACATCGTCCACTACCTGCTGTTGCGCGGTTGGAAGCAAGCGCTGCTGCGATATGGATTTCGCATGGTCATCTTCGACGAGATCCAGGAGCTGCGCCATGCGGGCACGGAAAAGTATTCCGCCGCCTCCCTGCTGTCGGACCGCTGCGAGCGCGTGGCGGGCCTTTCCGGAACGCCCATCTACAACCGGGGCGGGGAGATCTGGAACGTGATCAACATCCTGGACTTCCATGCGCTGGGGGATTTCGAGTCCTTCAGCCGCGAATGGTGCTACGGCTATGGCAACAACCTGGTGGCCGACCCGGCGCTGCTGGGGCAAACCCTCAAGGAGGAGGGGCTGATGCTGCGCCGTACCAAGGAACAGGTGCTGGACCAGTTGCCGCCCAAGCGCAGGCTTGTGCAGGAGATCGACGCCGACGAGGAGAGCTACCAAAGCCTTTTGCAGCCGGCTCTGGCCAAGCTGGACGATCTTGCGGGCGCGCAGACCAACTTTGATAGATCCCGCATCGAGGAGGAGATCTGCCAGCAGGTTCGCTTGGCGACCGGCGTGGCCAAGGCGCCCTATGTGGCGGCCTTTGTCAAGGCCTTGCTGGAGGCGGGGGAGAGGGTGCTGCTCTTTGCCCACCACCACCGGGTGATGGACCGCTATAAGCAGCTGCTGCGCGCGGAGCACCCCGTCTTCATCACCGGCCGGGAGAGCACCGCGGAAAAGGACGAGGCGGCCGCCAGGTTCATGGAGGGCAGGACCGATCTTTGCTGCGTGTCGCTGCGGGCCGCGGCGGGCCTGAACCTGCAGAGAGCCTCCTGCGTGGTGTTTGGGGAATTGGATTGGTCTCCCGCCGTGCATACCCAGGCCGAGGACCGGGCCCACCGCATGGGCCAAAGGGATTCCGTCCTGTGCTATTACATGGTCTCTTCCTCCGGGTCCGACGCGCAGATGCAGGAGGCTCTGGGGCTGAAGGTGAGCCAGTTTGTGCAGCTGATGGGGGACGCGACGCCCAGCCAGGAGCAGACGCTGCTCATGCAGGTGGAGGCGCGGGCCTATGTCCGCCAGATCGCCCAGAGGCTGTTGCAGGCAAGAGGCGCGGCGGGCGCCGGCTAGATCCGGCCAAAACCGCCCCCTTTCCCCAAGATCCTTCCACACAGGCTGCAATTTGTGGTATACTTTCTTTCAGAACGACAAAAGAAAGGAGTTTGATTCCCATGCTGCTGATCAAGAACGGTTTGATTTTTGACGCCATCCATCCCGAGCCCTTCCGGGCGGACATACTGGTGAAGGACGGCAAGATCGCCAAGATTGGCCAGAACCTGGAGGCGGCGGAGGCCGAGGTGGTCGACGCTTCCCAGCTGCAGGTGTACCCGGGCTTCGTGGAGGCCCACTGCCACATCGGCTTGGACGGCTATGGCATCGGCTATGAGGGCAGCGATTACAACGAGATGAACGATCCCGTGGCCCCACAGCTGCGCGCCATCGACGGCATCGAGCCCACGGATCCCACCTTCCTGCAGGCCGCCCAGGGCGGCGTGACCAGCGTCTGCACCGGCCCCGGCAGCGCCAACGTGTTGGGCGGCACCTTCGTGGCCATGAAGACCATGGGCAGCAAGCGGGTGGACGACCGCATCATCAAGACCCCCGTGGCCATGAAGTGCGCCTTCGGCGAGAATCCCAAGCGCTGCTACCGCGGCAAGGAGATCACCAGCCGCATGACCACCGCCGCAAAGCTGCGCGAGATCCTCTTCCGCGCCCGCGAATATGGCCAAAAGCGTCAGAACCCGGACAAGGCCCCCGCCTTTGATATGAAGCTGGAAGCCCTGCAGCCCGTGCTGCGCGGCGAGATCCCCCTCAAGGCCCATGCCCACCGCGCGGATGACATCTTCACCGCCATTCGCATCGCGAAGGAGTTTGGCCTGAAGATGACGCTGGAGCATTGCACCGAGGGCCATCTGGTGGCCGAACAGCTGGTGGCGGAAGGCTACCCTCTGGCCGTGGGCCCCTCGCTCACCCACGCCAGCAAGTTCGAGCTGCGCAACAAGACCTTTGAGACCCCGGGCATCTTGGCCAAGGCCGGTGGTCAGGTCTCCATCATCACCGACTCCCCCGTCATTCCCCAGCAATACCTGCCCCTGTGCGCCGGCCTGGCGGTGAAGAGCGGTATGGATCCCTTCCAGGCCCTACAGGCCATCACCATCAATCCCGCCAAGCACATCGGCATCGCCGACCGCGTCGGCTCCCTGGAGGAGGGCAAGGACGCCGATCTGGTGCTCGCCCACGGCAACCCCATGGATTCCGAGACCGTCATCGAGGCCGTTTACATCGACGGCAAGCGCGTATAAGCCAGCTTTCCACGCCCCCGAAGTCCCAAAGGGCCTTCGGGGGCCTTTTGATGTCGCTGGCTACTCCAGCCCGCGCCGCCCCAAAACCGCGGCCAATTGGCGCTTGCGCTACCGGCAATTTGTTGGTATAATGAACCTCGGTGGGCGCAAAGCCCGTCCTGGCCCACATGCAGCGGTATCGAAGCGGTCATAACGGGGCTGACTCGAAATCAGTTTGTGGGAAACCACACGAGGGTTCGAATCCCTCCCGCTGCGCCATGCC
>CALWRM010000150.1 GCA_944383925.1 uncultured Clostridia bacterium
CCTGTGTGGGTTTGGCTCGAGGCCATGTTGCAAGCTTAGCACAGCCAGGCGCGCGGCGCAAGCGAGGGGGAAGAAAAGCGGGCGCGGGGGCCGGGCGGAGGGGGAGAAGGGCGGCCTGGGTTGTGAAAGGGTGGCGGAAGGCGCGGGGTGTTCGCGGGCGATGGAGGGAAGCGGGCGCGGGGGCACCCGGGCCAAGCGAAGGGAGGGGACGGCGCGGGCTTTCGCCGGTCCGGCGTGGCTGCGCGGGGCGAAAAAGGCCCCCGGAACGAAACGTCCGGGGGCCGTGTGGGGCGCTAGCGGCACAAGCGCAGCGTCTTGACCTCAAAGGTATGGAAGTGCAGGGGATATTGGCCGTCCACGGGTTGCAGGGGTTGCTGCTTGTTTTCCAGCAGGTCGCAGAGCCAAACCGCCTTGGCGTCCAGACCCAGGCGCAGCTGGCAATGGGTATCGGCCCGCTTGGCCTCGTACAGGCGCAGCACGATGTCGCCGCTGCCGTCCTCGGCGGGCTTGACGGCGTCGATGTACACGTTGGGCGCGCTCAGGCCGAAGGCGCTCAGCGGCGGGCGGAAACCGGGGGCCAGCTGCGGGGGCACGTTGAGGCAATAGGCTTGGTCGACCACCGGGCTGTGCAGGAAATCCCCCTCCCAGGCGGTGAAGGCGTAGGTGAAGTCGTGGGATCCGTTGTCGGCGCGCATTTCCGGCGAGGCGCTGGCCCGCAACAGGCTCAGCTGCAGCTCGTTGCCGTTCATGCTGATGCCGTACTTGCAGTCGTTGAGCACGGCCGCGCCGTGGGAGGCGTCGCAAAGGGCGCTGTAGCGCTGGTTGCAGACCTCGAAGCGGTCGCTGTCATAGGGCCGGGAGCGATGGGTGGGCCTGGCCAGGTAGCCGTACTGGATCTCGTTGTAGCCCTCGGCGGCCTGCACGTCCACGGGGAAGCAGACCTTGAGCAGCCGATGCAGCTCGCGCCATTCCACATGGGTCACGAAGTCCAGCCGGGGACTGCCGGCCTCCAGGCGGATCTCCTGCTCCAAGCTGGAATCCAGCAGCCTGCGCCGCACGCGCAGCGAGGCCACCAGGCCGCCCGTCTCCTGCAGGGAGAGCTCCACCGGCTCCTGCAGCGCCACCGGCTGCAGGGCGTAGTTGGAGTCGATGTCCCAGGCGTCGAACAGCCGGGGCACGTCCTTGTACACGGCCAGGCGGTTCATGGGCCCGGCGGCAAATTCCCGGCCGCTGGACAGCAGCCGGAAGGAGACCAGCTCGGCCCTGTCGTTGAACTGGGCGCAGACCAGCTCGTTTTCCAGCAGGGCGCCGCCGCCAGGCAACAGGGAGGCCCGGGCGCCCTTTACCGGATGGGCCTGCGAGGCCTTTGGGGCCTGCGGGGCCTGCGAGGCCTGCGAGGCCTGCGAGGCCGGCGGGGCCGGCAACAGGCTGCGCGTTCCGCAGGGGGGCAGCTCCACCAGGGTTACCAGCCCCGCGGCCGTCCGCTGCACGGCCAGGCGCTCGCCCTCCTGGGTGAGGGCGCCGTTGGCGAAGGCCTCCGGCAGGGGAATCAGGCAGCTGCGGGCGAAGGATAGGGAGTTGAAGGCCGTGACGCCCTCGCCCTGGGCCAGGGCGGCCAGGGCGCCCTGGGCCACGGCGCCCGCCGTTTGCTGGACGCGCCGGTGGTCCGAGCGGGCCTTTTCATACACCGGGCCGATGGAGGAACCCGGCAGGATGTCGTGAAACTGGTTGAGCAGCAGCAGCTTCCAGGATGCGTCCATCTCCGCGAGGGGATAGGCGTAGCCCGCCTGGAGCCAGCCGGCCAGGGCGCCCCAGTGTTCCGCCTCCCGCAGGGCCAGCTCCGCCTTGCGGTTGCCCCGCTTGATCTGGGCCTGGGAGGTGTACACCCCCCGGTGGGCCGAGAAGTACAGCTCGCCCACATAGCGCTGCTCCGGCCCGCCCGCGGCCTCCATGTCCTGGAAGAAGCGCACCGGCCCCTCCATCTCCACGCGGGGCATGCCCTCCAGGTCCCGCTCGCGCAGCAGGTACTCCACGTGGTCCCTGGAGGGACCGCCGCCGCCGTCCCCATAGCCGAAGGGCAGCAGGAAGGCGTCCAGGCCGCGCTTTTGCATCCGGCCCTTCCAGGCCTGGCAGATCTCCTTGGGATGGGTGCGGTAGGTGTAGCTGGTGGGCAGGAAGGTGTCGATGGCCGAGCCGTCCGCGCCCTGCCAGCTGAAGTAGTGGTAGGGGAAGCGATCGCCCTCGTTGTAGGACCAGAAGATCTTCTGGGTCACCAGGTATTTCACGCCGCTGCCGCGCAGCAGCTGGGGCAGGGCCGCCGAGTAGCCGAAGCTGTCCGGCAGCCAGAGCACCACCGAGTCCACCCCGAACTCCTCGCGGAAAAAGCGCTTGCCGTGGAGCAGCTGGCGCACCAGGGACTCCCCGGAGGTCATGTTGGTGTCCGGCTCCACCCACATGGCGCCCTCGGCGATCCACCGGCCGGCCTTGGCCGCCTGGCGGATGCGCTGGTATAGCTCCGGATACAGCTCGCGGCACATGGCGTAGCTGGCCGGCTGGCTTTGCAGGAACTTGTAGTCCGGGTATTCCTCCAGCAGGCGCAGCTGGGCCGCGAAGGTGCGGGAGGTCTTGCGGTAGGTTTCCTCCATGGTCCACAGCCAGGCCAGGTCCAGGTGGGCGTTGCCGATGGCGTAGAACCGGGGGGCGGTGGAGCCGTTATGGGCTGCCAACAGCGGGGCCAGCAGCGCCTTGGCGGCCTGGTAGCTCCGCAGACGCCCCTCCAGGGGCTGCTCGAAGTCCAGAAGCAGGGTGGCCTGTTCCAGGGCCTTGGCCAGCTTGTCGGCGCGCAGGCTTTCCGGGTCCTGCTCGCAGCAAAGCAGCCAGAGGGTCTTTAGATCCAGGTAGAGCTGGTAGGCCTCCTCGTTCCAGATGCCGAAGCTCAGCCGGCCCAGCGCGGCCCGCTTCTTCCCGGCCAGGGGATCCTGATAGCTGCCGGGCAGCACCGGGCCCGTGGCGCAGGCAGCAAGGGGGCTTTGGGGAAAGTAGTGGCCCGCGTAGGCCTCCAGCAGAATGTCGTAACGCCGGCCGGGTTGGCCGTCGCGGGTGAGGGCGTTGTCCACCAGGTAGTGGTGGGGTTCGTCCATACCCGCGGCGCGGTAGGTGCCGAAGGACAGGCCGTCCACGAAGACGGAGGTCTCCCCGCCGGTGGGTAGGTCCAGCACGATGCGCTTGCCCTTGGCCGCCTCGGGCAGGGTGACGGAGCCGCGCATCCAGCAATAGGCATAGCCGTCGCCCCAGGGACTGCCCTCGGCCAGGGGGGCGAAGCGGCGGCCGGCGGCCTGGGCGGGGGAGAGCCGCTCCGCGGTCTCGAAGGCCTCCACCGGCAAGGGACCCAGGGGCAGATACAGGTCCTGGGCCAGGGCGTGGATCCAGTTTTCCAGGCGGCCGCGCCATTCGGAGTGCATGTACTTCATGGGGTCACCCTCCTTTGCATAGGCGTTTGGTTCCGGGGAAAAGGGAGAACGGCCGGGGCCTAGAGCCAGGCGGCGGGCTTGCGTGTCCTGGCGCGCAGCCGCTCCAGCAGCGCCGCCTTGGCCTGGGCGTGCAAGGCCGGGTAGGCGGGCTGTTCCAGGCCCAAGGCGCGGGCCTTGGCCAGGCCCAGGCTGTGGTAGGGCACCAGGTCCACCGCCTCCACGCAGGCGAGGCGCTGGGCCAGGTCGCCCAAGGCCTCCAGGTGCGCGGGGCGGTCATTGACGCCCGGCACGATGGGGCAGCGCAGGCGAACCCGGCCGCCCAGGGCGTCGATCCGCTCCAGGCTTTCCAGGATGGGCTCCAGCGCCACGCCGGTGAAGCGCAGATGCCGCTGGGGATCCGTTTCCTTCACGTCCCAGAGAAAGAGATCCACCAGGCCGACCAGCTCCGGCGCCCGGCCGCCCCAGCCGGAGGTATCCAGACAGCGGTGCAGGCCCGCTTGTCCGCAGAGGGTCAGCAGCGCCCTGGTGAAGTCGAACTGGGCCAGGGGTTCGCCGCCGGAGAGGGTGACGCCGCCGCCGCTGGTGGCGTAAAAGGGCCGGTCGCGCAGCAGGCGCTCCAGAGCCTGGCGGGGGGTGCAGCTTTGGCCAACCAGCTCGATGGCGCCGCCGGGGCAGAGCGCCTGGCAGCGGCCGCAGAGCCGGCAACCCCGGCGGTCCACGGTGTGGACGCCCCCTTCCAGGGCGTGCACGCCGTTGGGACAGGCCTGCACGCAGGCGCCGCACAGGGCGCATTGGGCCTGGTAGACCATCAGCTCCGCGCCGAAGGCCTGCATCTCCGGGTTGTGGCACCAGAGGCAGCGCAGGGGGCAGCCCTTGAGAAACAGGGTGCTGCGCAAGCCCGGTCCGTTGGCGGTGGAAAAGCGCTGAAGATGCGCGATCCGGCCCGCGGGGAGGTCCTCGCCGGCCGGCGCGGCGCAGGTGTCCATGGTCCGCGCCCTCCTTTCCCGATCGTTTGGGTGGTTTGCACCCCCATCATACCGTATCGGCTCGCGCGATGCAATTGCGGGGAAAGGAAAAGCCCCCGCAAAAGCAAGAACTTTTGCAGGGGCTGGTGGGTCGCAGTGGACTCGAACCACCGACCTCACGCTTATCAGGCGTGTGCTCTAACCAACTGAGCTAGCGACCCAAAAAGCCGCGGCCATGGCCGCTGTTATGTATTATACCCGGCCGGGGGCTTGGGTGTCAAGGGGCAAGCGCGGGGATTTGCCCGCGAAAGGGGGCCCTCCTGGCTAAGGGTGCGGCCTGGGAAAGGGGAGGCGACGGCCTGCGGGGCCTGCCCGGGTTTCCTGGCCCTAGGGCGTTGCCGAGAACAAAGGAAGAGGCCCGCGCGGCGGGCCTGCTTGGGAACGTTTCGTTTGGAGAAGGCATTTCGGCCCGAGGGGCCAGCCGGGGAACGGGAGGCGATGGCATGAGGGGCCTTCTCGGGTTTCCCGAGCTTCCCGGCCTTTCCGGCCCAGGGGTGCGGCTGGGGAACGGGGAGGCGATGGTTTGCGGGGCCTTCTCGGGCTTTCCGGGCCTCTCGGCATGGGGGTGCGGCCGAGAACAAAGGAAAAGGCCCGCGCGGCGGGCCTGGTGGGGAACGTTTCGTTTGGAGAAGGCGTTTCGGCCCGAGGGGACAGCCGGGGAACGGGAGGCGACGGCCTGCGGGGCCTTCTCGGGTTTCCCGAGCTTCCCGGCCTTCCCGGCCCGGGGGTGCGGCTGGGGAACGGGGAGGCGATGGCCTGCGGGGCCTTCCCGGGCCTCCCAGCCCTAGGGTGTTGTCGAGAACAAAGGAAGAGGCCCGCGGGGGCGGGCCTGGCAGAAGGCGCCCTTCCCGGTGGGGGTGGGATCAGGGCGCGACGGCCCGCTGGGCCTTCCGGGTTCGGTATTCGCGGCTGAGAATGGAGCAGATGCAGACGTCCACGTAATGGCCCTTGTTGTAGACCTTCTGGCGCAGAACGCCCTCGCGGAGCATGCCCGCCTTTTGCATCACCCGGCCCGAGGCGGGGTTGTTGAGGTCATATAGGGCCTCGATGCGGTTGAGGTGCATGGTTTCCATGCCGTAGGCGATCAGGCAGCGCAGCGCCTCGGTGGCGTAGCCCCGATTCCAGTGGGTCCTGCCCAGGGAATAGCCCACCTCCGCGCAGGCATGTTCGCGGCTGATGCTCACAAAGCCGATGGTGCCGATGACCCGGCCCGTCTCCTTGGACTGGATGGCCCAGCTGGAGGGCTCGCCCATGCGGTATTGGCGCAGGGTTTGCTTGATGAAGGCCCGGGAATCGGCGATGGACCGGTGGGTATCCCAGAGCACATAGCGGCTGACCGCATCGTCGGAGCTGATTTGGTAGATGTCCTGGGCGTCGGCCAGGGTCAGCGGGCGGATGAGCAGCCGTTCGGTCTCCAGCGGCGTGAAGTTGGCCAGGTCAGCACGAAACATGTTCTTCCTCCAAGCGTATCCAGGTGTAGCCCTCGCCGCCGGCGATGCGCGAGGAATGGAGGCTTTCGCCGGGCAATAGGGCCGTGAGGCGGGGTTCGTTTCCGGCCAGCAGCCCCAGGGCGGCGAAGCTTCCCTTGTTCACAGCGTACCACGCCCCGGCCGAAGGCGCAAGCAGGAGTTGCGTGTCCGCAAGGCGGCACAGCGACGGATCCTCGGGGTATAGGGGCTGGTCCCACTGCCAGAGCAGGGACTCGCCCCGGCGCAGCCGAAGGCGCAACAGCAACGGCCCTTGCAGGGGGCAGGGAAGCCGGGCTTCCAGGAAGACGGCCGTTCCGGGCGGGTCGTAGGGGCCCAGGCTGAAGGCGCCGTCCTTCAGGCACAGACCGTCCAGGCTGTACAGCCGGGCCTCCAGCACCGAAACGCCGGGAAGCTCGCCCAGGGGCGAGAGCTCCAGGCGTAGCGCCATGCCGGGAAAGAGGGGACCGGCGGGCCGGCGGACGCGTACGCTGACCGGGGAAAGGGCCGCAAACACCGCCGCGGCCTCGAGGGTGGGCCGGCCCTCGCCGTCCGTCAGGAGGCCGGGAAACAGATCCAGGGCCCGGCGCTCGCCCGCTTGCCGCGCGGCGGTGAGGCGGTCGAACAGGGCCAGGGCCCGCGGAAGGCCCGGCCCGCCTTCGGGCAGGGGGAGGGGGTCCAGCCGGCCGGCATGGAAGGGGAGCAGCCCCGCCTCCCGCACCAGGGCGCCTAAGGCCCGCAGGCCGGGGTCCCGGCCGTCCGCCGGGCTGCCGTCGGGGAAGAAATAGCCAAGGCCGCCGGCGAAGCGCGCGCAGGCATGGGGCGCCAGGCCCCGTTCCAGGGCCGCAACGCCGGGGGCGGCTTCCGGGCGGGACAGCTGCCAGGCGCGGAGCCCTTCCCGGTCCAGGGCGTCCAGCTGGGCCTTGGAGAAGGATCCCTCCAGCGCCGCCGCCCGAAGGCCCAGGGCGTGCAGCCCTTCCGGCGAAAGCCCTGCCTCCAGCCGGGCCAACAGCCAGGGCGGGGACGCCTCCTCCTCGGGCGAAAGGGACGCAAAGCAGACGGAAAGCTCCACGCTGTCGCAGCGAGCACCCCCGCGTTCCAAAACTATATACAGAGTGTAAAGAGAATCGCCCTCCGGCCAGAGGACGGGCGCCTGTTGCAGCTCCAGGGTATCGCACAGGGTTTGCATGCGGGCCTGGAGCCGGGTTTCCGTGGTGAGGGAGGCGCAAAGGGCGTCCCCCCGCACCAGGCGGTACTTGAGCTGGACGCGGCCCTGGCCATAGCCCTGGACCTGCAGGCGGACCTCCAGGCGGCCGTCCGCAAAGCCCTGGGCACGGGCGTTGACGATGCGCGCGAAGTAGCTGGCCACCAGCAAGGGGGCGTCCAGCAGGGCGGGCAGGGCGCGCTCGGCGTCCAGCAGGGCGGGCTCGAAGCGCAGCTCCAGCTCGCAGGCCCCTTCCAGGAGGAATTGGGAAAGCTCCAGCTGGCCCCAGGGCTCCAAAGGGCCCACGGCCTGGCCGTCCGCCAGCAGCTGGCCGCGCCCTTGCAGGCCTCCCAGGTAGAGGTGGTAGCGCTCGCTCTCGCCCTCGGGGGGCTCGGCGGGCCGTTGCAGGCGGCGGGCGAAGCGCCAGCTGCGCAGGAACAGCCACTCGCCGTAGCGGGCGCTGCCCCAGAGCAGGCCGCGGCGCTTGAGGGCGCCCTGGATTGTCCCGGGCAATGAAAGGGGCAGGCGGACGTCTTCGGGGTCGAAGGGCGCCCGGCCCAGCAGGGACCACTCCCCGCTTAAGGGTATGCGCTTGGCCAAGATCAACGCCTCCTTGTGGGAAAGGGAGCGCGGGCAAGAGGCCCGCCCCCTTCGCGCAAGGAAGGGGGGAGCTAGAGGCCCAGGGCCCGGCCTGCCAGCAGCAGGGCGGCCATGGTCTTGCCGTCGTGGATCTTGCCGGCCATCACCTGTTGCAACAGCTCGGAAAGGGGGATCCACTCAACGCTCAGGAATTCGTCCTCGTCCAGATGGGTGTCGCCGGCGGTCAGCCCGCGGGCCATGTACAGGTGCACCACCTCGTCGCAATAGCCGGGGCTTGCCACATAGGGGCCGAAGTAGGTCCATTGCGAGGCGCGAAGGCCGGTTTCCTCGGCCAGCTCGCGCTGGGCGCAATCGAAGGGATCCTCGCCGAGGGTCTCCATCTTGCCCGCGGGGATTTCCAGCATCTCCCGGCCCATGGCCACGCGGTATTGGCGCACCATGGGCACGCGCAGACGCTCGTCCACGGGCACCACGGCGGATGCGCCCTTGTGGTGCACGATTTCGCGCAGGGCCTGCTTGCCGTTGGGCAGCTCCACGGTCCACTTTTCCAAGGTGAGGATCTTTCCGGAATAGATGCCCTGCTTTTCCACGGGCCGTTCTTCGTTTGCCATGGATGTGTACGCCTCCTTTAGGATAGCCGGCCGCAAGGCGGGGCCGAAAGCCCCTTCCCCAAGAGGGGACAAAAAAACCGGCTTTTCGCTAGATAAAGTTTCGTCGCGCAAGAATTGTTTCCCTGCCGCTTGCCTATGGCCGCCAAAACGTTTACAATGGATGTAAACAACGCGCAAAGGCGCAAAGCCCTGCGCGAGAAAAAAAGGGGTGCTAGACTGATGAACAAGCGCGAACGCGTGCTACAGGTGCTCTCCGGCAAGGCGGCGGATTGCACGCCGGTTTCCTTCTGGTTCCATTTTTCCGGCGAAAACACCAAGGGCCAGGCCTGCGTGGACGCCCATCTGGCCTATTACAGGCGCTGCGGCCTGGATTACATCAAGATCATGTCCGACGGCATCGACTACCACCTGCCGGCGGGCTTTGAGCCCAAGACCGCCGCGGATTGGAAGAAGCTCAAGCCCCAGGGCCGCGGCAGCTCCTACATCGAGGACGCCGTCTGGCGCTGCAAGAGGCTCAACGAGGAGCTCCAGGGCGAGTGCTGCACCTTCTACAACATCTTTGCGCCCTTCTCCCTGATGCGCCAGGTGGCGGGGGACGAGACGGTGATGCAGCAGCTGCGCGAGGATCCCGAGTCCGTGCTGGAGGGCCTGGAGGCCATCGCCACGGATTGCGCCACCCTTTGCCGCGCCGTGGTGGAAGAGGGCGGCTGCACCGGCATCTACCTGTCCCTGCAGGGCGGCGAGCTGGGCCGCTTCACCTACGACGAGTACCGCTCCATGATCATGCCCTCCGACCTGATGGCCCTCAACGCCGCCAAGGCGGCGGGCGGCCAGAACATCTGCCACCTGTGCGGCTGGGCGGGCGACCGCAACGACCTGAACCTTTGGAAGGACTATCCGGCGGACGCCTTCAACTGGGCCATCTTCATCGACCTGCTCTCCATCCAGGACGCCAAGACCTTCTTCGGCGGCAAGCCCCTGATCGGCGGCTTCGACAACCGCAAGACCAGCCTGATCTACAACGGGACCAAGGAGGAGATCCAGGCCTTTGCCAAGAAGCTGGTGGAGGAAAACAAGGGCTATCCCTACATCGTCGGCGCGGACTGCACCGTGCCCAACACCATCGATCTGGACCACTTGACCTGGGCCGTGGAAGCCGTGCACGGCGCCTGAGCACCGGACCTTGGAGATAAAGAAGACGAACCAAAGAAGGAGACGGGACTTAAAAAGTCCCGTCTCCTTCTTTGGTTCGTCTTCTTTATCTCCAAGGTCCGGTGCTCAGGCGCCGTGCACGGCTTCCACGGCCCTGGTCAAGTGGTCCAGATCGATGGTGTTGGGCACGGTGCAGTCCGCGCCGACGA
>CALWRM010000151.1 GCA_944383925.1 uncultured Clostridia bacterium
CGGCGGCGGTCCCGGCGCTTGCTCGCGCCCATGCCGCAAACGCCTGGGAGGCCCGTTTCCCCGGGCTTTTGCGCATGAAAAGCGTGCGTTGGGGCGGGCGGCGACATCCCCTTGTAGGCCGGCGGCGGTCCCGGCGCTTGTCCGCGCCCATGGCGCAAACGCCTGGGAGGCCCGCTTCCTCGGGCTGTTGCGCATAAAAGGCGGGCGTTGGGGCGGAAGGCTACAGCCTCTTATAGGCCGGCGGCGGTCCCGGCGCTAGCCCGCGCCCATGGCGCAAACGTCGGAGGAGGCCCGCTTTCCCGGGCTATTGCGCATAAAAGCGGGCGTTGGGTGGGCGGCTACAGCCCCCTAAGGGCCAGCAGCGCGCCCAGGGCCAGCTGTAGGACGGCCAGCAGGGGGAAAAAGAAGCGGAAATACCAATGCTTGGTCTTGTGGCGGAAGAAGAACATGCCGGCCGTGGCGCCCACGGCGCCCAGGCACAGGGCCAGGGCGAAGAGCGAGCGCTCCGACAGCCGCCGCAGGCCCCGGCGGGCCCGGCGCTTGTCCGCGCCCATGGCGCAAAAGCCGGCGAGGCTGAGGAGGGCCAGCAGGGAAAAATAAAGTCCGCAGAGGGAGGGCATGGCGCAATCCCCTTTCTTTTTTGCTCAAATGAGGCTATACTGAAAGTCCAAGGAGCCGGAAAGCGCCGGGCGCGCCTTCCGGACAAGAGACGCAAGAGAACAGGAGGGCGTGAAGCATGATCCAACTGGGCGCACAGATGTATACCCTGCGCGAATACACCAAGACGGCCGAAGGCCTGCGCGAGGCCCTGCACAAGGTGAAGGACATGGGTTATCGGGCGGTGCAGCTGTCCGGCCACGGCGCGGACATCGCCGTGGAGCAGGCCGCCGAATACCTGCAGGAAACCGGGCTGCAATGCGCGGCCACCCACATCTCCTTTGAGGAGATGCAAAACGACCTGGCCGCCGTGGTCAAAAAGCATCGGGCCTGGAACTGCCAGTACGCGGGCGTTGGGTCCATGCCGGGCAAGTACCGGGGCAGCGCCGAGGGCTTCCGGGCCTTCGCCAAGGACGCCAGCCAGGTGGCCAAGGCCCTGGCGGACGAGGGCCTGCACTTCATCTACCACAACCACCACTTCGAGTTTGAGAAGTTCGACGGCAAGCTGGGCTACGAGATCCTGCTGGAGGAGAGCGCGCCCCAGGTGCAGTTCGAGCTGGACACCTTCTGGGTGCAGACCGGCGGCGGCGATGTGGTGGATTGGATCAAGCGCCTGCAGGGCCGCATGGACGTGGTGCACTTTAAGGACATGGCCATCGACGGGCAGGCCAAGCAGATCATGGCCGAAATCGGCCAGGGCAACCTCCATTGGGACGGCATCATCCAGGCCTGCCGCTCCATCGGCGTGAAGTGGTACCTGGTGGAGCAGGACGTCTGCCAGCGCAGCCCCTTCGAAAGCCTGGACATCAGCCGCCGCTTCCTCAACGGCAAGGGCATCGCCTAGGGCCCAAGCTTCACCTGGGATTTACGAAAACTCCATTGCGCCGGCCCGCGGCGCGCGGGTACAATAGCGAGGCTCCGGTCTGCGGACCGGAGCCTTTGGCGCCTTGTCGCGCGAAAAAATCTGCCGGAGGGCCTTTGGAGGTTGAACGCGCCTAATGTCGCAGAGAGCAAAAACCACTGAGTTTCTGGCGGGGGCGGGCTTGCTGCTGACCACCGTGATCTGGGGCTTTGCCTTCGTGGTGGTGAAAAACTCCCTGGATCTCATCCCGCCCATTTACATGCTGGCCTTCCGCTTCACCATCGCCTCGCTTGCCCTGGCCCTGCTGTATGTTCGCCGGCTCCGCCGGCTCGACCTGGCGCTGTGCCGCAACGGCGCGGTGCTCGGCCTGTTCCTCTTCCTGGCCTATGTGCTGCAAACCATCGGCTGCAAGTATACCACCGCCGGCAAAAACGCCTTCCTGACCACGGTGTACGTGGTGCTCGTGCCCTTCCTTGGCTGGGCGCTGCTCAAAAAGCGGCCCGCCCCAAGGAGCGTGCCCGCCGCGCTGCTGGCCATGGTCGGCATCGGCCTGCTGTCCCTGCAGGGGGATCTTCGCCTGGGCCTTGGCGACGGGTTGACCCTGCTGTGCGGCGTCGCCTTCGCCCTGCACATCCTCTACATCGGCAAGTACGCCGCCCGCCAGGACCCCGTGCTGCTCACCTTGGTGCAGCTGGCCGTGGCGGCCCTGCTCTCCTGGCTGCTGGCCCCCCTGCTGGAGGGCGGCTTCCCCGAAGCGGCCCTGCACCCCTCGGTGGTCGGCGGCATGCTGTATCTGGGCCTGTTCTCCACCATGCTGGGCTTCCTGCTGCAAAACGTGGGGCAAAAATACGTGCGCCCCGCGCCCGCGGCCGTGCTGCTGTCCACGGAGTCGCTGTTCGGGGTGGTGTTCTCCACCCTGCTGCTGCACGAGAGCCTCAGCCCCCGCATGTGGCTGGGCTGCGGGCTGATCTTCCTGGCGGTGCTGCTGTCGGAAACGGGCCTTGGCCTGGATCCCCTGCTGGAGAGGCTCGGCGGCGGGAAGGGGCGAAACGCCGCCGGGTGAAGCCATCTGGGTAAAAAAGACATTAAAAAATCGCCGTTTTGGTTGACACAAAACGGACGTCATGATATAATGCCAATCTGCATATTAAGGGGTTTTCTGCCCCTTTGACCGTGCAGGATTTACCTTGCAAATTCTATTGTACAACGAATGGCCGCAAAATGCAATGGGAATAATGAGTCCAAATCAGACATTTCCAGAAGTTGGTGCGGCCGTTTTTATGGTGCGGGCCGGGCGCAGGGGCGCGTTTTTCGGGCACGGGCGCCGGCCGGCCGCGATCCCCATGCCGGACATACGACGTAGGCGGGCAACACGCTGACGGCGGTTAAGGACCTAAAGAGAGGTGTGTGGTCAGATGGAGCATCAGCTAATGGTTCATGCGGAACAAAAGGGCAAGCGCACCAGGATGAGCTTTGCCAAGATCAAGGAAGTTCTGGAGATGCCGGACCTGATCGAGGTGCAGAAAAACTCCTACCGCAGGTTCCTGGAAGAGGACCTGCGCGAGGTGTTGGCCGACGTTTCCCCCATCACCGACTATTCCGAAAACCTCGTTTTGGAATTCACCGACTATTCCTTGGACAAGACGCCCAAGTACACGGTGGAAAAGTGCAAGGAGCGGGACGCGACCTATTCCACGGCCCTGCGCGTGAACGTCCGTTTGCTCAATAAGGAAACGGGCGAGGTGAAGGAGCAGGAGGTCTTCATGGGCGATTTCCCCCTGATGACCGAAAGCGGCACCTTCATCATCAACGGCGCCGAGCGCGTCATCGTCTCCCAGCTGGTGCGTTCCCCCGGCGTGTATTACGACGTGGCCATCGACAAGACCGGCAAAAACCTCTATTCCACCACCGTCATCCCCGGCCGCGGCGCCTGGCTGGAGTATGAGACCGACTCCAACGACGTGATGTGGGTCCGCGTGGACCGCACCCGCAAGGTGCCCCTGACCGTGCTGCTTCGCGCCTTCGGCTACGGCACCAACGCCCAGATCCTGGACCTGCTCGGCCAGGACGAGCGCCTGCAGGCCACCTTGGACAGGGACGGCGCCAACTCCGTGGACACCGGCATGGTGGAGATCTACAAGCGCCTGCGCCCGGGCGAGCCGCCGACCGTGGAGTCGGCCACCAGCCTGATCAATTCCCTGTTCTTCGACCCCAAGAGATACGACCTTGCCAAGGTCGGCCGCTATAAGTTCAACAAGAAGCTGGCCCTGTGGGCCCGCATCGCCGGCAAGACGCTGGCCGCCCCGGCGGTGAACCCCTACACGGGCGAGCTGCTGGCCCAGGAGGGCGAGACCCTCACCCGCGAAAAGGCCCAGGCCCTTCAAAACGCCGGCGTCAACTGCGTGGAAGTGCGCGCGGAGGGCAAGAGCGTCAAGGTGCTTGGCAACAACTTCGCCGACGCCGCCTCCCTGCTGCCCTTCGATCCCAAGGAGGCCGGCCTCAACGGCATGGCCTACATGCCCGTGCTACAAAAGCTGCTGGAGGAAAACCAGGGCGACGCCGAGGCCCTCAAGGCCGCCGTGCGCCAGAACCTGGACCAGCTCTCCCCCAAGCACATCATCATCGACGACGTGGTGGCCTCCGTCAGCTACCTGCTGGGCCTGAGCTACGGCCTTGGCCATACCGACGACATCGACCACCTGGGCAACCGCCGCCTGCGCTCCGTGGGCGAGCTTTTGCAAAACCAGATCCGCGTGGGCATGTCCCGCCTGGAGCGCGTGGTCAAGGAGCGCATGGCCATTCAGGACATGGACGTGGTCACCCCCCAGGCCCTGATCAACATCCGGCCGGTCTCCGCCGCCATCAAGGAGTTCTTCGGCTCCTCCCAGCTGTCCCAGTTCATGGACCAGCCCAACCCGCTGGCGGAGCTGACCCATAAGCGCCGCCTCTCGGCCCTGGGCCCCGGCGGCCTCAACCGCGAGCGCGCCTCCATGGACGTGCGCGACGTGCACCACTCCCACTACTCCAGAATGTGCCCCATCGAGACCCCTGAAGGCCCCAACATCGGCCTGATCGGCTCCCTGGCCACCTATGCCCGCATCAACGAGTACGGCTTCATCGAGGCCCCCTACCGCCGCGTGGACAAGGTCAACAAGCGCGTGACCAACGAAATCGTCTACATGACCGCCGACGAGGAGGAAAACTACATCCTGGCCCAGGCCAACGAGGCCCTGGACGAGAACGGATGGTTCGTGGCGGAGCTGGTCACCGCCCGCCAGAAGGAGGACATCAACCAGTTCTCCCGCGACGACATCGACTTTATGGACGTCAGCCCCCGCCAGGTGGTTTCCGTGGCCTCGGCCATGATCCCCTTCCTGGAGAACGACGACGCCAACCGCGCCCTGATGGGCGCCAACATGCAGCGCCAGGCCGTGCCCCTGCTGGTGCCCGAGGCCCCCATCGTGGGCACGGGCATGGAGTACAAGGCCGCCCGCGACTCCGGCGTGGTCATCCTGGCCAAGGAGAGCGGCTTTGTGAAGAAGGTCTCCGCCGACGAGATCGTCATCGAGGACGAGGCCAAGGGCCTGCACCGCTATAAGCTCATCAAGTTCACCCGCTCCAACCAGTCCAACTGCATCAACCAAAGGCACATCGATTCCGCCGGCGAAAAGGTGGAAAAGGGCCAGGTCATCGCGGACGGCCACTCCACCGACCAGGGCGAGATCGCCCTTGGCCGCAACATCCTCATGGCCTTCATGACCTGGGAGGGCTATAACTACGAGGACGCCATCCTCATCTCCGAAAAGCTGGTCAAGGAGGACGTGCTCACCTCCATCCACATGGAGGAGTACGAGTCCGAGGCCAGGGACACCAAGCTCGGCCCCGAGGAGATCACCGCCGACATCCCCAACGTGGGCGACGAGGCCCTCAAGGACCTGGACGAGCGCGGCATCATCCGCATCGGCGCCGAGGTCAAGGCCGGCGACATCCTGGTGGGCAAGGTAACCCCCAAGGGTGAGACCGAGCTGACCGCCGAGGAGCGCCTGCTGCGCGCCATCTTCGGCGAAAAGGCCCGCGAGGTGCGCGACACCTCCCTGCGCGTACCCCACGGCGAGTACGGCACCATCGTGGACGTGAAGGTCTTCACCCGCGAAAACAAGGACGAGCTCCAGCCGGGCGTCAACATGATGGTCCGGGTGTACATCGCCCAAAAGCGCAAGATCTCCGTGGGCGACAAGATGGCCGGCCGCCACGGCAACAAGGGCGTCATCTCCCGCATTCTGCCCGAAGAGGACATGCCCTTCCTGCCCGACGGCACCCCGCTGCAGATCGTGCGCAACCCCCTGGGCGTGCCCTCGCGCATGAACATCGGCCAGGTGCTGGAAACCCACCTGGGCTACGCGGCCAAGGCCCTGGGTTGGCACATCGCCACCCCGGTCTTTGACGGCGCCCGCGAGGAGGACATCATGGCCTGCCTGTCCAAGGCCGGCCTGCCCGAGGACGGCAAGTCCATCCTCTACGACGGCCGCACCGGCGAGCCCTTTGAAAACCGCGTCACCGTCGGCTATATGTATATGCTCAAGCTCCACCACCTGGTGGACGACAAGATCCACGCCAGGTCCACCGGCCCCTACTCCCTGGTGACCCAGCAGCCCCTGGGCGGCAAGGCCCAGTTCGGCGGCCAGCGCTTTGGCGAGATGGAGGTCTGGGCCCTGGAGGCCTACGGCGCCGCCCACACCCTGCAGGAGATCCTCACCGTCAAGAGCGACGACGTGGTTGGCCGCGTCAAGACCTACGAGGCCATCGTCAAGGGCGAAAACATCCCCGAGCCCGGCGTTCCCGAGAGCTTTAAGGTGCTCATCAAGGAGCTGCAATCCCTGGCGCTGGACGTCAAGGTCCTCACCGACGGCAAGGAGGAGATCGAGCTGCGCGAGGGCCTGGACGACGAGGATATGGAGGATCTGGAGGTCAACATCGAGGGCCGCGAGGATGCGCCCCCCGCCCCCCTGCCCGACGTCTTCGACGACGAAGAGGAGGAAGGAAGCGACCTGGACATGGAGGACGACGCCTTCGACGGCGCGCTGCCCGACGACCTGGGCCAGGATTTCATGGAGGATATCGGCGACCTGGACGACGACCTGTAAGGCGGGCCTTCGTCGGTTCGTATCCGGTTAGCGCCGGGGCGCGCGCGCCCCGGCCCATCGCGGGCTTGCGGCGAAGGCCTGCCTTCCCCGCAGTCCCGGCGCGGCGAAAGGAGTTGTGCCCCTTTGTTTGAGCTGAACAACTTTGATTCCATTCAGATAGGCCTGGCCTCTCCGGACAAGATCCGCCAATGGTCCCATGGCGAGGTCAAAAAGCCCGAAACCATCAACTACCGCACCCTCAAGCCCGAAAAGGACGGCCTGTTCTGCGAGCGCATCTTCGGGCCCACCAAGGACTGGGAGTGCCATTGCGGCAAGTATAAGCGCGTGCGCTACAAGGGCATCGTGTGCGACAAGTGCGGCGTGGAGGTCACCCGCGCCAAGGTGCGCCGCGAGCGCATGGGCCACATCGAGCTGGCGGCCCCCGTTTCCCACATCTGGTACTTCAAGGGCATCCCCTCCCGCATGGGCCTGTTGCTGGACATCTCCCCCAGGGCCTTGGATAAGGTGCTCTATTTCGCAAGCTTCATCGTCACCGACCCCGGCGACACCGGCCTTGCCTACAAGCAGCTGCTCACCGACCGGGAATACCGCCAGGCCCAGGAGCAGTACGGCGACCGCTTCCAGGCGGGCATGGGCGGCGAGGCCGTCAAGAAGCTGCTGCAGGACATCGACCTGGAGGCCCTGTCCAAGTCCCTGCGCGCGGACCTGCAAAACTCCAGCGGACAAAAGCGCGTGCGCGCCGTCAAGCGCCTGGAGATGGTGGAGGCCTTCCGCAAGTCCGGCAACGATCCTTCCTGGATGATCATGGACGTGGTGCCCGTCATCCCGCCGGAACTGCGGCCCATGGTGCAGCTGGACGGCGGCCGCTTTGCCACCTCCGACCTCAACGACCTCTACCGCCGGGTGATCAACCGCAACAACCGCCTCAAGCGCCTGCTGGAGCTGGGCGCGCCGGACATCATCGTGCGCAACGAAAAGCGCATGCTGCAGGAGGCCGTGGACGCCCTCATCGACAACGGCCGCCGCGGCCGCCCCGTGACCGGCCCCGGCAACCGGCCGCTTAAGTCCCTGTCCGACCTGCTGCGCGGCAAGCAGGGACGCTTCCGCCAGAACCTGCTGGGCAAGCGCGTGGACTACTCCGGCCGCTCGGTCATCGTGGTGGGCCCGGAGTTGAAGATGTACCAGTGCGGCCTGCCCAAGGAGATGGCCCTGGAGCTGTTTAAGCCCTTCGTGATGAAGAAGCTGGTGCAAAACGGCAAGGCCCACAACATCAAGAGCGCCAAGCGCATGGTCGAGCGGGTGCGCCAGGACGTCTGGGACGTGCTGGAGGAGGTCATCCACGACCATCCCGTGCTGCTCAACCGCGCCCCCACCCTGCACCGCCTGGGCATCCAGGCCTTTGAGCCCGTGCTGGTGGAGGGCAAGGCCCTCAAGCTCCATCCCCTGGCCTGCACCGCCTACAACGCCGACTTTGACGGCGACCAGATGGCCGTGCACGTGCCCCTCTCCATGGAGGCCCAGGCCGAGGCCCGCTTCCTCATGCTGGCGGCCCACAACATCCTCAAGCCCCAGGACGGCCGGCCCGTGGTCTCTCCCTCCCAGGACATGGTCATCGGCTCCTACTACCTGACCATCATGGGCGACGCCGACGAGCGCAACCCCAAGGCCTTTAAGGGCGACGGCAAGATCTTTAAGGACGAGGAAGAGGCCCTCATGGCCTACCAGATGGGCGAAATCGCCCTGCAGGCCAGGGTCAAGATCCGCCTCAAGAGGATGATCGGCGGCCAATTGCAGCAAAAGATCGTCGAGACCAGCATCGGCCGCATCATCTTCAACGAGGCCATTCCCCAGGACCTGGGCTTCGTGGAGCGCAAGGTGCCCGAGGACGCCTTTAAGCTGGAGATCGACCGCGTGGTGGATAAGAAGATGCTCGGCCAGATCGTGCACGCCTGCTACCGCGTGCACGGCGTGGACGTCTGCTCGGCCATGTGCGACCGCATCAAGGCCCTGGGCTTTAAGTATTCCACCCGGGGCGCCGTCACGGTGTCCGTGTCCGACGTGGTGGTGCCCAAGGAGAAGCCCGCCCTGCTCAAGGAGGCCGAGGAGCAGGTGCAGGAGATTCAAAATGCCTTCGCCTACGGCCTTGTCTCCGATGAGGAGCGCTACGTGCGCGTCACCCAGATTTGGGATAAGACCACCGACAAGGTGACCGAGGCGCTGAAAAAATCCCTGGATACCTTCAACCCCATCACCATGATGGCCAACTCCGGCGCCCGCGGTTCCATCAACCAGATCCGCCAGCTGGCCGGCATGCGCGGCCTGATGGCGGACCCCTCTGGCCACATCATCGAGCTGCCCATCCGCGCCAACTTCCGCGAGGGCCTCTCGGTGCTGGAGTTCTTCATCTCCTCCCACGGCGCCAGAAAGGGCCTGGCCGACACCGCCTTGAAGACCGCCGACTCCGGCTACCTCACCCGCCGCCTGGTGGACGTTTCCCAGGACGTGATCGTGCGCGAGATCGACTGCTTCGCCTCCAGGGGCGAGCGCATCCGCGGCATGTACGTGACGGAAATCTCCAACAACGGCCAGCTGATCGAGTCCCTGGAGGACCGCATCAACGGCCGCGTGGCCGCCGAGGACATCCTGGATCCCAACACCGGCGAGCTGCTCTGCCCCATCAACGAGGAGATCGACTACGAGCGCGCCGCCCGCATCGTCAAGGCCGGCATCAAGCGCGTCTACATCCGCTCCGTGCTCACCTGCCGCAACGAAAACGGCGTGTGCGCCAAGTGCTACGGCGCCAACATGGCCACCGGCGGCAAGGTGGATATCGGCGAGGCCGTGGGCATCGTGGCCGCCCAGGCCATCGGCGAGCCTGGCACCCAGCTGACCATGCGCAACTTCCACACCGGCGGCGTGGCCCAGGCCACGGACATCACCCAGGGTCTTCCCCGCGTGGAGGAGCTGTTCGAGGCCAGAAAGCCCAAGGGCCTTGCCATCATCACCGAGATCTCCGGCACCGTCCACATGGGCGACAACAAGAAGAAGCGCGAGATCACCGTGGTCAACGACGACGGCGAAACCGTTACCTACCAGATCAACTACGGCGCGGGCATCCGCGTGGCCGAGGGCCAGCACGTGGCCGCGGGCGATCAGCTCACCGACGGCTCCGTCAACCCCCACGACATCCTCAAGATCAAGGGCGTCAAGGGCGTGCAGGCCTACCTCACCCAGGAGGTGCTCTCCACCTACCGCCAGCAGGGCGTGGACATCTGCGATAAGCACATCGAGGTCATCGTCCGACAGATGCTGCGCAAGGTGCGCATCGAGGACGCCGGCGACACCGACATGCTGCCCGGCGGCCTGGTGGATATCTTCGCCTTCGAAAAGGAGAACGACGAGGTCGTGGCCCGCGGTGGCCAGCCCGCCATCGCCAAGCGCGTGCTGCTGGGCATCACCAAGGCCTCCCTGGCCACCGACTCTTTCCTGTCCGCCGCCTCCTTCCAGGAGACCACCCGCGTGCTCACCGAGGCCGCCATCAAGGGCAAGGTGGACCCGCTGGTCGGCCTGAAGGAGAACGTGATTATCGGCAAGCTCATCCCCGCCGGCACCGGCATGCGGCGCTACAAGAACATAGAGATTTCCTAGACCAAGAAGCGGCTTTGCGCCGCAAGACCAGCCAGGCGGAGGGCAAAGGGCCTTCCGCCTGGCCTGTCTTGGGGCCGGCGCGCCCCAACGAACCCCTCCGGCAAGATTAAGATTCCCAAAATGGATTGACAAAGGAAAGAGCCGGATGCTAAAATCAATGATGGTCTTTTGCGCGGTTGGCCAACCTATGCCCGCCCGCAAGGCCGGCGCGCCGCCAAGGGCACGCGCTCTAGCGCGAAAGGAAGGTACGTCATGAACGCCGCCAAGGGCGAAGACAGCGGCCGAGTGATCGGCACCAAGCAGCTGATCAAGTACATGGAGCAGGACCGGGTGGACGAGGTGATCCTCGCCAGGGACGCCGAGCCCCGCGTTACCCACCGCGTGCTGGAGCTGGCCCGCCTCAAGGGCGTGCGGGTCGCCTATGCCCCCAGCATGCGCGAACTTGGCCGCTCCTGCGGCATCGCCGTGGGCGCCGCCGCCATAGGCAGGCTCAAAAACGCTTAAAAACCGCCGCTTGCGCCCATACTCCCAAACGCCAATTGCGAACCCGTAGGGTTGCGGGGTTCGATTGGAATATATTTCTTCAAAACCGTCATCCTAAGCTGGAAGGAGGTGCTTTACCGTGCCAACGATCAACCAATTGATCCGCAAGGGACGCTCCAACAAGACCTACAAGTCCAAAGCCCCCATTCTGCAGAACAATCCCCAGCGGCGTGGCGTTTGCCTGTCCGTGAAGACCCAGACCCCCAAGAAGCCCAACTCCGCGCTTCGTAAGATCGCCAGGGTCCGCCTGACCAACGGCATCGAGGGTACTGCGTACATTCCCGGCATCGGCCACAACCTGCAGGAGCACTCCGTGGTCCTCATCCGCGGCGGCAGGGTTCGCGACTTGCCTGGCGTCCGTTACCATATCATTCGCGGCACCTTGGATACCGCCGGCGTTGCCAAGCGCATGCAGGCCAGGTCCCTCTACGGCGCCAAGAAGCCTAAGAAGTAACCAACAGGCTGTTCGCCCAGGGAGCGCGCAGGCCGCGCAAGCCCAAACCCCCTTCCCCTTGTGCAGGGCCTTTGCCCTGCGCTTCCTTTGCCGCCTAGGAACGGGCGCAAGGGTCGGGAATGCTGGCCCAAGGGAGAGGCGGGGCTTTGGAGCCATGCGCCGCACATGCACGTCCAGGGCAGGGCCAAACGTGCGTTGCTCATCGCTTTTTGACACCAACGTTTAGGAGGACAAGGATATGCCAAGGCGTGGATTTATTCCCAAGCGCGAGGTGCTGCCCGATCCTATGTACGGCAGCAAAATCGTGACCAAGCTGATCAATCAGGTGATGTATGACGGCAAGCGCGGCGTCGCCCAGCGCGTGTGCTACGAGGCCTTCGAGCTGGTTGCCCAGAAGACGGGCAAGGACGCCAACGAGGTTTTCGAGGCTGCCATGAACAACATCATGCCCGTGTTGGAGGTTAAGGCCCGCCGCGTGGGCGGCGCCACCTACCAGGTGCCTATCGAGATCCGTCCCGAGCGCCGCCAGACCCTGGCCCTGCGCTGGCTGGTGGCCTTTTCCCGCACCCGCGGCGAGAAGACCATGGCCGAGAGGCTCGGCAACGAGATCATCGACGCTTCCAACAACACCGGCAACGCCGTAAAGCGCAAGGAAGACATGCACAAGATGGCCGAGGCCAACAAGGCGTTCGCCCATTACCGCTGGTAAGTCGATTCCCTTTGCGCTTGCATACAGCGCCGAATTCTAGGTTAAGGAGAAACGAGAGTGCCCAGACAGTATTCTTTGGTCAATACGCGCAACATCGGCATTATGGCGCACATCGATGCGGGTAAGACCACCACAACCGAAAGAATTTTGTTCTACACCGGACGCACCCACAAGCTCGGCGAGGTGCACGAGGGCGCCGCTACGATGGACTGGATGGAGCAGGAACAGGAGCGCGGAATCACCATCACCTCCGCCGCCACCACCTGCTTTTGGCGAGACACGCGTATTAACATCATCGACACCCCCGGGCACGTGGATTTCACCGTGGAGGTGGAGCGCTCCCTGCGCGTGCTGGACGGCGCCGTCGCTGTGTTCTGCGCCAAGGGCGGCGTGGAGCCCCAATCCGAAACCGTTTGGAACCAGGCCAACAAATACGGCGTGCCCCGCATGGCCTACGTCAACAAGATGGACATCACCGGCGCGGACTTCTACAACGTGGTTTCCATGATGAAGGAGCGCCTGCACTGCAACGCGGTGCCCATCCAGCTGCCCATCGGCGCCGAGGCCAACTTCCAGGGCCTGGTGGATCTGGTGGAGATGAAGGCCTACGTGTACGCCGACGAGCTCGGCACCCATATCGAGGACGAGCCCATCCCGGCCGACATGACCGATCTGGTGGAGGAATACCGCAACAACCTGATCGAGCACGTGGCCGAGCTGGACGACGAGCTGATGGAAATGTACTTTGCGGGGGAGGAAATCCCCATCGACCGCATCAAGGCGGCCATCCGCAAGGGAACCATCGCCAACAAGTTCGTGCCCGTGGTGTGCGGCACCAGCTATCGCAACAAGGGCGTGCAGAAGGTGCTGGACGCCATCGTGGACTATATGCCCTCCCCCGTGGACGTGCCCCCCATCAAGGGAACCGTTCCCGGCCAGGAAGGCGAAACCGAGCGCCCCTCCTCCGACGAGGAGCCCTTTGCCGCGCTGGCCTTTAAGATCATGGCCGACCCCTTCGTGGGCAAGCTGGCCTTCTTCAGGGTCTATTCCGGCACCAGGGAGGCGGGAACCTACGTGTTCAACGCCACCAAGGGCAAGCGCGAGCGCTTCGGCCGCATCCTGCAGATGCATGCCAACCATCGCGAGGAGATCGAGCAGGTGTATGCCGGCGACATCGCCGCCGCCGTGGGCCTGAAGGAGACCACCACCGGCGACACCCTCTGCGACGAGGACCATCCCATCGTGCTGGAGTCCATGGAGTTCCCGGAGCCCGTGATCCGCGTGGCCATCGAACCCAAGACCAAGGCCGGTCAGGAAAAGCTGACCACGGCGCTGCTGCGCCTGGCCGAGGAGGACCCCACCTTTAAAACCTATACCGACCAAGAGACCGGCCAAACCATCATCGCCGGCATGGGTGAGCTGCACCTGGAAATCATCGTGGACCGCATCAAGCGCGAGTTCAAGGTGGAGGCCACGGTGGGCGCCCCGCAGGTGGCCTATCGCGAGGCCTTCGGCCGCGCGGTCAAGGCGGAAGGCCGCTATGTCCGCCAGAGCGGCGGCCGCGGCCAGTACGGCCATTGCGTCATCGAGGTCGAACCCCTGGAGCCCGGCGCCGGCTACGAGTTTGTCAACAAGATCGTCGGCGGCGTTGTGCCCAAGGAGTTCATTCCCGCCATCGACCAGGGCATCCAGGAGGCGGCCAAGAGCGGCATCCTGGGCGGCTACGAGGTTCTGGACTTCCGCGTCACCCTGGTGGACGGCTCCTACCACGACGTAGACTCCTCCGAAATGGCCTTTAAGATCGCCGGTTCCATGGCGTTCAAGGAAGCCATGCAAAAGTCCCAGCCCGTGCTGCTGGAGCCCATGATGAAGCTGGAAATCACCGTGCCCGAGGAGTACCTGGGCGACGTGATGGGCGACATCACCTCCAGGCGCGGCCGCATCGAGGGCATGGAGGCCAGGCACGGCACCCAGATCATCCGCGGAATTTGCCCCTTGAGCGAGATGTTCGGCTACTCCACGGACCTGCGTTCCCGCACCCAGGGACGCGGCGTGTATTCCATGCAGTTCTCCCACTACGAGGCCGTGCCCAAGAGCATTGCCGAAAAGGTGCTGGGCAAGTAATCCCCCATCCGTTTTCCCATCCAATGCATTGATCTCAATCGCTTGTGATTGAAGGAGGAAGTAAGAGAAAATGGCGAAGCAGAAATTTGAGCGCACGAAGCCGCACGTAAACATCGGAACCATCGGGCACGTGGACCACGGCAAGACGACGCTGACGGCGGCGATCACCATGGTGCTGGCCAAGT
>CALWRM010000152.1 GCA_944383925.1 uncultured Clostridia bacterium
CCTGTTGCCAGAAAAGGAGACGAAACGTCCATGCTGAAGACAAACGCCATGCGCCTGTTGGACCGGGCCGGCGTGGCCTACGAGGCGCACGAATACCAGGTAGACGAAAACGACCTATCCGGCGTGCACACCGCAAACCTGCTCGGTCTTGAACCGGAACGGCTGTTCAAAACCCTGGTGGCCAAGGGCGAAAAGGGCGGATACGGGGTTTTCTGCCTGCCTTGCGCCAAGGAGCTGGACCTGAAAAAGGCGGCCAAGGCCCTGGGGGAAAAGAAGGTGGAGATGCTGCACGTCAAGGATCTCAAGGCCGTGACCGGCTACATCCGCGGGGGCTGCTCGCCCATTGGTATGAAGAAGGCCTATCCGGTGTTTCTGGATGAGAGCTGCGCCAAGCTCCCCCGCATCTGCATCAGCGCGGGCGTCCGCGGCTGCATGTTGGAGCTGGACCCGGCGGCGCTCTGCGCCGCCCTGGGCTTTGGCCGGCTTCCCCTGACAAAGGATGGAGGACAAGCGGAGAAGGAGCCGATGCAAGCGTATGAACGATAAGATTTTCATCAAGGGTGCGCGGGAGCACAACCTGAAAAACGTAGACCTGACCATCCCCAGGGATAAGCTCGTGGTCTTCACCGGGCTTTCCGGCTCGGGCAAAAGCTCCTTGGCCTTCGATACCCTTTACGCCGAGGGCCAGCGGCGCTATGTGGAATCCCTTTCCTCCTATGCCAGGCAGTTCCTGGGCCAGATGGAAAAGCCGGATGTGGACTACATCGAAGGCCTTTCCCCGGCCATCTCCATCGACCAGAAGACCACCTCCCGCAATCCCCGTTCCACCGTGGGCACGGTGACGGAGATCCACGACTACCTGCGCCTGCTCTATGCCCGCATCGGCATCCCCCATTGCCCCAAGTGCGGCAGGGAGATCCGGCCCCAGACCGTGGACCAGATGGTGGATAAGGTGCTCTCCCTGCCCGAGCGCACCCGCTTTCTGGTGCTCTCCCCCTTGGTGCGCGGCCGCAAGGGCGAACACGCCAAGGTGTTTTCCGACCTACAGCGGGACGGCTATACCCGCGTGCGGGTGGACGGGGAGCTGCTGGAGCTGGGCGAGGAGATCCGCCTGCAAAAAACCCTGAAGCATACCATCGAGGTGGTGGTGGACCGGCTCGTGGTGCGCGAGGGCATGCAGACGCGCCTGGCCGACTCTCTGGAAACGGCGCTGCGGCTCTCCGGCGGGCTGGCCTTGGTGCAGGTGGTGGACGGGGAACAGCTGATGTTCTCCCAGAACCTGGCCTGCGACCAATGCGACATCTCTATGGAGGAGCTGTCTCCGCGCATGTTCTCCTTCAACAATCCCTACGGCGCCTGCCCCACCTGTACGGGCCTTGGCACCCTGATGCAGATGGACGAGGCGCTGGTGGTGCCGGATCCGGAGCTTTCCCTCAACCAGGGCGCCATCCACGTCACCGGCTGGAATTCCGGCGACGCAAAGGCCATGAGCAATTGGCTGTTTCGCGCCCTGGCCAAGCACTACGGCTTTTCCCTGGACACCCCCTACAACCAGCTGCCGAAAAAGGCCCGCCAGGTGCTCATGTACGGCACGGGCGGGGAGAAGATCGAGGTGGAATACGAGAGGGAAATCGGCTCGGGCAAGTACCTGACCTCCTTTGAGGGCGTGCTGGTCAACCTGGAGCGGCGCTTTCGCGAGACCAATTCCCAGGGCATGCGGGAGGAGTACGAGGGCTACATGTCCTCCGTGCCCTGCCCGGATTGCCACGGCATGCGCCTAAAGCCCATCTCCCTGGCGGTGACCGTCGGCGGAAAATCCCTGGGCGAGGTCTCCACCTATCCAGTACGCCAGGCGCGCGCCTTCTTTCAGAATCTGACCTTGAGCGAGCGCGAGCACCTGATCGCCGACCAGATCCTTAAGGAGATCGACAACCGCCTGGGGTTCCTGGTGGACGTCGGCCTGGATTATCTCACCCTGGCCCGCTCGGCCGGCACCCTCTCCGGCGGCGAGGCCCAGCGCATCCGCCTAGCCACCCAGATCGGCTCCAGCCTCATGGGCGTTTTGTACATCCTGGACGAGCCCTCCATCGGCCTGCACCAGAGGGACAACGCCCGCCTGCTCTCCACCCTCAAGCACCTGCGCGACATCGGCAACACGCTGATCGTGGTGGAGCACGACGAGGAGACCATGCTGGCCGCGGACTACATCGTGGACATCGGTCCCGGGCCCGGCGTGCACGGCGGCCAGGTGGTGGCCACGGGCACGGCCCAGGAGCTGATGAAAAACCCCGCTTCCCTCACCGGCCAGTACCTTTCCGGCCAGCGGAAGATCGAGATCCCAAGCCGGCGGCGCAAGCCCTCGGGCGTGCTGACCGTCCGCGGCGCCACGGAGCACAACCTCAAGAACCTGACGGTGGATCTGCCCCTGTCCGTGTTTACCTGCGTCACCGGCGTGTCCGGCTCTGGAAAATCCACCTTGGTCAACGAAATCATCCGCAAGTCCCTCACCCGCGACCTGAACCACGCCAGAATGCGGCCGGGCGCCCACGAGGGCATCGACGGCATCCGCCAGCTGGATAAGGTCATCTCCATCGACCAATCCCCCATCGGCCGCACGCCGAGGTCCAATCCCGCCACCTATACCGGGCTTTTCGACCTGATCCGCATCCTCTTTGCGGACACCAACGAGGCCAAGGCCCGGGGCTATAAGTCCTCCCGCTTTTCCTTCAACGTCAAGGGCGGGCGCTGCGAGGCCTGCGGCGGCGACGGCATTGTCAAGATCGAGATGCACTTCCTGCCCGACGTGTACGTGCCCTGCGAGGTATGCAAGGGCCGGCGCTACAACCGCGAAACCCTGGAGGTGCGCTACCGGGGCAAGAGCATCTACGACGTGCTGGACATGACCGTGGAACAGGCCTTGGACTTCTTCGAGCACCACCAGGGGATCCGGCGCAAGCTGGAAACCCTCTATGAGGTGGGGCTCGGCTACATCAAGCTGGGCCAGCCTTCCACCCAGCTCTCCGGCGGCGAGGCCCAGCGCATCAAGCTGGCCACGGAGCTTTCCCGCGCCCAGACCGGGCGGACCCTCTACATTCTCGACGAGCCCACCACCGGCCTGCACATGGCGGATGTGAGCCGTCTGGTGGAGATGCTGCAGCGCCTGACCGACGCGGGCAACACGGTGTTGGTGATCGAACACAACCTGGACGTGATCAAGAGCGCCGATTACGTGATCGACCTGGGCCCCGAGGGCGGGGACCTGGGCGGCGAGCTGGTGGCCTGCGGCACGCCCGAGCAGGTCGCCGCGGAACCGAGAAGCTATACCGGCGTTTGGTTGCAGCGCTGCGGCGTGGTGCCGTCTTCCAATCCTTCTTCTTGACAAAAAGGGGGGACGGCCATCGGGCCGTCCCCCCTTAGGGGGTTGGCGCGATCCGTCAACCCCCTGTTAAAAGGAAGCGGTCCCTCCGGGACCGCCTTGATCGAAGATGAAGGGGCTTTGGCCCCTTCAAACATCCCCAACCATGCTGCAGCCTTCCGCGCCAAGTCGGGGATTGCCAAGGGCCTCCCTTGGCCGCGGGGGCGCCGGGGGCCGCGCAGGCCCCCGGCCTCGCGCCGCAGCGCGCGGGTTGGGGGTCCGGGGGAAGGTTCTCCTTCCCCCGGCTTGCACCCCGCAGGCCACGCCTCGCAGCGCGCGGGTTGGGGGTCCGGGGGAAGGGCCTCCTTCCCCCGGCTAGGCCCGCGCCTTACAGGGGCTTTTTCGAGGGCAAACCCGCCTTGCGCGGGTATTTCTCCGGCGTCTTCCCCCGTTTTTCCACACGCACCAGCAAATGGCCCCAGTCACGTCCGGGAATCTCATAGGGGTACAGCCGTACCTGGCCGCCGCCCAGCAGGGCGGCGGCCTTTTCCGCGCGCTCCTGCTCCACGCCGGGTCCCTTCCAGCACAGGGCCGCCCCGCCCAAGCGCAGGCAGGGCAGCAGGTACTCCATCAGCACGGGCAGCGGCGCCACGGCCCGCGCCGTCGCCAGGTCGTAGGCCTGTCTATGCTCGGGACTTCTGCCAAAGTCCTCGGCGCGAAGGTGGACGCATAGGGCCTGCAAACCCAGGCGCTCCAAGGCCTCCCGAAGGAAGGCGAGCCGCTTTTCCAGGCTGTCCACAAAGGTCAGCCGTAGGCCCGGCCTGGCGATGAGCAGGGGCATCCCCGGGAAACCCGCGCCCGTGCCCACATCCGCCAGGCGCTCCTCCCCCCGGAGCCATCCAAACTTCAGGACCGCGAGGCTATCCAGATAATGCCTGTCCAGGGCCTCCGCATCCTGTGTGACGGCCGTCAGGTTCATGTGCTCGTTTTTCTCCGCCAGCAGGCGGTGAAAGGCCTCCATCCGTTCCAGGGCCAGGGCGTCCAGCTCCACCCCCATGCGCGCCGCCCCCTCCCGCAGGGCGTTGGAAAACTCGCTCATGTCCGCCGCCTCCTTTCCAGCTCGATCAGCAGCACCGCCACGTCCCCCGGCGACACGCCGGAGATGCGCGAGGCCGCCCCCAGCGTGGGGGGACGAAGGGCGGAAAGCTTCTGCCTGGCCTCGATGCGAAGGCCCGTCAGGGCCATATAGTCCAGATCCTTGGGCAAAACCAGGCCCTCCGCCCGGCGGAATTGCTCCACCTGGGCCTCCTGTCTGGCCAGGTAGCCCTCGTAGCGCACGGTAATCTCCACCTGCTCCACCACGTCCTCCGCCGCCTCGGGCAGGGAGGGCTCCGCCGCGCGCAGCCGCGCATAGTCCACCCCTTCGCGCTTGAGCAGCTCCAGGGCCCCGGCGCCGGAACGCTCCTGCTGGCCGGTTGCCAGGGACGCCGCCTCCTGGGAAAGCCGCTTGGATTGGAGCTCCTCCAGCAGGGCTTCCACGCCCCGCCGCTTTTCCAGCATCCGCTCATACCTCTCCCGCGTGGCCAGGCCCGCCCGATAGGACAGCTCGGTCAGGCGCAGGTCCGCGTTGTCCTGGCGCAGCAGCAGGCGGTATTCGGCCCTGGCCGTCATCATGCGGTAGGGCTCGTTGGTGCCTTTTTGGGTTAGGTCGTCCACCAGCACGCCGATGTAGGCGTCGGCCCGGGTGAGCACCAGGGGCTGGCGCCCCTGCAGGGCGAGGGCCGCGTTGATGCCGGCATAGATGCCCTGGGCCGCCGCCTCCTCGTAGCCGGAGGTGCCGTTGATTTGGCCGGCAAAGTACAGCCCCGGCACCCGCTTGGCCTGCAGGCAGGCGTCCAGCTCCAGGGGATCGATGCAGTCATACTCGATGGCATAGGCCAACCGCGTGAACTCCACGCGCTCAAAGCCGGCCATGGAGCGGTAGATCTCGTATTGCACCTCCTCGGGCATGGAGGTGGACATGCCCTGCACATACCATTCCCGATTGGCCACGCCCTCCGGCTCCAGGAAGAAGGGATGGCGGGTTCTGTCCGGAAAGCGCACCACCTTGTCCTCGATGGAGGGACAATAGCGGGTGCCTGTGGAGTGAAGCTGGCCGGAATACATGGGCGCCCTGTGCAGGTTGTTGCGGATGATCTCGTGGGTTTTCTCGTTGGTGTAGCCCAAGAAGCAGGGCAGCTGGCGGATGTTGGGGCGCTTGGACAGGAAGGAGAAGGGCACGATGGGCTGGTCGCCGTCCTGGCGCTGCAGCTTGCTCAGGTCCACCGTCCGGATGTCCACCCGGGCGGGGGTGCCGGTCTTGAAGCGCCGCAGCTCGAAGCCCAGCTCCGCCAGGCTCGCGCTAAGCCCGTTGGCCGGAAACAGCCCCGAGGGCCCTTGGCCCAGCATGGTTTCGCCGATGATGATCCGCGACTTGAGATAGACCCCCGTGGTCACCACCACGGCGCCGCAGCCGTAGACCGCGCCCGTGCGCGTGGTCACCCCGCAGGCCCTGCCGCTGCCATCCAGGAGGACGCTCTCCGCCTCGGCCTGCTTGAGGGTGAGGCGGGCCTGGGATTGCAGGGTGCGGAGCATGCGGCGTTGGTAGGCCTTCTTGTCCGCCTGGGCCCGCAGGGAATGCACCGCCGGGCCCTTGCCGGTGTTGAGCATGCGCGACTGCACAAAACTTGCGTCGATGCAGCGGCCCATCTCCCCGCCGAGGGCGTCCACCTCGCGCACCAGGTGCCCCTTGGCCGTGCCGCCGATGGAGGGGTTGCAGGGCATCAGGGCCACGGAATCCAGGTTGAGGGTGAGCAGCAGCGTCTCCAACCCCATGCGCGCCAGGGCCAGGGCCGCCTCGCAGCCCGCATGCCCCGCGCCGATAACCACCGCGTCGTAAGCCTGCCTGCAATTGAGCGTTTTCGTTTCCATGCCGCTAGTGTCTCTCCCTTTCCTACTCCTCGTCTCGCCCCC
>CALWRM010000153.1 GCA_944383925.1 uncultured Clostridia bacterium
TTGGGCCGGAACGGCTCGCCCTGGCGAGGGCCCGGAAACGGCGACCTGCCCCCGCCCCCGCCTTTCTGGGCCGGAGCGACGCGCCCCGGGGGGGCCGTACCAGCAACAGCAAAATTTTGGGCCGGAACGGCTCGCCCCGGCGGGGACCCGGAAACGGCGGCCTTCCTCCACCCCGGCCTTTCTGGGCCGGAACGGCTCGCCCTGGCGGGGGCCCGGACACGGCGACCTTCCTCCGCCCCGGCCTTTCTGGGCCGGAACGACTCGCCCTGGCGGGGGGTTTCTGGCTCTGGCCTTTTCTGGCCCGGCCTTTCCTGGGCCGGAATGGCTCGCCCTGGCGGGGGGCTGGCCCCTGCCTTTCTTTTGCCGGGACAGCTCGCCCCGGCGGGGGGTTTTCTGGCCCCGCTTTTCCTGGGCCGGAACGGCTCGTTTCGGCGGGGTCGAGGACGGCGGGCTTCCGTCGGGGCCGAGGCACAGCGCGGCGGCCCAGCGTCTCCGCGCCGGACCGCCGCGCATCGCGTCCTCGCTCGCCCCCGGCGGGCGGATCGCCGGCCTCCCGGGCCTAAACCCGGCGCTCCACGCCCCTTTCCCGCTGAAAGCAGCGGTGCCGCCCCTGGCGCAGCAGCTCGGCCAAGGCCTTGCCGTCCCGGGCGTAGGGGGCCAGGATTCCGGCCGCGCCCGCGTCGCCCAGCTGGTGCACGTCCGAGCCGGCCACGCGCAGCAGGCCGTTCTCCCGGGCAAAGGCCAGCGCCCGGTCGTTGTGGCTGTCGTGGCGGGGGTTGGCGTTGACCACCTCCACCCCGTCCATGCACGCCGCGGGCATGCAGCGCAGGTATTCCCGAAAGGGATGGGCCTGGAACAACAGCCCGCCGGCCTGGCGCACCAGGGATAGGGTGCGGTTCAGGGGCAGGAAACAGGGGCAATCCATCTCCCCCAGCTCCTCCTGGGTCAGGCCGTAGATCAAAAAGTCCTCCATGCCAAAGACGTTGCGCAGTTCCAGGGCCGGCAGCACCAACAGGCCCAGCCGCCGCCCTTCCTCCGCAGCCGCGCGATAGCCGGCGAAAAAGTCCTCCAGCCGGCTCCGGTAGGCCGGGCCGCGCTGGCAACCGTCGAAAAACTCCGGGTCAAAGTGGTCCGTCACCACCAGCGCGTCGTACCCCGCCTCCTTCACCTGGCGCACCATCTGGGCCGCCGGCATCTTGGCGCAGCGGCTGATCTCCGCCGTGTGGGCGTGGGGTTCGTAGCGCAGCAGCCTCTTCTCCTGCATGCGGCCCGCCCTTTCCGCCTAGCGGCAAACGCTCTGGATGCGGCCCAGGGCCTCCTGCAGGGTCGTGGCGGGACAGGCCAGGTTCAGGCGCATGTAGCCCTCGCCCAGGGCGCCGTAATCCGTGCCGCGGTTGAGCATCACCTTGGCCTTTTCCAGCAGGATCTTGTCGATCTGCTCGCAGGTGGGCGCCAGGGCGCGCATGTCCGCATAGACCAGATAGGTGCCTTGGGGCGTCAGGGCTGGCAAACCCATGGCGTTGAGCGCCTGCACGGCCAGGTCGCGGTTCCTTTCCAGCACGTACAGCAGGGTGTCCATCCATTCGTCGCACTGGGTGTAGGCCGCCGTGGTGGCGCACACGGCCAGCATGTTGCCGCCGCCCATGCCCATGGCGCTGGCCTGGTCCTGCAGCTTCTTGCGCAGCTCCTCATCGGGGCATACGAGGGTGGAATGCTTCAGGCCCGCGATGTTGAAGGACTTGGTGGCCGAAACCGCCGCCACAACGCCGGTCTGCGTGCCGGGCAGGCTCAGCAGGGGCACGTGCGTGTGGCCGGTAAACACAAAGTCGCAGTGGATCTCGTCCACGGCCAACAGCACGCCGTGCTTCTTGCAAAGGGCCAGCACCTGCTCCAGGGCCTCGCGCTTCCACACGCGGCCGGAGGGGTTGTGGGGAGAGCAGAGCAGCATCAGCTTGCAGCCGGGCAGCTTCTTGTCCAGGTCCTCAAAGTCCATCTCCCAATCCTCGCCGGTGAAGCGAAGGGGGTTTTCCACCAGCTGGCGGCCCTTGCTGCGCTTGACCACGGAAAAGAAGGGGCCGTAGACGGGCGTCTGGATCAGCACCTTGTCGCCGGGCTCGGTGAAGGCCTGCACGCTCAGCAGCAGCGAATCCACCACGCCCGGGGTGAAGAGCATCTGCTCCTTCTCGATGGTCCAGCCATGGCGGCGCTTGTAAAAACCGCTCACGGCCTGGTAGTCCTTTTCGTCCATGTGGGTGTAGCCGAAGGCCGGGTGCTTGGCCCGCGCCTCAATGGCCTGGACGATGGCCGGCGCGCAGGGGAAGTCCATGTCCGCCACCCAAAGGGGCAGCACGCCCTTGGGCGGCGCGTCCCATTTCTGGCTGTTGGTGCCCGTGCGGTCCAGCCCCACGTCAAAGCCGTAGCGCTTGATCCTGCTCTCCATGCTTTCCATTGTGTCTCTCCACCTTTGTCTGTATTTCGCCTCGGACCCGGCGCCGGAGAAGGGAAGCCCTCGGGCGCAGGGCAGTTTGTTTTTAGTTTAGCTCCAAAGGCCGCGCTTGTCAAATGAAGTCGAGGCCGCGCGCCCGCCCCCTGCCCAGGGACGCGGGAAGAACGCGCCCCCCGCCTTCGAAAAGGGAAACGGGCCGCCACCCCGGCCTTTTCGACGGGAAGCAAACCGGGCCCTTTCGGCCTTCCCAACGGAATTCAAACCCGCCCTCGGCCTTCGAAAAGGGAAACGGGCCCGCATCCGGCCTTTTCAACGGAACACAAGCCCGCAACCGCCCTTCGAAAAGGGAAACAGGCCGCGCCACGGCCTTTTCAACGGGGAGCAAGCCTTTCCCAATGGAATTCGAATCCGCCCTCGGCCTTCCCAAAGGGAAGCGGGCCCGCATCCGGCCTTTTCAACGGAACGCAAGCCCGCAACCGGCCTTCTCAAAGGAAACAGGCCGCGCCTCGGCCTTCCTAAGGGGAAACAAATCAGGCCCTCGCGGCCTTCCCAATGGGAAGCGGGCCCGCAATCCGCCCTTCCCAAAGGAAAACATGCCGGACGCACCTGCACCTTCGCAAAGGGAACGCAGGCCGCTGCCCCGGCCTTCCCGACGGGAAGCAAACCAGGCCCTTTCGGCCTTCCCAGCGGAATTCGGGCACGCCCTCGGCCTTCCCAACGGGAAGCGGGCCCGCCATTGGCATTTTCAAAGGAACGCAAACCCACAACCGCCCTTCTCAAAGGAAACAGGCCGCGCCACGGCCTTTTCATCGGGGAGAAAACCATTCCCAACGGAATTCAAACCCGCCCTGGACTTCCCCACCGGGAAACGGGCCCGCATCCGGCCTTTTCAACGGAACGCAAACCCACAACCGCCCTTCTCAAAGGAAACAGGCCGCGCCATGGCCTTTTCAACGGGGAGCAAACCTTTCCCAATGGAATTCGAATCCGCCCTTGGCCTTCCCAACGGGAAACGGGCCCGCATCCGGCCTTTTCAACGGAACGCAAGCCCGCAATCCGCCCTTCCCAAAGGGAAACGGGCCCGCGCCCAGGCCCTCCCAACGGGAAGCAAACCTTTCCCAGCGGAATTCGAGCCCGCCCTCGGCCTTCCAACCCCAACCGGCATTTTCAACGGATCACAAACCCACATCCGGCCTTCCCAATGGGAAACGGGCCGCGTCCAGGCCCTCCCAACGGGAAGCAAACCTTTCCCAACGGAATTCGGGCCCGCGCCCGCCTTCGCGCAAGGAAAGGGCCGGCTGCGCGCCGGCCCTTTTCCCTTTCATTCCTCCGCCGCCACGAAGCCGCCCCTGCGCTCCGAAAGGTAGCAAAGGTCCAGCAGCCTCTGCACGTAGGCCCCCTCCTCCAGGGACGGGCTCGGCCGCGCGCCCCGGAAGTAGCAGTCCAGAAAGCTGTAATAGCAGTGCATGTGGGCCCGGGCCCAGCCGATGGCGTTTTTCGGCGGCAGGAAGGCGCCGCCGGGGGCCGGGTAGTCCTGAATGGTCTCCAGCCGCTGCCAGCCGCGCTCGCCGCCGTACAGCCCGCCGGGCCGGGTGTTGTCGTAAAAGTAGAGCCAGTTGGGGTCCATCAAGTTGAAGCGCAGGGCGCCCTTGTCGCCGCAAAGCTCCACCGTAAAGCCGTCGGAGGCGCCAGTGGCCACCTTGGAAACCTCCACCAGGCCCTGGGCGCCGTTTTGCAGGCGCAGCAGCAGATAGCTGGCGTCCTCGCCCAGGCGCTCGATCCGGCCGCCGCCCTTGCGGGGCCTGGAGGCATACAGGGTCTGGTTGCGGCAACAGAGGCTTTCCACGGGGCCGGCCAGGTGCACCAGCATGTCCAGGGCGTGGGAGCCCAGGTCCAGCAGCACGCCGCCGCCGCAGATCTGCCTGTCGCTCTTCCAATTGACGGGCCTTTCCTCGTCCACGGAACCGGAATGCAGGTACTGGATGCGGAAGTTCAGCAGCTTGCCCAGCCGCCCCTCCTCCACCAGCTGCTTTGCCCGCAGGGCGCAGGGAAAGAAGCGGTTGTGAAAGGCCACCTGGGCCATCCGCCCCGCCCCGGCGGCGGCCACCCGGGCCGCGCTCGGCCCGTCCACGGACACGGGCTTGTCCAGATACACCGCCTTGCCGGCCGCAAAGGCCTGCAGCGCCATCTGCTCGTGCAGGGCGTTGGGCGTGCAGATGGACACCACGTCCACCCCCGGCAGGGCCAGCAGCTCCTCAAAGCTGTCGCAGGCCCGCGCAAAGCCCAGCTCCTCCTGGGCCATTTTTGCGTTTTCCACATGTCCCGAGCACACCGCCCGAAGCACCGGCCGAAATGGCAGCCCCTCGTAAAACAAGGGAATGTTCAGCGCCGCGTAGGCGTGGGTGCGGCCCATGAAGCCCCAACCCGCGATGCCGATGCCAATCGGCCTTTTTTTCGTCATCTGGATTCTCCTTCCCCTTTGGAAAAGGGGCCGGACGAAGCGCATGGCCCGTCCGGCCCCTTGATCGACTTCACAACGGATCTTGTCGCAACGTCCCCTGGTTAGAACTCGGCGTTCTTGGTGGTTCTGGGGAAGGGAAGCACGTCGCGGATGTTGTTCACGCCCGTCAGGTACATCACCAGGCGCTCAAAGCCGATGCCAAAGCCCGCGTGCTTCACGCCGCCAAAGCGGCGCAGGTCCAGATACCACCAATAGTCCTCCTTCTTCAGGCCCAGCTCGTCCATGCGCTGTTCCAGCAGCTCCAGCCGCTCCTCCCTCTGGGAGCCGCCGATCAGCTCGCCGATGCCCGGCACCAGCATGTCCATGGCGGCCACGGTGCGGCCGTCGTCGTTTTGGCGCATGTAGAAGGCCTTGATCTCCTTGGGATAGTCGGTGACGAACACCGGCCTGCCAAAGGTGGTCTCGGATAGATAGCGCTCGTGCTCGGTCTGCAGGTCGCAGCCCCAGTAGGCCTTGTATTCGAAGGCGTCGTTGTTCTTTTCCAGAATTTTGACGGCCTCGGTGTAGCTCACGCGGGCAAAGTCCGCGTCCTTCACCCGTTGCAGCCTCTCCAGCAGGCCCTTATCCACAAACTGGTTCAGGAAGGCCAGCTCCTCCGGGGCCTTTTCCATCACATAGCCGATGATGTGCTTGATCAGGCCCTCGGCCAGCTCCATGTTGTCGGCCAGGTCGGCAAAGGCGATCTCCGGCTCGATCATCCAAAATTCGGCGGCATGCCTGGGCGTGAAGGAGTTCTCCGCCCGGAAGGTGGGGCCGAAGGTGTAGATGTTCTGGAAGGCCATGGCGAAGCACTCGCCGTTGAGCTGGCCGGAAACGGTCAGGTTGGCGGGCTTGCCGAAGAAATCCTGGGAAAAATCCACCTCGCCGTCCTGCGTCAGGGGCGGGTTCTTGGCGTCCAGCGTGGTCACGCGGAACATCTCGCCCGCGCCCTCGCAGTCGCTGGCCGTGATCAGCGGGGTGTGCACGTAGACGAAGTCCCGATCCTGGAAGTAGCAGTGGATGGCGTGGGCCGCCAGGGAGCGGATGCGAAACACCGCCGAATATAGGTTGGTGCGGGGCCGCAGGTGGGCGATGGTGCGCAGGTATTCCACGCTGTGGCGCTTCTTCTGCAGGGGATAGTCCGCCGGGCAGCTGCCCTCCACCACCAGAACGTCCGCCTTCAGCTCAAAGGGCTGCTTCATGCCCGGGGTCAGCACCAGCTCGCCCTCCACGGTCACGGCCGTGCCCACGTTCAGCTTCACGGCCTCCTTGAAGTTCGCAAGCCGGCCCTCCTCCGCCACCACCTGCAGGTTGCGGAAATAGGTTCCGTCGTTGAGCTCAATAAAGCCGAAGCTCTTGACGTCCCGCGCGGTGCGCACCCAGCCGGAAACCCGGCGCCGGCCGGCGGCTTCGTCCATCCGGGTATACAATTGGCGTATGCTCGTACGCTCCATTTGTTCCATTCCTCCCATGCGTTTGAAAAAGCCCTCCGGCTTTTTTCCATAGTATAGCATTTTGTCCGGCGCATTGGAATACTAGATTCCCAAGGGACAAAGCCCTTTTGTCCCCAAAGCCCCCGTCCCAACCCCGCCCGCGCAAAAAGGAGGCGCCTTCCCCATGCCCCATAGCGTCTACCTCAGTTGCGAGGCGCCCGGCTTGTTGCTGGCCAACGGCCGCTGCCTGGGCAGCCTACAGCCCCAAGGCCCGCATCCCACCAGGCGCGTGTGCCTGCAGGGAGAGGCCTTTCTCCAATTTTTCCCCTTCAGCCAGGCCGCTATGCCCAGCTGCCTGCGGTTTTTTTCCGGCCCCCAGGGACCGGCCGTCCAGGGCGGCCTGCTGCGGCTCTGGCCCGGCGGCCAGCTGGAGCTGCGCTTCGGCGCCCCGGAACCCCCGCGGCAGGAAGACCTCCCCACCCTCCTGGCCAAGTCCTTCCTGCAAAGCGTCGCCGGCGGCCTGCGCGCCTCCGCCCTGCTGGCCCTCAGCCAGAACCTGTTGGCCTGCGTGGACTTCGACGGCCTGCGCGCCTTCCTTGGCCCCTTCTCCGGCTTTGAAACCGCCCGCTTCGTCCCCCCGGGCGAGGGCGGCCTCACCTTGGCCGTCTACCAGGACGAAGGCCCCGGGCGCTGCCTCCGCCGCCTCCGCCTACTTTCCTTTGACTTCGTGAACCAGCAGGGCGACCTGCGCATCGACGACCTGCGCGCCTACGTCGGATCCCAACCCCCCGCTCTCCCCAGCCCGGGGTTCGCCAAGGGGGCCTCCCCCTTGGCCGCAGGGGTCCGGGGGCCGCGTAGGCCCCCGGCTTCCCCCTTCCCCCGCGCGCGCAGGTCCCCGGGTTCCCCCCCTTCCATACAAAAGAAGGGAACCCGCCACCAGCGAGTCCCCTTCTTGCGTTCCCCTCTATCCATCTACGCGCCCTTGCGGCCGGACATCCGGCCGGGAATCAGGTTCCAAAGCCCCAGGCTCAGCCAGCCCAGGCTCAGCGTCAGCGCGTCCATGTTTCCATTGCCAAAGAGCAGGCTGTTGTACAAATAGCTGATCGCCAGGTTCCTCTGTTCCACCCCCTGCTGGGAGAAGCCGCCAAAGCCTCGGCTGTAGATGTACAGCACGAGCCCCAGCGCGCCCAGCGCCGCCAGCGTCCAGGCCGTCCGCCGGTTCCATCCCCGGCAGCTCCAACCCGCCAGCAGCGCCGCCGCCAGCGCCAGCGCCCAGCAAACCAGGTTCGCCACCAGCTTGTTGCGCTCCACCGTCCCCGCATCCATGCTCGATTGCATCGCCCAGCGCACCAGCCACCCCTGCACAAAGCCCGCCGCCAGCAGCAGCAGCGACGCCGCCAAGGGCCACAGCGCTCCCTTCCAGGCAAAGCCCCGCCGCCCCTCTGGACGGCACAGGCCCTCGATCAGGCAGAGCAGCAGCAGGCCCCCATAGGTGCAGCTCAGCGCGTCCGGCTGGATCCACTTGGCAAAGTCGCTGCGATCCTGGGGATAGATCCCATAGACCAGCGGCGCGCGGCTCAGCAGCAGCGCCAGCAACCCCAGCGCCAGGGCCGGAACCAGCTCCAGCGCCCGCGCCCTGGGCCGCACCCCCATCAGGTACAGCCCCAGCCCCATCAGCAGCCCCAGCACCGCCATCGAGGGCGAGGCCATGGTCTGCAGGGCCTCCAGGCTGCCGTCAAAGTCCTCCGGCAGGAAGGTCCTCCTGGTCAAAAACAACAGGAAGAACCCGCAAACCGCCAGCAACAACACGCCAAGTACCGGCAATATAAAGGACATGGATTTTTGAAGTTCCTTACCTTTTTCGCCCTGTATCGTTGCTTTCATCCAGGTTTCCTCCTTTTCGTCATCCGCTCCTTGCACATAAGAAGTTACAAAAAACCGAACCGCCACCGGAAAACCGCGCAGTAACTTGGGCGTCAAGCGCAGGGTTATGTCCGACTGGGAACCAAGATACTACAGGCAGCTCCAGTAGAATGGACGCTTCCACCAACAAGGGACTGGCAATTTCCGGCATCCCCTCCGGCTGCGGCATTGACTTTTCCTTGCCCTCTATCCATTCTTCATTCTACCGTCAATCCGCTGTGTGGTTTGTTTTATCGTCCTTCCTCCCACCCTTCAGGGCATAAACATCGCTAAAACTCACAACCTTATCTTTTGCCATATCACTTAACTCGTTTACCCCAAGCAAAGCGTTTCGATGGAAAACTTCCATATCCGTGATTTCATTTGTTTTTTATTATAATATTCCGTTTTTTGCTGCAAATCCAACATTAATCAAAAGTAAAAACGCACATATCAATATAAAAAGTCTTTTCTTCACCCCTATACTTCTCTCTTTGTAAATATTCTAAATCCTTACATTTTAAACCATTTGAATCATTTCCTTCTCTTTTGTTAATATTATACATTCCCGTTTTATTTATGTCAATGCTATTTCAGGCATGTTTTTTTTCTTTACAAAAAAACGGCGTTCCGTCTCTTCGGAACGCCCTTTCTAGGCCGCTGGCTCAGCAGACCCTGTTCATCTCTTTCTCCTTCGGCTACATATCGTATCGCTCCACCAGAAAATGCATGAACAGCTTTAGGCTGTCCAGCGCCTCCATCGGAAAGTTTTCCGGCAAGCGCAAAAAGCGTATGCCCCCTTCCCTCGGCGCCGGGTCCTCCGTCACACCCAGCAGATAGTCTAGCGATACCCCAAAGAAGCTCGCCATCCGGATCTTCAGCGCGTCCGAAGGCTCGCTCTTTCCCCTTTCGTAGGAAGAGATGGAGTGCTTGTTGACATGCAACTCCCTTGCCAGGGCCTCCTGGCTTAGTCCACGATCCACCCTTCATTCTTGTAGCCGCTCTCCTCTCATATCACCGGCCCCTCCTTTCTTGGCTACAAGTATAGATGATTGATCGATTTTCAAACTTCTTTTTGAGAAAATAATCCAAAACTTCTTTAAAATAGACAAAATCTCTATAGAACACACCCCTCTGTTGGGTCAGAGGGGTTTGTTTGTATGTTTATTCGTCTTCTCGAGTCGCTTCCGGCCCTTCCTCTTCCTGGGATAGCTCCTCCTCGGCCTGGGCCACGGCCAGGGCCACCACCTTGGCCCCCTCCCCCAGGCGCATCATGCGCACGCCCTGGGTGGAGCGGCCCTGCACGGAAACATCGGCCACCGGCATGCGGATCACCGTGCCGTCGTCGGAGATGAGCAGCAGGTCCATGTCCTGGCGCACCATGCGCAGGGCCACCAGCTCGCCGGTCTTGGCGCTCAGGGCCATGGCGCGGATGCCCTTGCCGCCCCTGGCCTGCACCCGGTATTCGCCCAGCTGCGTGCGCTTGCCATAGCCGTTTTCGCTCACCGACAGCAGCTCCACGCCCTCCTGCTCCTCCCGAGAGGCCAGGCAGAGGGAAACCACCTGGTCGCCCGGGGCCAGGTCGATGGACTTCACGCCCATGGCGCCCCTGCCGACGGCGCGGATGTCCTCCTCGTCAAAGCGGATGCTCATGCCCTGCCGGGTGCCCACGATCACGTCCATCTCCCCCTTGGACAGGGATACGCCGATGAGCTCGTCCTCCTCCCGCAGGGAAATGGCGATCAGCCCGCTGGCCCTCATGTTCTCAAACTCGGAAAACTCCGTGCGCTTGATCAGGCCGTCCCGGGTGGCCATCACCAGGTGGGCGCCGTCGCCGGAGACGGGAATCACCGCCTGCACCTTTTCGCCGCCGTCCAGCTGCAACAGGTTCACGATGGCCGTGCCCTTGGCGGTTCTGCCGGCCTCGGGAATCTCGTAGCACATCAGGCGGAAAACCCGGCCCTTGGAGGTGAAGAACAGGAGCTTGGAATGGGTGGAGGTGACGAAGATGTTCTCCACAAAGTCCTCCTCCCGGGTGGTCAGGCCGGTCACGCCCTTGCCGCCCCGCTTCTGGGCCCGGTAGGTGTCCGCGGCCAGGCGCTTGACATAGCCGAAGTGGGTGAGGGTGACCACCATGTCCTCCTCCTGGATCAGGTCGGCCAGCACGATCTCGTCCTCCATGGGGGCGATCTGCGTGCGGCGCTGGTCCGCATGCTTGGCCCGCAGGGCGCCGATCTCCTGCTTGATGATGGAGCGGACCATCTCCTCGGAGGAAAGCACCGCCTTAAAATAGCTGATCTGGCTGAGCAGCTCGTCGTACTCCGCCTGCAGCCGCTCCCGCTCCAGGCCCGTCAGCCTTTGCAGGCGCATGTCCAGGATGGCCTGGGCCTGCTTTTCGGTGAAGCCAAACTGGGCCATGAGCCCTTCCTTGGCCTCCTGGCCCGTCTTGGAGGCGCGAATCAGGCGGATGATGGCGTCGATGTGGTCCAGGGCCTTGAGCAAGCCTTCCAGGATGTGGGCCCGGGCCTCGGCCTTGGCCAGGTCGTATTTGGTCCGCCGGGTGATGACGTCCTTCTGGTGCTCGATGTAATAATAGATCATCTGCCGCAGGTTGAGCACCTTGGGCTCGCCGCCCACCAGGGCCAGCATGATCACGCCAAAGGTGTCCTGCAGCTGGGTGTGCTTGTAGAGGGTGTTGAGCACGATGTTGGGGTTGACGTCCCGCTTGAGCTCGATGACGATGCGCATGCCCTTGCGGTCGGACTCGTCGCGCAGGTCGGAAATGCCCTCCACCCGCTTTTCGTGCACCAGCTCGGCGATCTTCTCCACCAGGCGGGCCTTGTTCACCTGATAGGGGATTTCCGTCACCACGATGCGGGAGCGGTTGGCGCCCAGGGGCTCGATGTCCGTCTTGGCCCGGGTGACGATGCGGCCCTTGCCGGTCAGATAGGCCTGCTTGATGCCCTGGGTGCCCATGATCACGCCGCCGGTGGGGAAGTCCGGGCCCTGGATGTGCTCCATCAGCTCCTGCACGCTGATGTCCGGGTTGTCCAGCATGGCGATGACCCCGTCCACCACCTCGCCCAGGTTGTGGGGGGGGATGTTGGTGGCCATGCCCACGGCGATGCCGCCGGAGCCGTTGACCAGCAGGTTGGGGAAGCGGGAGGGGAGCACCTCCGGCTGCATCAGGGACTCGTCGAAGTTGGGGTAAAAGTCCACCGTTTCCTTTTCCAGGTCCGCCACCATCTCCATGGCCATCTTGGACAGCCTGGCCTCGGTGTAGCGCATGGCCGCCGCGCCGTCGCCGTCCACGGAGCCGAAGTTGCCCTGGCCCTCCACCAGCATGTAGCGGGTGGAAAAGTCCTGGGCCAGGCGCACCATGGCGTCGTACACCGCGGTATCGCCATGGGGATGGTATTTGCCCAACACCTCGCCCACGATGCGGGCGGACTTCTTAAAGGGCTTGTCCGGGGTCATGCCAAGCTCGTGCATGGCGTAAAGGATGCGCCGGTGCACGGGCTTGAGGCCGTCGCGCACGTCGGGCAGGGCCCGGTTGATGATCACGGCCATGGCGTAGGAGATGAAGGACCTCTTCAGCTCCTGCTCTATGTCGATGGGTTTGAGCCTGCTTTCGTCCATAGTTCCTCCCTAAAAAGCGTCCCTCCAGGCCCGCCCGGGGCGCAAGGCCCCCAGGCCCAGAGGGGAATCCTCCCGGGCTTTTCCGGGAAAAGGGCCCGGCGCGCCGGGCGAGGCTAGATGTCCAGATCGTCCCGGTTGACCAGGTCGGCGTTTTCCTGAATGAACTCCTTGCGGGGCTCCACCTTGTCGCCCATCAGCAGGGAGAACATCTCGTCGGCGGAGATGGCGTCCTCCATCTTGACGCGCATCATCTGGCGGCGCTCGGGGTCCATGGTGGTCTCCCAAAGCTGCTCGGAGCTCATCTCGCCCAGGCCCTTGTAGCGCTGGATGGTCACGTCGTTGCCCCGGCCGATCTGGCCAAGGTAGCGCTCCAGCTCCTCGTCGTCGTAGACGTACTTTTCCACCTTGTTCTTGGTGACCTTGTACAGGGGCGGCATGGCGATGTACACATAGCCCTGCTCCACCAGGGGGCGCATGTAGCGGTAGAAGAAGGTCAGCAGCAGGATGCGGATGTGGGAGCCGTCCACGTCGGCGTCCGTCATGCAGACAATGCGGTGATAGCGCAGCTTTTCGGGATTAAACTCGTCCCCGACGCCCGCGCCGAAGGCGGTGATCATGGCCTTGATCTCCGCGTTGGCCAATATCTTGTCCAGCCTGGTCTTTTCCACGTTGAGGATCTTGCCGCGCAGGGGCAGGATGGCCTGGAAGTTGCGGTCGCGGCCGGACTTGGCGCTGCCGCCTGCGGAATCGCCCTCGACGATGAAGATCTCGCACAGGGAGGGATCGCGCTCGGTGCAGTCGGCCAGCTTGCCCGGCAGGGAGGTGGACTCCAGCAGGGTCTTGCGCCTCGTCAGCTCCCGGGCCTTTCTGGCCGCCTCCCTGGCCCGGTTGGCCATCAGGCACTTGTCCAGGATGAGCTTGCCCACGGCGGGGTTTTCCTCCAGGTAGGCCGACAGCCCCTCGGAAAGGATGGCATCCACATAGCCGCGCACCTGGGAATTGCCCAGCTTCATCTTGGTTTGGCCCTCAAACTGGGGCTCGGTGAGCTTGACCGAGACCACGGCCGTGAGGCCCTCGCGGATGTCCTCGCCGGAAAGGTTCTGGTCGGCGTCCTTGAGGATCTTCATCTTGCGGCCGTAGTCGTTGACCACGCGGGTGAGGGCTCGGCGGAAGCCCTCCAGATGGGTGCCGCCCTCGTGGGTGTTGATGTTGTTGGCGAAGGTGAAGACCTGCTCCTGATAGCCGTCGTTGTACTGCAGGGCGATCTCGATGCTGGTCTCGTCCTTGACGCCGGAAAAGTACATGGGGGTGGGGAAGAGGGGCTCCTTGTTCTTGTTGAGGTACTCGATGAAGCTGCGGATGCCGCCCTCGTAGTGGTAGACGCCGGAAAGGGGCTCCTCGCCGCGCTCATCCCGCAGCTCGATGCGGATGCCGGCGTTGAGGAAGGCCAGCTCCCGCAGGCGCACCTTGAGGGTTTCAAAGGAAAAGGCCGTGATGTCCTCGAAGACCTGCTCGTCGGGCAGGAAGCGGACCACGGTGCCGTGCTTGTCGGTTTCCCCATCCACGTACAGCTCGCAGAGGGGCTTGCCCCGCTCATAGCGCTGGCGGTGGAGCTTGCCGTCCTGGTAGATCTCCACCTCCAGGGAGGAGGAGAGGGCGTTGACCACGGAAAGGCCCACGCCGTGCAGGCCGCCGGAGACCTTGTAGCCCCCGCCGCCGAACTTGCCGCCGGCATGGAGCATGGTCAGGCAGACCTCCACGGCGGGCTTGCCCACCTTGGGGTGGATGCCGCAGGGGATGCCGCGGCCGTCGTCGCTGACGCGCACATAGCCGCTCTTTTCGATGGTGACGGTGATCACATGGCAAAAGCCCGCCAGGGCCTCGTCGATGGCGTTGTCCACGATTTCGTAGACGAGATGGTGCAGGCCGCGCTCGTCCGTGGAGCCGATGTACATGCCGGGCCTGCGGCGCACGGCCTCCAAGCCCTCCAGCACCTGGATGTTGCTCTCGTCATAGTGGTTTGGTTGATTTGGTTGCATAAAAAAAACAGCCTCCCGATGTCAAAGCGAAGTCACGCCCGCTAGGGGCGCAAGAAGGCCTGGCTGTCGCCCAGGGCGCCGCGCAGCCACAGCGTTTTGGAGGAGATGGGGGAGTAGTACACGCGGGTCCGGTTGCCGCTTTGGCAGATGACCACGGACTTAAAGTCGCCGGGGCCCACGTTGCGCACGAAGCCCTCCTCCTCGGCCATCTGCAAGAAACCCTGGGTATCCGGGCTGAGGGAACTGGAAAGGTCCAAGATGGCGACGACCTCCCTGGAAAGGACGACGACGTCCTCGCCAACGTGCAGGATCAAGGCGCTGATCATCCCTTCCGAAACGCCGGGAACCGGCGGAGTTTCTACTAATTATATTATAGCATTTTTGGCGCGTTTTTGGAAGGGGGGCCAGCCAAAGAGCACGAAAATTTAGCAAAGCGCAAAGCGCAGAAAAGGGGGGTTTCAACGGACGGTTCTTGGCGGAACCGGGGGAGGCGGGCGGGAAAGAAGGGGAAAGGACGGAGGGCGAAGGGAAAGGGTAGGATGGCCAAGGGAAGGGCGTTGCCCTTCCCTTGGCCGGGACTGGCCAGGGGCTCTGCCCCCGGACCCCCGCTCAAGGGGACGCCCCTTGAGAATCCCCGCCGCGAGCGGGGCCCGCTGCCCCGTTCCCCTGCCTTGCCTTCCTCCTTGCCTTTGCAATCGGGAAGAGAGGGGCGGGCGGGGACTGGCCAGGGGCCCTGCCCCCGGACCCCCGCTCAAGGGGACACCCCTTGAGAATCCCCGCCGCGAGCGGGGCCCGCTGCCCCCGGTCTTCCTTTCCTTCTTGCATTTACAAACGGAGGAAAGGGGACGGCGCTGGCTAGCCTTTCGCCTTTGTTTTGCCTTTCGTCCTGCCTTTGCGATTAGAACTGGCCTTTTTTCTTGCATTTACAAACGAAGGAAAGAGGGCGGACACGGGCAAGCCTTTCGCTTTTTTTGCCTTCCTTCCTGCTTCACAAATGGGAACGTGAGGTATGGGCGGGCTAGCCAGGGGCTCTGCCCCCGGACCCCCGCTCAAGGGGACGCCCCTTGAGAATCCCCGCCGCGAACGGGGCCTGCTGCTCCTAGCCTGGCCTTTCCTTCTTGCTTTTACAAACGGAGGAAAGGGGACGGCGCTGGCTAGCCTTTTGCCTTTGTTTTGCCTTTCGTCCTGCCTTTGCGATTGGAACTGGCCTTTCTCCTTTCAATTGCAAACGAGGATAGGGGAACGGCACGGGCTAGCCTTTTGTCCTGCCTTCGCAATTGGGAACGTGAGGTGCGGCTGGGCTAGCCAGGGGCCCTGCCCCCGGACCCCCGCTCAAGGGGACGCCCCTTGAGAATCCCCGCCGTAGACGGGGCCCGCTGCCCCGTTCCCTGCCTGTACAACGACCGCAGGATGTTCTTTGGTTTGCCTGGTTAGTCTTTCCATTTCCACTCGCTTTCACACCCCAGGAATTGGGCTCAAAGCCTGTTTTTTCCTGTCGCAATCGGGTATACTATATGAAGAACGCCTTAGCCACAAGGAGGGATCAACTCTATGGATGCTCGCGTCTACCATTCCATCAGCTATGGCCTATACGTGTTGGGCGTCAAGGGCGAAAACGGCGCCATGGGCGGCTGCGTGGTGAACACGCTGTTCCAGATCACGGCCACGCCTCCCGTCTTCGCGGTGAGCGTCAACAAGGAAAACCAAACCTGCTCGCTCATCCAGAAGGAAGGCCTGTTCACGGCCAGCGCCTTGGCCCAGGATTGCGACCCCGGCATCATCGGCCTGTTCGGCTTTCACTCCGGCCGGGATGTGGACAAAAACCAAAACGGCGATTTGGCACTCTCTCCCAACGGATTGCCCTACCTGAAAAACGGCAGCTGCGCCTATCTGGAGTTCGCGGTTTGCGGCCAGCAGGATCTAGGCACCCACCTGCTGTTCTTCGCCAGGCTGATCAACGGCGAGGTGCTTTCCAGCTCCACCCCGCTGACCTACGCCTACTACCAGACGGTGCTCAAGGGAAAGAGCCCCAAGCTGGCGCCCACCTACCGGCCCGACGCAACCACCCCCGCCCCCGCTAAACAGCCGGCCCCCGAGGCACCCAAGGCAGAAGCGGCGCAGGATTCCGGGAAAAAGCAGTACGTATGCACCATCTGCGGTTATGTATACGACGGCGAGATCCCCTTCGAGGAGCTGCCGGAGGATTGGACCTGTCCCATCTGCGGGGTTCCCAAATCCATGTTCGAGGTGAAATAATTGAAATCCATCCCCACCGACATCGCCCGCACCCTGACCGCGCGCTTTCCCGGCGTGCAGGACACGGCGCTGTATTCCGCCCTGCAGGGCCATATGGGCTGCGTACTTGGCAGCGAACAGCCGCCGTTGGACTTTGTCTACGCCAATTGCGGCGAGTACCACTACTTTGGCGGAAATCCAGACCATCCCCAAGCGGAAGCCCTGATCCGCAGCCTGCCCGCGGGCGCCTACCTGGTCTCCTTCGAAGAGGCCTGGAAGGCGCTGTTCACCCGCCTGTTGGCGGGCCGGCACGAGGTGCAGGAGCGCTACATGCTGCAAAAGAACATGGACGCCCTGGACGAGAAGAAGCTCGAGGGGTTTTTCTCCGCCGTGCCGGAGGGCTTTCGGCTTGTGGCCATGGATGGCCCCCTGTTTCGCCGCGTGCTGCCCCTTCCCTGGGCCCATGAGTATTTGGAGCAATACGCCTCGGAGGAGGACTTCTGCAAGCAGGGCTTTGGCTTTGCCCTGCTCCAGGGCGAGGAAGCGGCCTGCATCGCGCCGGCCTTCAGCGTGTTCGACGAGGGCATCGAGGTGGGCATCGCCACAAACCCCGCCTTCCGCAAGAGGGGGCTGGCCACCGTCTGCGCGGCGCGGCTGGTGTACGAGGCCAAGCGCAGGGGACTGCTGGCCAACTGGGACGCGGCCAACAAGCTGTCGCTCCATCTGGCCATGAAGCTGGGCTATGCCTATGAAGGCACCTATACGGTCCACCACATTCTATCCTAGCCCCGCTTTTGTCCACAGCGAGGCTTTCCACAGGTGGATCGTTCTTGGGATAAGTTTGGACGGGCGTTTGCGCAATGCGGACGCCCGTTTTTGATTCCTTTCTGTAAAGAAAACCATTTATGGGGACGGTTGTTTGTGGGGCTGTGGAAAAAACGGTGCAATTGTGGATAACTCTTTGGCTTTTCCACAAAGGGGTGTGGCCGTTTTTTTCCAGGCGCCAGGCTGACAAACCAGGCTTTTCCACAATATCCACCGCCCTACTACTACGACTACTTCTTTCCTATACCGCCTTTGTCATGCTTAAGAATTGGGAAGGTGGCTGCCTTCCAATTGCGCAAGGGGGACAGAGAAGCGCGCTTTGTTTCCTGCAAAGAACGCCGCAAGGAAAGCCGAAGAGGAGGAGAGAGGAAGATGGCTGCGCCTGGTGCGGGGATTCTCAAGGGGGCTCCCTTGAGCGGGGGTCCGGGGGCTGGCCCCCGGCCTGTCCCCGTCCAGCCGCCGGACCATGTCCGGCGGCTGGACGGGGCATTTTAGCAGGCGCCGGCAACTTGCTGGACGATGGGTCTTTGTCCTTTACCCGCAGGCGCTTTGGTTGTATGATGGAAGGGAAGAGAAAATCGTGCAAACGCAAGGCCGTGGTTCTGTTGACGTATGCATGGATCACAAAAGCGCATGAGGAGGCGAGAAAAATGTCGTTGCTGTTCAAGCTTGTAAACGAAGGGTTCAAGCTTTGCTTGGACGGGGAGACCGCCTTTGAGGTGGAACGGGAACCGGCGCTGACGAGGGTCTTCGGCCAGCGGGGCGGGCGGGTGTGCTTTCAGGCGCTGTTGCGCAGCGAGGAAGCGGCCATATGGAACCTGGGACAGGAACCCTGGTTCAGCCAGCAGGGCCCCCTTCTGCACCTGCGCCTGGAGCTGCGCGCTCCATATCCCCTGCGGGCTTGGCACGAGCAGCTGCACCTGGACGACGATGGCAACCTGCGCGCGGACGCCCTGCTTCCCCATCCCGTGCGGGAACTGCACGCCAAGGAAACGGCGGCGGCCTTCTTCGAGATGGAACTGCCAGCGGACGCGCGGCTGGACGAGGGCCAGGGCATCGAGCTTCGGCTGTATGCGAGCAGGCTTACCGGAGAGGAAAGGCTGGTGGAGCGGCTGGAGCTCCCCCTAACCGTCTATGCGGCCAGGCAGCTGGCGCCGGAGGAGAGGCCCATCTACCTGGATCTTTGGCAGCATCCCTGCAACATTGCCCGAAAGCACGAGGCCGCCCTCTGGTCGCAGGAGCATTTTGAGGCGATGGAAGGCTATGCCAAGGCCCTGGCCGGCCTGGGACAGCGGTCCATCACGGTGCTGCTGTCCGACGCGCCCTGGCGCGGACAAAGCTGCATGCAAAACCAACGCAACCCTTCCAACCTTTTCGAATACTCCATGACGCGCATCTTCCGCGGCAAGGACGGCAGCCTTCGCTTCGACTTCTCCATCGTGGACCGGGTGATCGAGCTGTTCGAGCGCTGCGGCGTCCAGGGAGAGATCGAATGCTTCGGCCTGGTCAATATCTGGCCCAACCAGATCTTCGACCCAAAGCCCCTGGTGGAAGGGGACGTGGAGCCCCAGATCAGCCTGCGCTGCTTAAATGAAAGCAGCGGCAGCTATGAATACCTGCACGACACCCAGGAGGTGGAGGAGTATTTTCGGGCCGTCGAGCGGCATTTCGTGCAGACCGGCCGGGTGGATCGGGTGCGCGTAGCTGCGGATGAACCGGCGGATCCGGAACGCTTCGAACGGGCTGTGGAGCGGCTCCGGCGCTGCGCCCCCAGGCTGCGCCTGCGCACGGCCATCAACCATGCGGATTTTATCGGCCGCTTTGGCCAGCAGATCGACGAGTTTGTGCCGAACCTGGAATCCAGCTGCAAGGAGTACGAGCGGCTGAAGGCGTACCAGAAGGCCATGCCGGATAAGCGCTTTTTGTGGTATGTGTGCTGCGTTCCGGACCATCCAAATACCTTCCTGCGTTCCAAGCTGCTGGAAGCCAGGCTGATTGGCCCCCTCAGCTATTTGCTTGGCTTCGACGGCTTTTTGCGCTGGAACTTTACCGTTTGGCCGGAGGATCCCCGCTTGGATATTCGATACGGAAACTTTGCGGCAGGGGATACAAATTTCGTCTATCCTGGCCGTGGAAGGGAACCCTTGCTCAGCCTGCGCTATAAGGCCTTGCAGCGCGGACTGGAGGACCATGCCCTGCTTTGTCAGGCGCCCAAGGAGGCGGCCGAGCAAGCGCTTGGGCTGATCTTCCGCAAGAGGGATCCCAGGGACTTCCTGCAGGATCGCGCGGGCGAGCTATTGGATTTTCAGCAGATCTGCTCCACCACGTACGCCGATTTTGAACGGGCGCGGGAGCTGTTGCTGCAGGCCGTGGCCAATTAGCCTCCCTTGTGAAAGGGAGGTGGCGGGCGCAGCCCGTCGGAGGGATTCCCCCGGGGAAGAAGCGGCGACGGCTTCTGGGCGGGGGCGGGGGAATCCCCCAGTCCTTCGGACAGCCCCCTTTCACAAGGGGGCCTAGCGCTGCGCGCCGGTAAATTTACCTATTCTTGCGGAAACTCATGCGCAGCTGTGGTACAATCTTCCCGTTTTAGGCGAGAAACGGCTGGAAACTGCGCATGGGAACGCGAAGGCGGAAAGGAACGGGAAAGGGCATGGAGAGGAAGAGAACGAGGGAGGCGGGCTGCTCCAGGGAGACGATGGAGCGCTTGGTCTCCTTGGCCGCGCGCTTGTTGTTGGAGTGCGGGGCGGAGACCTACCGGGTGGAGGAAACCGTCTGCTTCATCGCAAGGCGCCTGGGCGCCAGGGACGCCCAGGTATTGTCCCTGCCGACGGGCTGTCTCTATACCCTGGTGGATGCGGAAGGGGAGACCTTCAGCCGGGTGGTCCGCGTATACGCCCGCAGCACGAATCTCTCCACCATCGAGCAGGTGAACGACATCTCCAGGGGCTTGGTGGACGGTCGTTTCGACGAGGGGGAGGCCTTGGTAAAGCTGGAGGCCCTATGCGCCGTGCCGCCGCAGCCCCTGTGGGCGGGGATCGGCGCGTCCGTCCTGGGTGCGAGCGGGTTTGCCGTCCTGTTCCAGGGCGGCTGGTACGAGGCGTTGGTGGCGGCGGTGTGCGGCGGCCTGGCCAGCCTATTATCCAGGGCCTTTGGACCCGCTCTTTTGCCCAGCTGTTTCCATCTCTTCCTCAGCGGCGCCCTATCCGCCGCCCTGGCCAGGATCTCCGCCCTGCTTCGGCCGGAGGCGGGCGTTTCGGCCATCATCGTGGGCGCCATCATGCCCCTGTTGCCCGGCATGCTGATCACCAACGCAATCCGCGACACGGTCAGCGGGGACCTGCTCTCGGGCGTGGCCCGCAGCGCGGAGGCGTTGATCCGCTCGGCCGCCATCGCGGCGGGCGTCGGCGTCGCGCTGGCGCTATGGAGGGTGTAGGCCGATGGAAATGAACCTGGATTTTATCGCAAAGGCCTGCGTGAGCTTTCTGGCCGCCGCTGTCGGCGCCGTGGGCTTTGCGCTGATGTTTCGCCTGCGGCCTCGCGCCCTGCTGCCCGGCGCCTTGTTGGGCGGCGCCGGCTACGTGCTCTATCTGTTTGGCATGCAGCTGTCCCTGGGCGCCGTGGCTTCCTCCCTGCTGGGCGCCGCGTTGGTGGGCGTGCTCGGCGAGCTGGCCGCCAGGCGCATGAAGATGCCGGCCCTGGCCCTGACCACCATCGGCGCCATTCCCCTGGTGCCCGGCTATGGGCTGTACCAAACCATGTTGTATTTTGTCGAGGGCCAGAACCAGCTGGCCTTGGCCACCGGCGTGGAAACCCTGCTGGTGGCCGGCGCCATCGCCGTGGCATTGGGCATTGCCGCGGCGGTGAGCCGCTCCGCAGGCGGCTTTTTGCACAAAAAGGAAAAGGGCGGAGACAACGGAAGGGAGGGCGGCGAGCTTGGAGAGGCCAAGCAGAACGGCTAGGGCCAAGCGTTCGGGGCGAGGGGATTCCCTGTTCTTCAAGGGCCTTCAGGACGGCTTCCCCATCTGCGTCGGCTACCTGTCCGTTTCCTTCGTGTTCGGCATGCTTTGCCTGGAAAGCGGCCTTGGCATCGGCTACGGCCTGCTCATCTCCGCCACGAACCTGACCTCCGCCGGTCAGTTCGCCGGGCTGGAGCTGATCCTTGCCGGCGCCCCCCTGCTGGAGATCGCCATCACCACCTTGGTCATCAACATCCGCTATACCCTGATGTCCCTCTCCCTTTCCCAGAAGGTGCGGCTCAATGGCTGGCAGCGGGCCATCATTTCCTTCGGCAACACGGACGAGGTCTTCGCCGTGGCCATGCAGGCCGAAAACCCCTTGAGCTTTTCCTACATGCTCGGCCTGATCGCCACCCCCTACCTGGGCTGGACGGTGGGCACCCTCTTGGGCGGAACGGTCACCAGCCTGCTTCCCCTCTCCCTGCGCTCGGCCCTGGGCATCGCCATTTACGGCATGTTCATCGCCATCCTGGTGCCGCCTGCCAAGAAGCTTCGACCCGTACTGGTCACCTGCGTGCTGGCCCTGGCCCTGTCCTGCGCCTTTTCCTACGCGCCCTGGCTGCGGGAGCTTTCCTCCGGCTGGACCATCATCCTCTGCGCCCTGCTTGCGGCCGGCTTTGCCGCCTGGCGCTATCCCGTGCCTGTGGAGGAAGCGATGGATAACGAGGGAAAAGGGGGAGAGAAAACATGAGCGATTTGAGCGGCGGCTACATCCTGCTTTGCACGGCCGTGATGGCCCTGGTGACCTACCTGACCCGGATGCTCCCCCTGGTTTTGTGTAGGGGCCGCATCAAGAACCGCTTCGTCCGCTCCTTTCTCAACTACGTGCCCTATGCGGTTCTTTCGGCCATGACCTTTCCGGCGGTGTTTTCCTCCACGGGCTCCGTGCTCTCGGCAACGGCCGGCCTGGCCTGCGCGCTGGCCATGGCCTACTTCGGCCGAAGCCTTCTGGCCGTGGCGCTCAGCTCCGCGGCGACGGTGTACCTGGTGGAGCTGTTGCAGGGGCTTTTCCATTGAAAAACGGAATGTAAAAATAGATGAGCTTGTGTAGGAGGAACGGGAAATATGCTGCGATTTGACAACGACTACACCCAAGGGGCCTGCCAGGAGGTATTGGACGCCTTGGTGCGCACCAACTGGGAGCAGACCGGCGGCTATGGAAAGGACGAGTATTGCCGGCAGGCGGAGGAGCGGATCCGCAGCCTTTGCCAGGCGCCGGAAGCCCGCGTGCACTTTTTGACCGGCGGCACCCAGACGAACCTAACCCTGATCGCAGCGGCGCTGCGCCCCCATCAGGGCGTGCTCTGCGCCGACAGCGGGCACATCCAAACCCACGAGACCGGCGCGGTGGAGGCCACGGGCCACCGGGTGATGGCGTTGGCCACGCCGGACGGCAAGCTGCGGGCCTCGCAGCTGGAGGAGGTCGTGCGCGCCCATGCGGAGGACACCAACCGGGAACATTGCGTGCAGCCGGGCATGGTGTATCTCTCCTACCCGACGGAAAACGGCACCCTATACGAAAAACAGGAGCTGGAGGCCATCTCCGCGCTCTGCCGCCGGGAAGGGCTGTTGCTCTATCTGGACGGCGCCCGTCTGGGCTACGGCCTGGCCGCCGCCCGGGACGGCATGGACCTGCCGAGCCTTGCCAGGCTTTGCGACGCCTTCTACATCGGCGGAACCAAGCAAGGCGCCCTTTTCGGCGAGGCCCTGGTGGTGCCGGACCCCGCCCTGTTGCCGGAGCTGCGCTACCACATGAAGCAAAGGGGCGCCATGCTGGCCAAGGGCCGGCTGCTGGGCGTGCAATTCCTGGCGCTGTTGGAGGACGGGGCCTATTTTCGCCTGTCGAGGAAGGCCGTGGACCAGGCCCATGCGCTGGCACAAGGCCTGCAGGCGGCGGGCGTGGAATTGCTCTATCCCCAGCAGACCAACCAGCTCTTTCCCATCCTGACGCGGGCGCAGGCGGATCGCCTGGCCCAGGGGGTGGTGTTTTCTCCCTGGTCCGCGCTGCCGGGCGGACGCGAGGCGATCCGGCTTTGCACCAGCTGGGCCACCACAGACCAACAAATGCAGGAGCTGGAGCGCCTGCTGCGCCAAGCCATCGCGTAGGGCGGAAAAAGACGGGGTTTAACGCCTTGGCACTTGCAATTTGTCGCGCAAAACGGTATAATGCCAGCGAACCGAATAGGGCGAGGCGCGGACCGCGCTTCTGCCGCCCCCCCAGAGAGCGCGCCCTGGTGCTGCAAGCGCGCAATAGGCAGAAGACCATCCCACCCGCGCGCCCGCGGCCAATCCCCGCCGGCAGGCCCCCGATATCGGGCCCATGGAAACACAAAAGTCGGGCGTTCCGCAAGGGACGCCAAGCAAGGTGGTACCGCGAAGCGACCCTTCGTCCCTGCAAAGCCGGGGCGAAGGGTTTTCTATGTGGGGCGCGGGAAAACATCCCAGGATCTTTTGTTCCAAGGAAGGAGAATATGCCCAATGGCCAAGGAAAAGAAGCAGGAGTTCGTCCAGCACATCACCCCGAGGGAGGAAAACTTCTCCCAATGGTACACCGACGTGGTCACCCAGACAGACCTGATGGATTATACCCCCGTGCGCGGCTGCATGGCCCTCAAGCCCTACGGCAACCGCATTTGGGAGCTGATCCACGAACAGCTGGACGCGATGTTCCAGGAAACCGGCCACGAGAACGTGTCCATGCCCATGTTGATCCCCGAATCCCTGCTGCTCAAGGAGGCGGACCACGTGGAGGGCTTTGCCCCGGAGGTGGCTTGGGTCACCCAAGGGGGCACCGAACCCCTGCAGGAGCGCATGGCCGTTCGTCCCACCAGCGAGACCATCTTTTGTACCATGTTCTCCAAATGGGTCCAGTCTTGGAGGGACTTACCCTTGAAATACAACCAGTGGTGTTCGGTGATGCGCTGGGAAAAGACCACCAGGCCCTTCCTGCGCACGGCGGAATTCTGGTGGCAGGAGGGACATACCGTGCACGCCACGGCCGAGGAGGCCGAGGAGGAAACCCGCACGATGCTCGGCATCTACCAGCGCTTCTGCGAGGAGAACCTGGCCATCCCCGTGTATGCCGGCCAGAAGAGCGATAAGGAGAAGTTCGCCGGCGCCAGGGCCACCTATTCGGTGGAAGCCATGATGCAGGACGGCAAGGCCTTGCAGGCGGGCACCAGCCATAACTTCGGCACCAATTTCGCGGAACCCTTCGAGATCCGTTACCTGTCCAAGGAGGGCAAGCTGGAGTATTGCCACGAGACCAGCTGGGGCGTGTCCACCCGCCTGATCGGCGCGCTGATCATGACCCACGGGGATGAGCGCGGCCTGCGGCTTCCCCCCAAGATCGCGCCCTACCAGGTGGTGATCCTGCCCATCGCCGCCCATAAGGGCGGGGTGGAGGAGAGGTGCCAGGAGGTATACCAGGCGCTGCGCAAGGCCGGCATCCGCGCTAAGCTGGACGATCGGGATAACGTGTCCCCCGGCTGGAAGTTCAACGAATGGGAGCTGAAGGGCGTCCCCCTGCGGGTGGAGATCGGCCCCAAGGACCTGGAAAAGGGACAGGCCACCGTCGCGCGCCGCGATACCTTCGAAAAGCTCGCCTTGCCCTTGGAAGGGTTGGAGGACGCCCTGCGCGCCCTCCTGGACGAGATCCAGCAGAACCTGTACCGGATTGCCGACGAGTTCCGCTTGGCGCATACCAAGGACGTGCATAGCTTCGAGGAGCTGCGCCAGCAGGTCAACGGCGGGTACGCCAGGGCCATGTGGTGCGGGGATCGCGCATGCGAGGATAGGATTAAGGAGGAAACCGGCGCCACCTCGCGCAACATGCCCTTCGATCAAACCCCCATCGGCGATACCTGCGTCTGCTGCGGCAAGAAGGCGGACAAGGTCATGTATTTCGCCAAGGCCTATTAATCCATCCAAGAAACAGCAAGCGCATCGAAAAGGCGGCGGCCCGGGGAACGGGCTCGCCGCCTCTTGCGTCTCGCGGCGCAGCAACTTTGGCGCTGGCCTGGGCCAACCAGCAGGCGACGGCCTACGCGCGCCTACCTTTCCTCTTTCGTAACCGCGTCGTTTCTGCGCAGCCGGTTCCGCCTCGCATGGGGGGATGTCTGAAGGGGGGCCTCCCCCTTCAGCCTTGGGTCACGCTGCCCTTCCTGTCTGCGACCCCCGGCCAAGGCTCGCCGCCTCTAGCGTCTCGCGGCGCAGCTACTCTGGCGCTGGCCTGGGCCAACCGGCAGGCGGCGGCCTACGCGCGCCTACCTCTCCACTTTCGTAACCGCTTCCTCTCTGCGCAGCCGGTTCCGCCTCGCACGGGGGGATGTCTGAAGGGGGGTCGCCCCCCTTCAGCCTTGGGTCTCGCTGCCGTCCTTTTTCGTGTGCGTGGAATCTTTCTACATACAAGGAATCGCGATGATCGTTTCACGTGAAACCCATCGCGATTCTTTTCTATTCCTGTAACTCCCAGCCGTGCAGGGCTTCGTAGAGCCGTTCCAGCTCCTCCGGGCTATTGTAGTGGAGGATGAGCTTTCCCCTAGTGGAGCTGCCGCTGGCCGTGGCCCGCACGCCTAGGGCCTTGCGTGCGGCCTCTTCCAGGAGACCGAGCTCCGCCAGGCGCGGCGCTTCTGTGGGTTTCTTCTTTTCCGATCCCTCTCTTTGGAGGCGCACCAGGGCTTCCGTTTGGCGAACGCTGAGCCCCTCGTCCACCACGCGCTTGGCGAGGCGCAGCTGGCTGGCTTCCTCTGGCAGGCCGAGCAGGGCCCGGGCATGGCCCTCGCTCAGGCTGCCCTGGGCCACCATATCCAGGAGCTCCTCCGGGAGAGCCAGCAAGCGGAGCAGGTTTGCGACGGCAGGCCGGCTCTTGCCGACCTTGGCGGCGGCTTCCTCCTGGGTAATCGCACATTGCGTAATCAGGCCCTGAAGCGCCATGGCCGTTTCTACCGGATTTAGATCGTCGCGCTGCAGGTTTTCCACCAGGGCGATTTGCATGCGCTGGAGCTGCTCCGCCTCGCGGACCACGCAGGGAACCTGATCCAGGCCCGCAAGCCTTGCCGCGCGCCAACGCCGCTCCCCGGCTATGATTTGGTATCGTCCATTCCGTTCCGCAACGAGCAGAGGCTGCAGGACGCCCACCTCGCGGATGGATTGGGCCAACTGTTCCAACTTCTCCTGATCGAAGCGCTTCCTCGGCTGATCCCGGTTGGGATCGATGAGGCCCACATCCAAGAAGCGGATGCGGCTCTCGTCGCCGGTCTCCTGCTCCGCTTCCTGTTCGTATTCATGAAAGAGCACGTCAATACCCCTGCCGAGGGCCGGCCGCTTCTTCATTTGCCTTCCTCCTCGTTCCAATGGATGAATTCGTCGCAAAGCCGCTCATAGGCGAGGGCGCCCGTGGACTTGGGATCGTAAACGCTGATGGGTTGGCCATAGCTGGGCGCCTCGCCCAGGCGCACATTGCGCGGGATGATGGTGGAATATACCTTGGAGCCGAAAACCTTGCGCACCTCGTCCACCACCTGTGCGCCCAGGTTGGTGCGGCTATCCAGCATGGTCAAGGCGACGCCTTCGATTTCCAGGCCGCGATTGAGCTTTTTCTTCACCAGGCGCACGGTATTCATCAGCTGCGTCAGGCCCTCGAGGGCGTAGTATTCGCACTGGATGGGAATCAACACGCTGTCGGCGGCTGTGAGGGCGTTGAGCGTCAGCAGGCCGAGCGACGGCGGACAATCGATGAACAGATACTCGTACAGGGGCAAGGCGGGTTCCAGCTGCCGCTTGAGGATCTGCTCTCGCGCCAACATGGATACCAGCTCGATTTCCGCGCCGGCCAAGGAGATGTTGGAAGGCAATATGTAGAGGCGTTTGACCGCCGTTTCCAGCACCGCTTCCTGGGTGGGCGTGTCGTTGATGAGCACGTCGTAGATGGAGCTAGCCACCTGGCGCCGGTCAATGCCGACGCCGGAGGTGGCGTTGCCTTGGGGATCTAGATCCACCAAAAGGACGCGCTTACCCCGTTCGGCCACGCTGGCTGCCAGGTTGACGGCGGTGGTGGTCTTGCCAACGCCGCCCTTTTGGTTGGAAATCGCGATAATTTTAGACAAAAAAAGGCCCGCCTTTCAAACGTGATCAACATCCCCGCGCGCAAGCCGCTGCGCGCGCTAAGGATATTATACCGTCAATCGGCGGGAAAGAGAAGGGGGATGGCTCAATTCCCGGAAACGAAATCTGCCCGGGCGCAGGGAAACGGTCGGGGGTTGTTCCACGTGAAACAGGCAGCGCCAATGCGAAAGGGGACTAGGAGCGCTTGGGGATGGTGAGACGGATCTCCAGGCCCTTTTCGGTCTCCTGTGCGTCGTAGGCGGGTTGCAGGCCGGCGCTTTGCATCTGCTGGACAATGGTCTTGATGGAGTTGACATAGAGGCGGGTATCGCGCACGAAGGCGGAGACCTTATTGGCGGCGGGTCTTTCCTCCTTCTCGATGCCGTAGATGCGGGAGATGGTGCGTTCCACCAATTCCTCGGTCGCCTTGACGTTGAGGGACTGTTCCACGATCACGCGCGCGATCTTGATTTGCATCTCCTCGTCGTGCAGGCGGAGCAGGGAGCGGGCATGGCGTTCGGTGAGGTTATGCTCCAGCAGCAGGGCCTTCACCGAAGCGGGAAGCTTGAGGATGCGCATCTTGTTGGCGATGGTGGATTGATTTTTGCCGAGGCGGCGGGCCAGCTCCTCCTGGGAAAGGCCGTGGTCGCGGATGAGGTTTTGATAGCCCTCGGCTTCCTCCATGTAATGGAGGTTTTCGCGCTGCAAATTTTCCATCATGGCGATGACGGCGCTATCCTGCTCGTAGGCGGAAAAGACCAGGGCGTCGATGGTGGTCATGCCGGCCATGCGGCAGGCGCGCAGGCGGCGCTCGCCGGCGATGAGCTCATAGACGTCGTTGCCGGCCTTGCGCACGGAAATGGGTTGCAGCAGGCCGTACTGACGGATGGATTGACACAGCTCTTCCAGGGCTTCCTGGGAAAACACGCGGCGCGGTTGGTATGGATTTGGCCGAATGGAATCTATGGGGATGCGCGCGACTTCGCGCTGGCGCATGCGAATATTTCTACGCTTCAGCTGTACCTGGGTTTGCAGCATCACTTGTTTTTCGCCCCTTTGCAAATGTCATGGTCAGTAAATTCTGCTACGTATGCAATTTTCCTGCATGAAAGGCAAGAGATAAAAACGTGCATTTATGGGATAATTCGACATATGAAACGAATATGCTTCAAATATAAACGAATATAGATGCAAATGCTGGGCGAAACCTCGAAGGAAAGGGCGTAAAATAGAAAAAGAAAATCGGAAGGAGGCTTGGCGAACCGGGGGCGTAAGGAAGGGTTCCTGGTTGCTGCACAAGGATTTAACTGTTCAAACGCACCACTTGGTTATATACTAGAGACCATGGCGGTTCTCCCACCCGCCCTATCAAAAGGAAAGGATCTGTTTGCTATGCTTCAACAAATCAAGCGTAATCCCTTGGTTCGCCGCGTGGTGCTGGGCGGGGTAATCGCCGCAGCCTACGCGGTTTTATGTCTGCTTTTACAGCCCATCTCCTTTGAGGCGGTGCAGTTCCGCCTTTCCGAGGCGCTGTGCATCCTGCCGTTGTTCTTCCCGGAAGCGGTTGCCGGCCTGTTCGTGGGCTGCTTGCTGTCCAATTTGCTGGGGGGCGTCGGCATACTGGACATCGTCTTCGGATCTCTGGCCACGCTGCTGGCCGCTTGGGCGACGAGAAGGCTGCGGCGTTTCCCCCTATTGGCGCTCCTTCCGCCGGTGTTGGTGAATGCGGTGGTGATCGGCCTGGTGCTCTACTATGCGGCAGGCACGCCCCTGCTGGCGGGTATGGGATCCATTTTTGTGTCCCAAGCGGCGGTGTGTTATCTGGTGGGTTATCCGCTGTATCTGTTGCTTCGTAGATACCGTTTCTTCCAAACCGAACAGACGGAACAAAAGAATTGACCGGTTGCTATGGAGGGGAGCCGCCGCGCAAGGGTGGGATGAGCGCGGCGGCTCCCTTTAAATATGCGGCTGAAAGGTTGGAATTGCCGGGTGGTATGGAAAGGAAAGGAAGCGAGACCCAAGGCTGAAGGGGGAGACCCCCTTCAGACATCCCCCCGTGCGAGGCGGAACCGGCTGCGCAGAGAGGAATCGGTTACGAAAGAGGAAAGGAAGGCGCGCGTAGGCCGCCGCCTGCCGGTTGGCCCAGGCCAGTGCCAGAGTAGCTGCGCCGCGAGACGCAAGAGGCGGCGAGCCCGTTCCCCGGGCTGCCGCCCCTTGCGTCTGGAAAAAGGAAAGGCCCGCCGGGAGGCGGGCCTTTTGAACGTAAGCGCGGGTGGGGGGAAAGGCGGTCAGCTCAATCCTTCTTCGCATCCTCGTCCGCGGGTTCCGTTTCTTTTTTGGGAATCATGTGATGGGTGGGGGCATAGCAAAAGGGGCAAAGGGCCGGTTGTTGTTCGGCCTTGACCTCGAAGCCGCATTTGGTACAAACCCAGGTGGTCATGAAAGGCGCCTCCTCATAGTTCTCATGGGATTTCCGCGATGGGGGGAGATGTGGAAAGGGTGGAAAGGGCGTCTACGTCAATAGCGCCAGGCGGCATTGACGGCGCCCGGAAGGGGCTTGCCATCCAGGAAGGCCTGGAGGTTTTCCGCAAACCACTCGGCGTGGCGCTGCAAGCTGGCGTAGAGGCCCGCGTAATGGGGGGTAATGAGCACGTTTTCCATGCGCCAGAGGGGGTGGTCGGCGGGCAAGGGTTCCGGATCGGTGACGTCCATGGCGGCGAAGGCCAGGCGGCCGGAGGCCAGGGCTTCGGTCATGGCCTGGGTATCGACGATGGAACCCCGGCCGATGTTCACCAAGCCGGCGCCCGGGCGCAGCTGCTGGAACTGTTCCCGGCCGATCAGGCCCTTGGTATAGGGGCTTCCGGGCAGGCAGACCAGCACATAATCCGCGCGTTCCAGGGCGGAGCGCAGGCCCTCGGGCCCGGTGAGGATTTCGTCGTAGGGGGCGAAGACGGGGCAAGGGTTGAGCTTATAGCCCAGCAGGCGGGCGGGGCCAAAGGCCTTGAGGGCGCGGGCGGCGTGGTTGCCGATGTCGCCGGTGCCGAGGATCGCGATGGTGGAGCCATGGATCTGGCCCAGCACGCGGATCTCGTCGGTGGCCCAGCGGCCGCTGGGCATCACCTGGGCGCTCTTGACCAGCCCGCGCAGGCAGGCCAACAGCAGGGCCACGGTATGCTCTCCCAAGGTTACGTTATACACCCCCGCGCCGTTGGTGAAGGGGAAACCCGGGCCGAACTTTTGCTCGATGGCCTCCAGATAGCCGTCGATGCCGGCGGACATGGTATGGATGTAGCGGCAGTTTTCCAGGTACTGGATCTGGTTGCTGCCGCCGTAATTGAACAGCACCTCGCAGGTGGCCAGCTCCTCCTTGGGAGGAAGCTGCTTGCGGGCATAGGAGCGGAAGCGGAACTGGGGAAAGCGCTCCTCCAGCCAGCGCAGCTGGGGTTCCTGGAGCGTGGTGCTCATGACGATGAGGCGGTCCTGCATGGCAAAAACTCCTTTTCTGTTTATAGGGAGGTTGTGAAACGGTGAAAGAGCGCCCGCCCGGTTTTAAGTCCGGGGCGGGCGCAGAAGGCCTGTTGTCGCTACCAGGCGGTGTAGCCGCCGTCCACGGTGAACACCGAGGCGTTGACGAAGGAAGAGGCGTCGGAAAGCAGGTACACGGCCAGGGGGCCGAGCTCCTCGGGTTCGCCGGGCCTATCCGTGGGGGACATGGCCATCCAGGTCTTGACCATGTCGCCGCCCTCGGCGAAGATGGAGGCGGTCATGTCGGTGCGCATATAGCCGGGGGCGATGGTGTTCACACGCACGCCCTTGCGGGCCCATTCGGTGCCCAGGGACTTGGTCAGGTGCATGACGCCTGCCTTGGAGGCGTTGTAGGCGCACTGGCCCTGGGGGGTGTTGACGATGATGGCGGACATGGAGGAGATGTTGACGATGGTGCCCTTGCCGGCCGCCAGCATCTGCCGGCCCACGGCCTTGGACATGAGGAAGACGCCGTTGAGGTTGACGTCCACCACCTTGAACCAATCGGCATAGGCCATGTTCTCCGCGTCCTCATGGACGCAGATGCCCGCGTTGTTGATGAGGCAATCGAGATGGCCGAAGCGCGCCATCGCCTCCTCGACCAGATGGTTCACCGAGTCCTCCTTGGTGACGTCCGTCTGGATGGCGCAGGCCCGGACGCCGCTGTCCTTGGCGATGGAGGCGGCGCTCTGCTCGGCCAACGGCTGGTTGATGTCGGCCAGGATGATGTCCGCGCCGGCATCGGCCACAGCCCTGGCCATGGCCAGGCCCAGGCCCTGGGCGCCGCCGGTGACGATGCAGGTCTTGCCGCTAAGATCGAACTTCTTTGCCAGTCTTTCCTTCATATTGGTCCCCTCCCGCATGGATGTAGGTTTGTTTGTTTTCTTAAGTTGTGGAAAAGGGATGGCCGGGGGAGCCGGGCCTTCCGGCCGTCAGATCACCTGCACCTCGCCGTCCACCTCCACCCAAAGGGGCGTGTTGGTGGGGTTGACCAGCTTGCCGCCCTGCACCTTCAGCTCCCGCATGGCCGTCAGGTAGCGGCAAATCTGTAGGTTGGTGGCGTACCAGGTGTCCTCCTTGCCGGAGACGAGGGTCAACAGATCCTCCATGTTGTCCCAGTTGTTGTCCACGTCGAATTCATAGCTGTGGCCCCAAACATAGAACAGGGCCAGCTCCTGGTCGGTGGAAAGGAATTCCTGGGCCAGGGGAAGCAGGCCGGGGTAGTTGTGGTGGCAGCTGGAATCCCAGGCGTAGAACTCGTCGGGGATGGAAAAATCCAAGGTCTGCTTGGTGGTTCGGGCGTAGAGGATGCCCTCCTTTTCCAGGATGGCGGGGATGCGGTGGTCATAGGTGCCGAAGGGATAGGCCATGCCCTCCACCACGGCGCCGAAACGGTCCTCCAGGGCGCGCTTGTCGTTGCGCACCTCGGCGATGATCTCGGCCGGGCTGAGGGACTCCAGATGGGGATGGTTGACCGTGTGCACGGCCACCTCGTGGCCGGCGTACAGGGCCACGATCTCCTCGGCGGGCAGGTGGCGGATCTCCAGACCGCAGGCATGGGTCCAGCCGTTGGCATAGGATTGTCTGCCGGAATTGAGGTTGAAGGTGGCCTTGACCTTATACTGGTTGAACAGCGCCACCAGCCTGCGGTCCTGGCAAATGCCGTCGTCGTAGCTCAAGGTAAAGGCCTTGCGCTTCGCGCCGGGGTATAGGCAGAAAATATCCATCTGTCGCATCGTCCTTTCTTGGTGAGGATGTTTTCGCGCGTAAAGGGGCGCGGGGCGAAAACGGTCAATGCTTGACCGGATTGCGGGCGTTTAGGCGAACCAGCGGAAGCGGTCGAAGGGAAACACCGCGCCGAGCACGTAGCCATGGAGCTGGTCGCGGGACAGCGGCCCGATGGAGCGGCTGTCCAGGGACACGGCGCGGTTATCGCCCATGACGAAATACTGGTCCTCCTCCAGCTGGATGGAAAGGCTCTCCTCCGAGGGATAGACCACATAGGTCTCGTCCAGGGCCTGGCCGTCGATGTAAACCCGGCCCGATTCGATTTGCAACGTCTCGCCAGGCAGGCCGACGACGCGCTTGACGAAGAGCTTTTCGCCCTGGCCGGGATAATGACAGGTGACGATGTCGCCCCGCTGGGGCTCGGCGATGCGGTAATGCAGGACCGATACGGCCAGCCATTGGCCATCCTGCAGGGTCTCCAGCATGGAGGTCTCGCTGACGGTGGCGAAGGTGAAGACGTAGTTGTGCAGCAAGAGCACGGCCACGATGGGGATGGCAAAGGTCAGCACCCACTCCAGGATTTCCCGCTGCACGCTTTTTTTCGGCCTTTCGGTTTTTTGTTGCTTGACCATGTGCGCTTAACCACCTTCCTGCTGGGCGGCCCCGTCCACCAGGCGCAGCTGGTCGAAGGGGTAGAGCACCGCGAACACCCTTCCCTCCAGCAGATCCAGGGGTAGGGCGCCCTCGGCGCGGGAATCGTGGGAGTTGGCGCGGTTATCGCCCATGACGAATACGCAGCCCTCCGGCACCTGGTAGGGGCCAAAGTCGCTGTAGGCCTTGTAGACGATGTACTCCTCCTGCAAGGCTTGGCCGTTGAGGAAGGTGACGCCGTCCTGGATTTGCAGCCGGTCGCCGGCGACGGCCACGATGCGCTTGACATAGTTCTTGGAATCGTTGGGGTAATGGCATATGACGATATCGCCGCGCTGGGGGTCGGCCAGCGCATAGCGGAGCCTGTCCACGGCCACGATCTGGTGGTCATGCAGGGTTTCCTCCATGGAGGAACCGGAAACGATGGTCAGCATGAACACATAGTGGCGAATCAGCAGGGCAGCCAGCACCACCGCCACCAGCTCGATGACAAAGCGCAGGTTTTCGCGCTTTTTCTTCTCCCGCTGCCTGCGGGCCTCCACGCGGGAGGCGTCTTCCTGGGCCTCGGCCTGCGCCGGATAGGCCTGCTTGCTCTCATCCATTGGCTTCCTCCGGGCCGTGCGCGAGGATCTTTTTGAGGCGCTTTTCGAATTCCGGCCTTTCCAGCATCACGATGCGGCCGCAGCCCTGGCACTTGATCTTGATGTCCGCGCCCACGCGGATGATGGTCCAGCGGTCGGTGCCGCAGGGGTGTTTTTTCTTGGTCTGAACCAGGTCGCCCAAGCGAAGATCCATGGCGCGCCACCCACCTCCTGCTCTTAAAAATCCAATCCATTATACCATGGAAGGCCGCA
>CALWRM010000154.1 GCA_944383925.1 uncultured Clostridia bacterium
GGTTGAAGTGATCGAGACCGTCGCCAACGGCAGCTGGTCCAAGATCAAGTTCAACGGCGGCTATGCCTACGTGAGCAGCACCTACATCCAATAATCGCACAAGCAACGTTGGATCCTCTGTGAACCAAAGCGCCCCGCGGCCAGACGGCCGCGGGGCGCTCTTTCGTTTTGGGGTGCTTATCTTGGAGGGCCGGGCGGTCTTCTGCGTTCCGCCGCTTCCGGCCGGGCCGGGGTATTTGCCAAGCGCAGGAGGCGGTTTCGGATGCAGATGGCTCCGCCGCCCACCGTCAGCACCAGGAGAAGGGCTTCCGCCATGGTGATCGCCTCCCCATGATTAGTTTTGACTAACTACAGTATAGACCATGGCCCCGTCCCCGTCAAGGGGCAGGGCGCGCCGCGCAAAAGGCCGCACCTTCCTTGTTGGGACTGCCCTATAGTATGCGGTCCCCTTTCAAGAGGTGCGGCCTTTGCCAGGCGGACGGCGCTAGATGCTGACCGTTGTGCCGATCTTTTCCCCGCAGACGGCCCGGATCAGGTTTTGCGGATCCTTGAGGCCGAAGCAGATGATGGGCAGGTGGTTATCCATGCAAAGGGTCAGGGCGGTGGAATCCATCACGGTCAAGCCGCGCTGGAGCACCTCCATATAGGTGATGGCCAGGATCTTGTGGGCGTCCTTGACCAGGTTGGGGTCGGCGTCGTAGATGTAATCGGTGTTCTTGGCCAGGAGCAGGGCGTCGGCCCCGATTTCGGTGGCGCGCAGGGCGGCGGTGGTGTCGGTGGTGAAGAAGGGACTGCCCGTGCCGCAGGCGAAGATCACCACGCGGCCCTTTTCCAGATGCCGGACGGCCCGGCGGCGGATGTACGGCTCGGCGATCTGCCGCATTTCAATGGCGGTCTGCACGCGGGCTTGCACGTCGCCGCCATCCGGCAGCACGCCGACGCCCAGGCGCTCGATGGCGTCCTGCATGGCCAGGGCGTTGATGACCGTGCCCAGCATGCCCATGTAGTCTGCGGTGACGCGGTCCATATCGCGGGAAACGCCCTCCCGGCCGCGCCAAATGTTGCCGGCGCCCACGACCAGGGCGACCTCCACGCCCATCTTGACCAGGTCGATGATGCGCAGGGCTACGTTCTCGATGGTGGGTGCGGAAAAGCCCTTGCCGTTTTCGCCCAGCGCTTCGCCGGACAGCTTGATCAGTACCCTCTTGTACGCGGGCTGCATCGATAAAACCCCTTTCCCTATTTGAGCATTCGGTTGTGGGCGAAAAAGAGACCGTGGATGCTTGCATTCACGGCCTCTGTGTGGTTCCTGCTTACGCCTTGGCGGCCTGGGCGGCCACTTCCTCGGCAAAGTTGTCCTGGCGCTTGGTCAGGCCCTCGCCCATCTCGTAACGCACGAAGCGGCGGATCTTCACGTTCTCGCCGGTCTTCTGGATGCGATCGGTCACGTACTGGGCAATGGTCATGTCGGGGTCCTTGACGAACTGCTGGTCCAGCAGGCAGTTGTCCTTATAGAACTTCTCCACGCGGCCCTCAACCATGCGCTCGATGATCTTCTCGGGCTTGCCCTCGTTGCGGGCCTGGGCGCGCAGAATCTCGCGCTCCTTCTCCAGCACGTCCGCAGGAACTTCCTCGCGGGACAGGTACTGGGGATTGGCGGCGGCCACGTGCATGGCCACGTCGCGCACAAAGGACTTGAACTCGGGCGTCTTGGCCACAAAGTCGGTCTCGCAGTTGACCTCGATCAAAACGCCAATCTTGCCGCCCATGTGGATGTAGCTTTCCACGATGCCCTCGGCGGCGATGCGGCCGCCCTTCTTGCTGGCGGAAGCGATGCCCTTCTCGCGGAGAATCTCAACGGCGCGGTCCAGGTTGCCATTGGCCTCGGTCAGCGCCTTCTTGCAGTCCATCATGCCAACGCCCGTCATCTCGCGCAGGGTCTTGACATCGCTAGCGGAAATAGCCATACGGATTACCTCCCGGTCAAAATATTAACGGATCGTATTTTCGCTTACTCGGCGGCTTGGGCGGCCTCTTCCTCGGCGGGCGCTTCGGCGGCGGGCGCCTCGGCCTCCTCGGTGTCCTCGCCCTGGTGGCCTTCCAGGATGGCGTCGGCCATCTTGCCGGCGATCAGCTTCACGGCGCGGATGGCGTCGTCGTTGCCGGGGATGACATAGTCGATCTCATCGGGGTCGCAGTTGGTGTCCACGATGGCCACGATCGGAATGCCAAGGGCGCGGGCTTCCTGCACGGCGATGTGCTCCTTGCGGGGATCCACCACGAACAGGGCGCCGGGCAGGGTCTTCATCTCGCGAATGCCGCCCAGGTTGGCCTGCAGCTTGGTGCGCTCCAGCTCCAGCTTGGCCACTTCCTTCTTGGGAAGCAGGTCGAACTGGCCGTCGGCCTCCATCTTATCGATCTGGTTCAGGCGGGCGATGCGGGTCTTGATGGTGCGGAAATTGGTCAGCATGCCGCCCAGCCAACGGTTGTTGACATAGAACATGCCGCAGCGCTTGGCTTCCTGCTCCACGGACTCCTGGGCCTGCTTCTTGGTGCCCACGAACAGAACGCTCTTGCCCTCCAGGGCCAGGTCGCGGATGAACATGTAGGCTTCGTCGATCTTGCGAACGGTCTTCTGCAGGTCGATGATGTAGATGCCGTTGCGCTCGGTGAAGATGTACGGGGCCATCTTGGGGTTCCAGCGGCGGGTCTGGTGACCAAAGTGCACGCCGGCTTCGAGAAGCTGCTTCATGGAAATGACTGCCATTTGGGTTTCCCTCCTTGTTGTTCCTCCCCCTGCGTCCTTGGGGTTTTCTGCCGAAGACCAGCGTTTTTTTCGCCACAAGCCCCGGCTTGGCGCAGGGGTGTGTATTTCACACCATCGGTTAGTATACCATAGTCCTTAGGGCGGCGGCAAGGAAATTTTCCTGTTTTACGATGTTTTAGCAGGAAAAAGCCCCGCCTGCCTTGGACAGGGCGGGGCTTTGGGTCTTGGGCGCCGGGCGCCGCCTCATTTGGCCTTGGGCCCATGGCGCGCGGGCAGGAAGGAGCGCAGCCCCAGCAGGGCCAGCGCCAGGCCGAAGCTCAGGTTGCTTTGGGGCTGCACGCAGCCAGCCGCGATGCCAAGGCAGGTCCGCAGCGGACCGGCCTGCTGCATCCAGGGATTGAAGAGGGAACAGGCGAAGCACAGCTGCAGGGCGGCTATCATGAACAGGGCCACGGCCACGGAACGGCGCACGGGCCGCAGCAGGGGCTGCAGGCAGGCGGCGACAGCCAACAGCAGCAGGGCGCGCAGGCCGATGGCCGCATTGGCCTGCGCAGCCTGCAATCCGCTGCGCTGCAGCAGGTGCAGCGGCCTTTCCAGCAGCAGGACCGCCAGCAGGCAGGCGGCGGCCAGCAGCGCCCGCTTCCAATGGAAGCCCGCCTTCCCCCCGCCGCGGGCCAAGCCGCTCAGGCAGGACAGCAGCAGCAGGCACCACAGCGCCAGGCCCGCCAGCGGGAAGTTCTTCGTGTATTGCAGCCAGCGCAGGCGATAGGCCTCGGAGAGCAGGGGCGTGGCCGTGGCCAGCACGTACCAAAGCAGGCCCAGCGCCAGGGCCGGCAGGGCGTCCAGGGGGCGCTCCAGCCCGCCCGCCGCGCCGCAGAGCAGCAGCCCGCCGCCCAGCGCCAGGCCCACCACCCAATAGGGCAGGCGGGAGAGGCCCAGGCGCGCGTAGTTGTCCTCGGCCACGGGGCCCAGGAGCGGCAGTTCCTCCAGGGCAGAGGAATACAGGCGCGTGAAGAAACAGCCGACGAACAGCCCGACGACGAGCAGCGCCACGCCCAGCCAGGCAAGGATTGCGGAAAGGTTGCTTGTAGGAACTGCGATCTTCTTCATGCTCTCGCCCACCTTCTACATCAACGGATTACTGGAGAGTTATCTTCTTCTTACAGATAGTCGTAACCATCGATAATGATTTCGACATAAACGCCGGAAGGTCCAGAATGATATAGAGTAGTCGCAGCCTTTCCTAAGTTATCCAAATTCAGCCAGCTTGAATCAGGAGAGGGTACATAGTACCAAGAACCAGCGGCAGGAGAGCTCCAAGACTTGTCGTTTAAAGCACCCCAATAGGTTGAAGCATAGCCAATGGCTATTTCACCAAGCAATGTATACGGAGTATAGCTAGTGGAAGATACGATATATCTGTGAGAAGATTGTGTATATCGAATTTGCCCCATTCCAATTTCGTCATATTCAACACTATAATGGATGCGAGCATAAACTGTAAAACCATACGCAGATTTAGAATCTTGCTTGGAGCCAGAAATGCTTGAAACAGTGGTGGTTACATATTCATCGATCGTTGAACCGGACCCTGTCACCGTTCTTTTCAATAACTGCGTAGTTTCATTCTGTTCATCTACGATGTAGCCTGCACTTCCATTTAGAAAAGAGGTATTTTGTCGAATCTAAATTTTCTCCTTAACGAGGGGAGATCGTTCATCTATATGTAAGTCCGCTCTCAGTTTCAATAGATTTGTGTCTTGTATTACTTGATTCTCAATCTGTACAGATTCTGTAGTTTTGGCAAAAGAAAGTATCATTGAACCTAATAGCGATAAGATCAATGCAAAAACAAGAAACACTCTTTCTACGGATTTTATACTCTTACTCCTTTCTTCTATCCTTCCCGTCCAACCCGAACAGAATCATTCATTGGCTTAGCAACACCTCGTTTCTTGACTTTATTCATATTTTAACCCAACATGAGTATAACACAGCGTTTGTTTTTTTTGCAACTTATTATTTACGTTTTTTGCTTTTAAAATTCTTATGGGCCATTTATCAGCACTCTTTGCTGTTGAGTGCTAAAAACCCCTTGACTTTGGCAGAGACCGTGCTACAATTGATTGGTAAGGAAAGCTTTTTCGGAAGGGAGTTATGAAGCATGGAAAAGGGCCAGCTTTCCATTCATGCGGAAAATCTGCTGCCAATCATCAAGAAATGGCTGTATTCGGATAAGGATATTTTCGTGCGCGAGCTGATCTCCAACGGCTGCGACGCCATTGCCAAGCGCCGCGCCATGGGCCTGCTTGGCGAGGAGTCGCCCAGGATCGTGGTGGACTTAAGCAAGGAGGCGCGCACCCTCTCCTTCACGGACAACGGCGTGGGCATGACGGCCGAAGAGGTGAAGAAGTACATCAACCAGGTGGCCTTCTCCGGGGCCAGCGATTTCCTGGAAAGGTTTAAGGACAACCACGAGCAGCTCATCGGCCATTTCGGCCTTGGGTTCTACTCGGCCTTCATGGCGGGCGAGAAGGTGCGCATCGAGACCCTGTCCTGCCTGGAGGGCAGCCAGGCCGTGGCCTGGGAGAGCGACGGCGGCATGGAGTACGAGATGGAGGACATCGACCGCCAGGCGGTGGGCACCACCATCACCCTCTTCATCAACGCCGATTCCGAGGAGTTTCTCGACGCCGGACAGCTGCGGCAGACGATTCAAAAATACTGCTCCTTCATGCCCGTGCCCATCTATCTGACCGTGGACGGCAAGCCCCAGGAGCAGCACGTCCACGAGGAGGGGGAGGAGCACGAGCACGAACCCGCTGCCCTGAACAACCCCTCCCCCCTCTATCTCAAGGCGCCCAAGGACGTGACGGAGGAGGAGTACAAGGAGTTCTACCGCAGCACCTTCCTGCAATTCGATGAGCCGCTGTTCTGGATCCACCTGAACGTGGATTATCCCTTCAACCTCAAGGGCATCCTCTACTTCCCCCGCCTGCAAAGCCAGTTTGGCCAAAACGAGGGCCAGGTGAAGCTGTACGCGGGCCAGGTGTTCGTGGCGGACAACATCAAGGAGGTCATCCCGGAGTTTCTGCTGCTGTTGCGCGGCGTGATCGATTGCCCGGACCTGCCGCTGAACGTTTCCCGTTCCTTCCTGCAAAACGACGGCTACGTGCGCAAGCTCTCCGACTACATCACCCGCAAGGTGGCCGACAAGCTGCTCTCGCTGTTCAAGAACGAGCGCGAGGCCTATGACAAGTACTGGGACGACATCCATCCCTTCATCAAATACGGCTGCCTGCGCGACCACAAGTTCTACGACCGTGTAAAGGACTGCCTGATCTACAAGACCACCTTGGGCGAGAGCTTCACCCTGCCCGAGCTGCTGGAGCGAGCCAAGGAAAGCCACGAGAACAAGCTGTTCTACACCCAGGATAAGGAGCGGCAGTCCGCCGCGCTGAAGCTGTACGAGGGCATGGACGTGCTGGTGATGAACACGCCCATCGACAACCCCTTCATGCAGATGATCGAGGGGGAAAACAAGGACCTGCGCTTTGCCCGCGTAGACGCGGAGCTGGCCGACGCACTCAAGTGCGGGGAGGCCGGCCTGGACGAGGAGGCCTGCAAAAAGCTGACGGAGCTGTTCACCTGGGCCTTGGACGACAAGTCCCTCAAGCTGGAAACCCAGGCCCTAAAGGACGAAGCCACTCCCGCCCTGCTGATGCAGGACGAGAACATGCGCCGTTACCAGGAGGCCATGCGGCTCTGGAGCCAGGGCGGCGAGACGGCCAGCTTCCCCGTGCCGCAAACCCTGGTGCTGAACACGACCAACCCGCTGATCGGCCGCCTGGCGGCGATGGAACAGGATGAAAACAGCCGCAGCCTTTGCTTGGAGCTGAAGGACTTGGCGGAGCTGAGCCTGCAACCGCTAAGCCCCGAGAGGATGAACGAATTCCTGCAAAGGACCTTGGCTTTGCTAAACCGCCTTGGCTAGGCAGGCGATGGACGAAGCGGTAAAATCAAAAAGAAGAGGGAGGCCAAGCGGCCTTCCTCTTCTTTTTTTGGAGGCAACCACGCGTGGCGGAGGAGCGCCGACAGGGAATCCCTCCGCCGGCTGCGCCGGCACCTCCCTTTCACAAGGGAGGCGAGGGGCAACGGGGGTGGAGACGGCTTATTTGAAGCGCTGGAGCCTTGCCTTCCTCGAAGGGCGAACGGCGGGCCTGCGCGGACATCCTGCGCGTTTGGCGGGCGTCGGTGGAATCCCTCCGCCGGCTGCGCCGGCGCCTCCCTTTCACAAGGGAGGCGAGGGGCAGCAGGGCAGAGCGGCTTTTGGCGCGGTTTTTCCCGTGCCGCCCAGTCCAATTTTAATAGAGAAAGGCCGCGTCCCTCTATTCGGGGCGCGGCCTTGTGGCGCGGGTTATCTGTACGTGTCAGACGTCCAGGGTTAGGCCCACCGGGCAATGGTCGCTGCCGAACACGTCGGCATAGATGTCCGCCGAGCGGATTTGATCGCGCAGGGAGCGGCTGGCCAAGAAATAGTCGATGCGCCACCCCGCGTTTCTTTCCCTGGCGCGCATGCGGTAGGACCACCAGGTGTAGGCTCCGGCCTTATCCGGATAGAGGCTGCGGTAGCTATCCACCAGGCCGTTTTCCTCCAACAGCCTGGAAAACTTCTCGCGCTCCTCATCGGAAAAGCCCGCGTTGCCGCGGTTGGGGCCGGGGTTTTTCAGATCGATTTCGTTGTGGGCCACGTTCAAATCGCCGCAGATGACCACGGGCTTTGTCGCCTGTAGGCCGGCCACATAGGCGCGGAAGGCATCCTCCCAGGCCATGCGGTAATCCAGGCGCTTGAGGCCGTCCTGGGCGTTGGGGGTATAGAGGCAGAGCAGGTAAAAGGGCTCCAGCTCCGCGGTGATCAGCCGGCCCTCCTCATCCCGCAGGAAGGGGTCCAGGCCATAGCGCACCTCCAGGGGTTCCTGCCGGAGAAACACCGCCGTTCCGGAATAGCCCTTCTTCTGGGCATAGTTCCAATAGCTGTGGTAGCCTTCCGGCGCGAAATCCAGCTGTCCGGCTTGCAGCTTGGTTTCCTGCAGGCAAAAGGCGTCCGCGTCCGCCTGCTCGAAGAAATCGCTAAATCCCTTGCCCACGCAGGCGCGCAGGCCGTTGACATTCCAGGAGACGAGCTTCATAATCGGTTCTTTTCTCTCCTTGGCGTTTTTTGATCGGAATGGGTCATTGACCGCTGCGGTCGATATAGGGCGTAAAGCTCGCCCCTTGGGCATACCGGTTGCGGTAGGGCAGGTTATCGGCGGTGTTGACGGCGATGGTGGCGCTGCCATGGAACTGCCAGGGATTTTCCTCGCTCTTATCCCCCGTTCGCAGGGAGATGGTGATCAGCTCCGTGGCGCTCATGCTGACGCTATAGTCGGCAAAGACGGGCGTGGTCTCCTCCTGGGAGCGGGTCAGCGTATAGCCGCTGCCGCTGGCCTGCAGCCTGCCGCGCAGCTGGGAAGGCACCGAGCTTGGCAGCTGGTATGCCGGCCCGAACAGGGCCGCCATGGCGCTTTGCATGGTTTCCTTGGACACGCGCACGCTGGACCCCGAGTCGCTCAGGCCAAAGTCCTGGCCATAGCTGTTGAGCAGCACATACGCCGCCTCAAAGGCAAAGCGATCCGAAGGGGTTTGGTCAAAGCCGTCGCCCGTCTCCAGGCAGGCCTTGGCCACGGCGTGCAGCATCGGCATGATCTGCTCCACGTCCCTGGCGGGATGGGAACCGAAATCCTCCCCCGGGCGCAGGCTGATCTGCGCGTCCACCAACGCCAGCCCCAGGCCGAAGGGGGATTCGTCGTTGGTCTTGACCCAGCAGCGCACGCTGCCGCCCTGGGTCGCCTGGGCATCCTCCGGGTAGGCCCAGTACAGGTTCAGGGAAAGCTCGTAGTAGCCGTTCTCGGACAGGGCCTCCCACTCCCGCAGCTGCATGGAGAATTGCAGGTCCCCCTGATCCGGGAAGGCATAGGCCACCATGTCGCCTTCCTTGCTGCCGTAGCCGGCCGTTTCGGGCAGGCCCGCATACTCGCCCTCGGAAAAGACCATGGCGTACAGCGCCTGCAAGGCGGCCTGGCTGATCAGCGCGCCGCCCGTCTCCAGGCGCAGGTCCTCCAGCTCGTCGGAGACCTCGCCGTCCCGCAACAGGCGGGCAAAGAGCCTGTCCACCAACGCGGCGCCCGGATAGCGCTCAAAGTTGGCGTCCTCCTCGCCATCCATCACGAGGCTTTCGGCCAGGACCTCCAGCAGGGGCGCGGCCTTGCTCAGGTCCACCGGACAATTGGTGGCGGAAGGGGCGGCGCTCTCCTGCTCCTGGTCGGGCGAGGTCTCGCCGGCCGGCGTGGCCGAGGCGGGCAGGCTCGCCACCTGCCCCGGCGTGGTCTGGGCGCTGGGGCTTGGCTCTACCGTGGCGGAAGGCGATGGCGCCGGCTGGCAGGCGCTGAGCAAAAGCAGCAGGCTGAGGCAAACACAAAGGCATGGAGCGGTCTTCTTCATGAACGCATTCTCTCCGTTTCTTCCGTTGGCTTGTGGTGCGCGCGCAACGGGCAACCGCTCGGCCTACCAACCATCTGGCAGGGCTATTCGCCCTGCTTGATCTTGACGAAGGCGGAGATCACGGCGGCTGCGCCCTCCACGCCCAATAGGCCGGAGTCCACGCACAGCTGATAGTGCTCCATCTCCATCCAGCCGCGGCCGGTATAATAGCCGTAGTAGCTGCTGCGCTGCTTGTCGATGCGGTTGATGACGCTCTCGGCCTTCTCCAGGGGCACGTCGTAAAGCCTGGTGATGCGGTCGATGCGCTTGAGCATGCCCGCGTGCACGAACACCGAGCACAGGGCCTTATCCTCCCGCAGGATGTAGTCCGCGCAGCGGCCGATGATCACGCAGGAGCCCTGCTTGGCCAGGTCGCGGATGACCTTGGAGGATAGGATGAACAGCTTGTCGTTGAGGGGCAGCTCGGCCTGGGGCGCGTAGCGCAGCCCTCCCATCATGGCCGAGCCCGTGGCCAGGGTGTACAAAAGGCTGTTGGTGGGCTTTTCGTCCACCTTGTCAAAGGCTTCCGCGCTCATGCCGCCCTCCTTGGCGGCCAGCTCGATGAGTTCCTTGTCGTAAAAGGGAATGCCCATCTGTTCGGCCAGCAGGCGCCCGACAGCCCTGCCGCCGCTGCCATATTGGCGGCCAATGGTGATGATGGTTCGTTTCATGGACTTGCAACCTCCCTCTTCATGGGCATGCCGCCCGACAGGGCCGGTTGGGGGAGCTTCATCGCCTGGGTGCGCGGCGCGGGCCGCCTATCTGATAGACGAGTGGACGGCTGCGTTTCTTTCCCCTCACCGGCCCTTTACCAATATTTAACGTTCCACAGGATAAGAGTTCGACGCCGCTGGGCAAAATCCTCTTCCGCGCCGGAGAAAGGCCGAGGAAAAAGGCAAGTTAGGCCCGGTCCTCGTCCTTGTCCAGCACCTCCAGGCGGCCGCGCAGGGCCTGGCCCCGGCGCGCGGCCTCGTCGATGCTGTCCGCAGCCTGGCGCAGGCGCAGCTGGGTCTTGCCAAGGGCCTCCTGATAGGCCTCCAGCTCCCGGCGCACCTGGGCCAACAGCTCCAGCACCTTGGCCGACTGCCTTTGAATGTGGACGGACTGAAAGCCCAGCTGCAACGAGTTGAGCAGGGCCAGCAGCGTGGAAGGGCCCGCCACCACCACCCGCTGCTCCTGGGACAGCTGCTCGCACAGGGCTCCCTGCTTAACGGCCTGGGCATACAGGCTTTCCGTCGGCAGGAACATCACCGCAAAGTCCGTGGTTTCCGGCGGGTGCACGTACTTTTGCCGGATGCGCTTGGCCTCCACCTTCAGCGCCTGCACAAAGGCCTTTTCGCAATCCTCCACCGCCGCGGGGTCCCCGTCCTCCTGGGCCTGCACCAGCGCCAGATAGCTCTCCCTGGGAAACTTGGAGTCGATGGGCAGCAGCAGATGGCCGCCGTCCTGCACGGGCAGGCGGATGGCAAACTCCACCCGTTCCTGGCTGCCCGGCTTCACCTGGGCGTTCTTCTCGTATTGGGCCGGGGCAAAGGCCTCCTCCAGCAGGGCTTGCAGCTGCACCTCGCCAAACACGCCCCTGGTCTTGACGTTGCCCAGCACCTTTTTGAGATCCCCAACCCCCTGGGCCAGGTGCTGCATCTCCCCAAGGCCCCGGTACACCTGCTCCAGGCGCTGGCTCACCTGGGAAAAGGAGGCGTCCAGGCGCTGCTGGAGCTGGCCGCTGAGGCGGCGATCCACCAGGGCGCGCATCTCCTCCAGCTGGGCGGCGTTTTCCCGGCGCAGGGCTTCCCAGGTGCGCTGGACCTCCTGGCGGGTTTGCTCCATCAGCTGCAGCTGGCGGTTGGCCTGGGTTTGGGACAAATTCAGATGCCGGTCTACGGAATCCAGCTGGGCCCTCTGCAGCCCGATCAGGGGTTCCAAGGCCTCCCTGGAAGCGCCCCTCTGCCGGTCCAGCGCCCGGCGCAGCGAGGCCTGGGCCAGCAGCAGCCACACCATCAGGCCCGCCAGCACCAGGCAACCCAGCAGCAGCGCCGCCCCCATCCACGTGGGCATGCGCCCTCGCCCCCTTTCGCAAGTCTATTGGCCAATCCTAGCGGATATGCCTGTCCAGGGCTTGCAGCGTATCCCGCAGCCTGGGCAGGAAGCGCTCCGCCTCCGCCTGGCTACAGCCGGTCAGGCATAGCTGCGCCCGATCCTCCAGCCTGCCCAGGCACAGCCTGGGTCCGGAAACGGGCGGCAGCGCCATCCAGCTCAGCTCGCAGACCTGCACGCCCTCCGCCTCCGGAAGTTCGCCCTCCAAAAACTCCGCCAGCTCCTCCACGGAAAAGCCCTTCAGCGCCGACAGCCCCAGCAGGCCCTCGTCCGCCAGCAGACAGGCATAGAGCAGCAGCGTCCGCTTGGTGACGGCCGGGCCGCCCCGCGCCGGCGCGGTGAGGACGAAGGCCTCCAGCACGCGGCGAAGGGCCGTGGGGTCGAAGCTCTCCACATACAGCCCCCAGGCGGCCGGCTCCGCCGGGGCCTCGGCTGTCTCCGGCGCCTCATTTTCCTCCGGCGCTGCCGGTTCCTCCGGACTCTCGCTTTCCTCCAGGGCTTCCGGCTTCTCCGGGGTCTCGCTTTCCTCCGGGGCTTCCGGCTCCTCCGCGGCCTCGCCGCTTTCCTCCGGCGCTGCCGGTTCCTCCGGCATCTCGCTTTCCTCCGGCGCTTCCGGTTCCTCCGGAGCGGCCGCCGGGTCCTCGCCGCCCGCTCGCAGCCCGTCCAGCTGGCAGAAGGCCAGGGCGCCGGCCGCGGTCGGCGCGGAGATCAGGGCCACGTCCGCCGGGCAGGGCGCGCTCTCCCCCTCCGGCAGATAGATGGCCGACAGCCGTCCCGCCTGCTCGCAGACGGCCAAATATACCCCCGACTCCATGGAATAGGTAAAGAGCTTATCGCCCTTTTCCACCCAATCGCCCACGCGCTTGTGCCAGGCCAGGACCTTGCCCCGGCTGTCTCCCCGTTCGTGGGCGGGCATGATGAGGATCGCCACGTCTCCAGACCTCCCTTTGCGCCTGCGACAAGGGCAGGCCTTTGCCTCGATTATACCCGCCCGGGCTTTGCGCTGTCAAATGGCCCTTTCCCCGCTTTTTTGCCGATTCTTAATCAACGGCGGCCTCGGCGGGCCCGCTTTGCCTTGGCAGGAGGCGGGGGCATGTGATAATATATAGGTATCTATGGAAACGAGGAACCTGCCCCCATGATCATCTTGCAAACCAACGAACTGAAAAAGGCCTTTGGCGTGACCGAAGTGCTCACCGGCGTGACCATCACCCTGCAGGACCGCCAGCGCCTGGGCCTGGTGGGCTCCAACGGCTCGGGCAAGACCACCCTGCTGCGCATCCTGGCCGGGGAACTGCCCCACGACGGCGGCCAGCTCTCCATGCTGCGAGGGCTCAAGATCGGCTACCACAGCCAGCTGGACGACCTCAACTCCCCCTTGACCGTTTACGAGGAGCTCAAGACCGTTTTTGAGCCCCTGTTTGCCATGGAAAAGAGCCTGCGCGACATGGAGGTGCGCATGGGGTCCCTCCACGAGACGGACGCCGCCGCCTACCAAAGGCTTAGCGAGGAATATGCCACCCTCACCGACCGCTTCGAGGAAAGCGGGGGCTACCAATGGAACTCACGGCTGCTCGGCGTGCTCTACGGCCTTGGCTTTCCGAAGGAGCGCCACGACCAGAGCGTCTCCTCCCTTTCCGGCGGGGAGCGCACGCGGCTGAAGCTGGGCAAGCTCCTGCTGCAGGACAACGACCTCATCCTGCTGGACGAGCCCACCAACCACCTGGACCTGGACTCCACCGCCTGGCTGGAGGACTTTCTCAAGGCCTACAAGGGCGCCGTGATCGTGGTGTCCCACGACCGTTACTTCCTGGACACGGTCTGCAACCAAATTGCGGAGCTGTCCTTCGGCAAGACCGAGCAGTATGCAGGCAACTATACCCGCTACCTGGAGCTGCGCGCCGAGGTGATGGAGCGGCGCATGAAGGAATACACCCTACAGCAAAAGGAAATCGAGCGGGAAAAGCGCATCATCGCCATGTTCCGCTCCTTCAACACCGAGCGGGCCCACATCACGGCCAAGTCCCGCGAAAAGCGCCTGGCCATGGTCGAGCTGAAGGAAAAGCCCATGGAGGAGCACAACGTGTTCTTCCGCTTCGAGGCGGGCAAGGGCACCGGCCAGGACGTGCTGCTGGCCGAAGGCCTGGCCAAGGGCTATGCGGGCAGGCAGCTGTTTTCCCAGGTGGGGCTACACCTGCGGGCCGGCGACCGGGTGGCCCTGTTGGGGCCCAACGGCTGCGGCAAGACCACCCTGCTGCGGCTACTGATGGGCCTGGAAACCCCGGACGAGGGGAGCTTCCGCTTCGGCGCCGGGGTGCAGGTGGGCTACTACGACCAGCAGCAGCGGGGCCTGCATCCGGACAAGACCGTGCTGGACGAGGTCTGGGACGACTTTCCCCGCATGGAGCAGACGGACATCCGCAACGCCCTGGCGGCCTTTCTCTTCACCGGCGACGAGGTGTTCGCCCCCGTCTCCACCCTGTCGGGCGGCGAGCGCGGCCGGGTGCTCCTGACCAAGCTCATGCTGCGCAAGGACAACCTGCTCCTGCTGGACGAGCCCACCAACCACCTGGACATGGATTCCCGCGAGTGCCTGGAGGCGGCGCTTTCCCAGTTCACGGGCACGCTGCTGACCGTCTCCCACGACCGCTACTTCATCAACCGCGTGGCCAACCGGGTGCTGGTGATGGAGGGCGGCCGGCTGAAGGAATACCTGGGCAACTACGACGACTACCAGGAGAAGCTGCGCCTGCTCTCCCAGGAGAGCCAGGAGCAGACCCAGACCAAGACCAAGACCGCCCAGCGGGAGGAAAAGCGGCGCGAGCGCCAGGCCCGCGAGGCCGCCCAGGCCTATCGGGCCAGGGTGCAAAACCTGGAAACCCAGATCGAGGAGGCCGAGGAGCGCCTGACCAAGACCGAGCTTGCCCTGGCCGATCCGGAGCTGTACCTGGACCCCAAGAAGGCCCAGGCCCTCAACCAGAAGTACACCGCCCTCAAGGAGGAAATCGAGCGCCTCTACCAGGAATGGGACGAGGCCACCTAGCCTGGCCGGGGCGCAAGGCGCGTGCCCTTGATGCATGTTGATCCAAATATTTCATGAAGAGAGGATGGTTGACCCCATGTCTCAAGACAAGCCGACAAGCCTGTGGACCCTGTTCTTCAGCTTCTTTAAGATCGGCGCCTTCACCTTTGGCGGCGGCTATGCCATGATCCCCATCATCGAGAAGGAAGCCATCGAAAAGCAGCACTGGATCACCGACAGCGATATGCTGGACATCATCGCCATCGCCGAATCGACCCCCGGCGTGTTGGCCGTGAACACGGCCACCTTCGTTGGGTACAAGGTCCGGCGTTTCTGGGGAAGTCTGGTGGCCACGCTGGGTGTGGTGCTGCCCGCCTTTGTGGTCATCTCCATCCTGTCCTATTGCATCGCCCAGGTGCGCGACAACCTGTGGGTGGCCGCGGCCTTTGAGGGCATTCGCGCCGCCGTGGTGGTGCTGATCCTCAACGCCGTGTTCAAGCTGGCCAAGGGTTGCGAGAAAAACTGGTTCGGCTACACCCTCATCGGCGTCTCCTTCCTGTTGGTGGCCCTGCTCAACCTGCCCGTGATCCCCGTGATCCTGGGCGCGGCCGTGCTGGGCATCCTCTATGTCCTCTTCCTGCTTCCCCGCCTGCGCAAGGCCCAAAGGGCCCATCAAGAAGAAAAGGAGGGCAAGTAAGCCATGGTTCTCCTGAAGATTTTCGCCTTGCTGTTTGGCATTTTCTTTAAGATCGGCCTGTTCACCATCGGCGGCGGCTACGCCATGATCCCCATGATCAAGGCCGAGGTCGTGAACATGAACTGGATGTCCGTCAACGACCTGATCGACTTCATCGCCATCGCCGAGTCCACCCCCGGCCCCTTCGCCATCAACATCGCCACCTATGTGGGCATCATCGTGGGCGGCCAGTCGGGCATTTGGCAGGGCATCCTGGGCGCAATCTTCGCCACCGTGGGCGTGGTGCTGCCCTCCTTCCTCATCATCCTGCTCATCGCCAAATACTTCGACGGCTTTAAGGACAACCGCTACGTTTCCGCCGCCCTGGTCGGCATCCGCCCCGCCGTGGTCGGCCTGATCGCCGCGGCCGCCTTCACCATCGCCATCGGCGTGTTCCTCGGGCTTTCCATCGGCTCCGACCAGAACCTGTTCACGGCCGCGACCGCTTCCCAGGGCCTGCAGTGCAACTGGCGCGCCCTGCTCATCGGCGCGCTGGCCTTCGGCTTCTCCCGCTGGAAGAAGAAGCTGCACCCCATCTGGATGATCCTGGGCGCAGCGGCGCTCGGCATCCTGTTCTTCGGCCTGCCCCAGGTGCTGTAGTCGGCCCGGCGACATAAAAAAACGGAGGTGGCTCTCCCGTGTTCGATCCAAGCTTTTACCCCTATGCCTCTAAGCGCAACCTGGTCTACGCCCTCAACGGCCTTTGCGCCTCCTCCCATCCCATGGCCTCCCAGGCCGGGGTGGAGATCCTGAAAAAGGGCGGCAACGCCGTGGACGCCGCCTTGGCCATGGCCGCCGCCCTGGCCGTGGTGGACCCCGCCAACAACGGCGTGGGCGGCGACTGCTTCGCCATCGTCAACCACAAGGGCCGGCTCTACGGCCTCAACTCCAGCGGCTACGCGCCGGCCCTGTTGGACGCCGAGGCCATGCGCCGGCAGGGCCATGCCAGCGTGCCGGCCAAGGGCTGGCTGCCCGTGACCGTGCCGGGCGCGCCGGCGGGCTGGGCGGCGCTCAGCCGCCGCTTCGGCGCGCTGAAGCTGCGCGAGTGTTTCGAGCCGGGCATCCGCCTGGCCGGCGGCTACGCCCTCTCCCCGGACAACGCGCCCATCCTCAACGCCATGACCCGGGCCGCCAAGGAGAGCCCCTACCCGGAGGTCAAGCCCTGGCTCGGCGAGTTCAATCCGCTGGGCAAGACCTTCCGCGCCGGCGACATTTACGACCTGCCCCAGCTGGGCCGCACCCTCGCGCGCATCGCCCAAAGCGAGGCCGAGGACTTCTACCGGGGCGAGCTGGCCGAAAGGATGGTGGCCTACGCCAAGGAGACCGGCGGCCCGCTGCGCATGGACGATCTGGCCGAGTACAAGCCCCGCTGGGTGGAGCCCGTGCGCACCGCCTACAAGGGATACGAGGTCTGCGAGCTGCCCCCCAACGGCCAGGGAATGACGGCGCTGCTGGCCCTGAACATCCTGGAGCAGCTGCCCGTCCGCGGCAAGGACAGCGTGGAGACCCTGCACCTGCAGATGGAGGCCATGAAGCTGGCCTTTGCCGACGCGCTGCATTACATCGCAGATCCGGCCTTCATGCCGGTGCCGCCGCAGGCCCTATTGTCCAAGGAGTACGCGGCCCAGCGGGCCAAGCTCATCGCGGAAACGGCCCAAAGCTATGCGCCGGGCGTGCCGCCCAGGGGCGACACCGTCTACTTCTGCGCAGCGGACGGAGAGGGCAATTCCATCTCCATGATCCAAAGCCTTTACCAGGGCTTCGGCTCCATGACCACCATTCCGGGCACGGGCATCTCCCTGCAAAACCGGGGCGCCTGCTTCTCCCTGGTTCCCGGCCACGCCAACGAGGCCGCGCCGCGCAAGTATCCCTATCACACCATCATCCCGGGCTTCCTCTGCAAGGACGGCAAGCCCCTGGGGCCCTTTGGCATCATGGGCGGCTACATGCAGCCCCAGGCCCACATGCAGGTGGTGATGAACCTGGCCGACTTTGGGCTCAACCCCCAAGCCGCTCTGGACGCGCCGCGCTTCTGCTGGACCGAGGGCCTGCAATTCGACATGGAGCCCGCCTTCAACACGGAGGTGATCTCCGCCCTGCGGCGCCGGGGCCATGCCATCCGCGTGATCTCCGGCGGCCAATACGGCCGGGGCCAGATCATCTTCCACACCGCCGAGGGCACCCTTTGCGGCGCAACGGAACCCCGCGCCGACGGCTGCGTGATCGGCTATTAGCAGCAAGGAGGATGTTCGCGCCATGGAGTCCCTGAAGAACAACCGCGTCAAGCTGCTGCTGGCCTCCTACAAGGAGCTTTCCAACGCGCGTCAGCTGTCGTTGTGCGCCATGTGCCTGGCCCTGTCGGTGGTGCTTGGCCGGCTCTCCATCTACCTGACCCCCACCATCAAGCTTTCCGTGGCCTATCTGCCCTTTGCCCTGGCGGGGTTTTACGCCGGTCCCTTGGCCGCCCTGTTGGTGGGCGCGCTCAACGACCTGATCGGCGCCTTTCTCTTCCCCGTGGGCGCCTACTTCCCCGGCTACACCCTCACCTCCGCCCTGACGGGCCTGGTGTTCGGCCTGGGCTTTTACAAGGCGCGGCCCACCCTGCTGCGCGTGGCCGTGACGCGAGCGGTGGTGGTGCTCTTCCTGCACATGGGGCTGAACACCCTGTGGTCCTCGCTGTTTGTGGGCGATTCCTTCTGGGTGCTCCTGCCCGGGCGGGCGCTGAAGTCCCTCATCCAGTACCCCGTGGACGTTCTGCTGCTCTATCTGCTGCTCAAGCTGGTGCCCCGCATCCGCCTGGGCCGCGGCGGAGCGGCTCGACCGCCAATAGATCCCACAAAACGATAAAACGATAAGGAGGCTGTTTCACATGATCAAAGGCATCGAGCATACCGGTATCGCCGCCAAGGACACCCACGCCTTGGCCGCCTGGTACATCCGCATGTTTGACGCAAAAACCCTGCTCAAGACCGACTCGGGCAACTACTTCCTGGGCTTTGCCGACGGCTCCATGATCGAAATCTACGCCGCCAACGCCTTTGACACCCCCAAGGGCAACCTGCACCAGGGCATGCGTCACCTCTGCTTTAGCGTGGTGGACTTCAAGGCCGAGCGCGACCGCTTCCTGGCCGAAGGCGTGGAGGCCTTCATCAGCAACGACAACGCCTTCTTCTTCTACGATCCGGAAGGCAACGTGCTGCACTTTGTGGAAAGGCCCAAGCCTCTGGGCGCCTAAGGGGCCGTCTTCCGGCGCAGGACCGGGCAAGGGCCCGGCCTGCGCTCCATTCTTTGTCTGCCGCGCGCAAGAAACGTCGAATCGAATAGAAGGTATGTTGGAACATGGGGGACGTGCTGCTCAAGGCCTTTGGCTTTGTCTTCATCATCATCGCCGGTATCGTGTTCCGGCGCATCGGCCTTTTCCATAAGGACGACGACCGCATCCTCAGCAAGATCGTGCTCAACTTCACCCTGCCCTGCTCGGTGATCAACGCCTTTTCCGGCTTTGAGATGGAACTTAGCCTGCTGGGCGTGGTGGCCCTTGGCATCCTCACCAACCTGGCCCTTTCCTTCTTCGGCAAGACCATGGCCGGCAAGGATCGGAAAAAGCAGGCCTTTAACTACATCAACTACTCGGGCTTTAACATCGGCTGTTTCACCATGCCCTTTGTGCAGAGCTTTCTTGGCTCCTTCGGCGTGGCCGTCACCTGTCTGTTCGACACCGGCAACGCCATCATGTGCACCGGCGCCACCTACGCCATCGCCTCCGGCCTGGTGGGCGGCGAAAGGCAGAGCCTGAAGGGCTTCCTGAAGAAGGCCTTCTCCTCCGCCCCCTTCGTCTCCTATTTGGTGATGCTGGTGCTGAGCCTCTTCCACTTCCGCTTCCCGGATCCCGTCTACCAGGTGACCTCCGCCGTGGCCCAGGCCAACGCCTTTTTGTGCATGTTCATGATCGGCCTGATGTTCGAGGTGCACCTGAGCCGCAGCCAGGTGTTGGCCGTGGTCAAAACCCTTTCGCTGCGCCTGCTCCTCTGCTGCGCCATGGCCCTGGCCATCTACTTCCTGCTGCCCTTCGAGGCGGCGGTCAAGCAGGTGCTGGTGCTGGTCTGCTTCTCGCCCGTGTCCGCCATGGGCCCGGTCTTCACCGACCGCCTGCACCTGGACAAGGGCCTGGCCGGCGTTATCAACTCCATCTCCATCCCCATCTCCGTGCTGATCCTCACCGGCATCCTCCTCCTCTGGCCGCCCGTAGCCTAGAGGCGCGAACCGAAAGGAAAGGGGCCGGACAGCTTCCAAGTTAGAAGCTGTCCGGCCCCTTTCGCTTTCCTTTGCGCTGGCTGGGCGCGGGCGGCCTATTTCCAGCCGATGCCTTCCAGGGTCAGGAGGCGGCGCTTGGCGTCCAGGCCGAGGCGGAAGCCGCCGAGGGCGCCCTCGCGGCCGAGCACCCGGTGGCAGGGCAGGAGGATCGGGAAGGGGTTCTTGCCAACGGCCCCGCCGACGGCCCGCGCCGCGCCGGGCTTGCCCAGGCGCTGGGCGATGGCCTGGTAGCTGGTGGCGCCGCCATATGGCAGGGTGGCCAGGATCCGCCACACCCGCTGCTGAAACTCGGTGCCCGTAAGGCGCAGGGGCAGGTCGAAGCGCCTGCGCCGGCCCTCGAAGTACTCGGCCAGCTCCAGGGCCGCGGTCCGGGTTAGGGCGCTCTCCTCGCCGCACGGGGCGCCGCCCGCGGGCAGCAGGAACACGCCCCGCAGGGCCTGGCGGTCCGCCTGGATGCAAAGGGGGCCGATGGGGCTTTGCAGCACGGATTCAAAGCGTTCCGGATTCATCTTCGCGTTCAGGCCTCCGGATAGGCGTAGACCTCGCCGCAATCGAAGTAGCGGGTTTCCAGCGCGGGGTCCAGGCCCTGCAGGATGGCGCAGAGCAGCTCCATGCCGTCCCGCTCGCTGCCCGCGTGGCCCAGGGCCAGCACGGCCTTGTTCATCCCGAGCAGGGACGCGTCCCGCGCGTACTCGCACACGCGCCATTCGCTCACCTCGCCCGCCAGCAGGGCGTCCACGTCCGGCCGCATCAGGGCGGACAGCTGCCACTTCTCGCCAGGGGAGCCGATCATGGGCGACAGGCTGCGCAGGGGCGCGTCCAGGCTGCCGGCCACGCGCACGTGGGCGATGCCCAGCTTGCGCTGGATGTCCGCGGCCATCTGCCTGGCGGTCATGGGGGTTTTGAGCACGGCGGGCTGGTCAAAGCTGCTCCAGCTGATCTCCCAGCCCAGCTTCTTGAACAGGCCGTCCACGATCACGTCGGGCTTCTTGCAATGGGCGTGGTCGTGGTAGCGGTAGACGGTCATGCCGCTGCTTTCCAGTAGGGCCTTCTTGGCGCCGATCACCGGATCGTCCTGCAGGCCGGTCACGTCGTCCCGATGCTCGTAGAAGGTGGGTTCGTGGGTGATGATGAGGTCCGCGCCCCAGGCGGCCGCCTGGCGGATCACCTGGGCGGTGGCGATGAAGCAGGTGGCCACCTTGCGGACCTCCTTGTCCGGGCTGCCCGCCTTTAGGGTGTCCACGGTGTCCGGCACGCGCTGTTCCGACAGGGAAAACAGGGCTTCCATCAATGCTTGCGCCTTCATGCTTCTTGCTCCTCCTTATATGCTCTTGGCCGGGCCAGAGGGCCGGCCGGTTGGTTCAGCGTCAGGGCAAAGTACTTCACGCTGTGCCAAGCGCCGTGCTTAAAGCCCACGTCCGGCAGCTCGGCCTCCAGGGCAAAGCCCTCCGCCAGGTGAAAGCGCTCCGATATGGGGTTGGGACAGCCCAACACCGCATAGGCCTTGGCAAAGCCCATGCGCCCAAGGGCCGGCAACAGCCGTCCGTACAGGGCATGGCCCACGCCGCCCTGGCGATGCCTGCAATCCACGTACACGCTGGTCTCGCAGCTCCAGTCAAAGGCGGCCCGCTCGTGAAAGCGGTGGGCATAGGCATAGCCCAGGACGCGCCCCTCCTCCTCGAAAACAAAATAGGGAAAAAACGCCAGGGTCTGCGCGATGCGCTGGGCAAAGACGCCCGCATTCGGCGCCTCCGTCTCAAAGGTAAAGCAGGTATACTCCACATAGGGCCGGTAGATTTCCGCCAGTTGCGGCGCGTCCATGGGCGTGGCCAAGCGCACAGGCATATGGCTTCAACTCCCTTCATAAACTAAAGCGCCAAAGGAAAGACTAAGCCCCATCAGCAAAGGATGGGAGGTCAGCAAATTCACATGGCGAAGAAACATCCAAAGGAACGGGCGCAACGCTCGGACCAGGGCCTGGTCCGGGAACCCCTGGGGTTGGAGCGAAGCGTGCACTACGCGGGCGTCCCCCAATATCTCACCTACGCGGCCACGGAAAGCCTGCGCCAGGAGCCGGAAAGCGGCGTTCCCCTGCCCTCGAGGCGAAACATCCAGGAGGCGAAGGACTGGGTGGACCACAACGAAAAATAACCCGCCTTTTTATTGTAAACAGCCGCAAATGGCTTTGTCAAGAAGCGCCGCCCCGCCGCCCTTGGCCGGCAAGGGCCTGGGCTTTCGCTTTTTCTTCCATCGCCTCATTGACAAAGGCGCTGCGGCAACAGTATAATCAAGATACCTTAACAGAGGTCGCGGGCACTGCGGTACCCCCAATGACGGAAAACAAAGCCCTTGTTTGGCTCGTTTTACCATTGGCGGGAAAGGGCTTGCCCGCCGAAGGCGTGGAGCAGGGGGTCTTGTGGCCTTCCCCCGCCTGGGCGTACGGCACAGGGCCGTGCGACTGTCGCCCGTTGCCGGTTGGTTTGAGGCAGGCGGGCGGAGCGCTGGATAAGGCAAACGGTAGAAAAGGCTCGGCGCGGCAGACCTGCAACGGCCGCCCGCCGCCGTCCGCCTGCGGACGGCGACCCCTTCCCCCGTCTTGCTGGGCGCTCACCTTCTGCAAGGGAGCGCTTTTACTTTGGGCTCATATTCCATGGCCCGGCCTTTAAGGAGGATGCGAAATGCGGCAAAAAACCCTTGTTTTCCAGGGCTGCGGCACAGCCATGATCACGCCCTTCACCTGGGACGGCGGCCTGAACCTAAAGACCTTCGACCAGCTGATCGACTTTCAGCTTGAAAACGGCACCGACGCCCTCATCGTTTGCGGCACCACCGGCGAGCCCTCCACCATGGACATCAGCGAGGAGGCCGTGCTCATCTCCCATGCGGTGGAGCGGGTGGCCGGCCGCAAGCCCGTCGTGGCCGGCGCCGGCAGCAACGACACCAGCTTTGCCATCCGCTCTGCCAAGCAGGCCAAGTCCCTCGGCGCGGACGCGCTGCTGCTGGTGACCCCCTACTACAACAAGACCTCCCAGGAGGGCCTGGTCCGCCACTTCAACGCCATCGCCGACGCCACGGACCTGCCCATCATCCTGTACAACGTCCCCTCCCGCACGGGCGTCAACCTGCTTCCCCAGACGGTGCGGCGGCTTGCCGAGCACGAGAACATCGTGGGCGTGAAGGAGGCCTCCGGCGACATCGCCCAGGTGGCCAAGATCGCCGCCCTTTGCCCGGAACTTGCCATCTACTCCGGCAACGACGACTATGTGGTGCCCGTGCTGTCCCTGGGCGGCAAGGGGGTCATCTCCGTGGTGTCCAACCTGCTGCCCGCCCTGATGCACCAGATGGCCATGGACTACCTGCAGGGCCGCTGCCGGGAATCCCTGGAGGCCCAGCTGCGCATTTTGCCGCTGGTCTCGGCCCTGTTCAGCGAGGTCAACCCCATTCCCGTCAAGACCGCGCTGGGGGACATGGGCTATGATTGCGGGCCCCTGCGCCTGCCCCTGATCGAGATGCAGCCCAACACCCATGCCGAGCTGCTGCGCCAGCTCCGGGCCTTCGGCCTGGTGGAATAGCCGGCCAGCCGCCCGCGCAAAGGAACCCATAGAAGTGAGGATGTGACCGACATGCTTTCCATTTTGATCAACGGAGCCCTGGGCAAGATGGGCCGCACGCTGGCGGCCTGCGCCGTGGAACAGGGCTTTGGCGTTTCCGCGGGCGTGGACCGCTACGCCGCCGGCGCCAAATGCAGCTTCCCCCTTTACGAACGCCTGTGCGATTGCCGCGAGCAGGCCGACGTGTTGGTGGACTTTTCCAGGCCGGACGCCCTGGAGGAGCTCCTTTCCTACGCCTTGGAGCGCCGCCTTCCCCTGGTGTTGGCCACCACCGGCTACACGGCCGAGCAGGAGGCCCTGGTCCAGCAAGCCGCCAAGGAGCTGGCCATCTTCCGCACGGCCAACATGTCCCTGGGCGTCAACGTCCTGCTGGAGCTGGCCAGGCAGGCCGCCTCCGAGCTGCACGGCTTCGATATCGAAATCGTGGAAAAGCACCACAAGACCAAGGCGGACGCCCCCTCGGGCACGGCCCTGCTGTTGGCCGAGGGCCTCAAGCAGGGGCTGCCGGAGGAGCGCCAATACGTCTTCGGCCGCCAGGGCCTGTGCCCCCGGCAACCCCAGGAGATCGGCATCCATGCGGTGCGCGGCGGCAGCGTGGCCGGCGACCACGAGATCTTCTTCCTGGGCGAGGACGAGACCGTCACCCTCTCCCACTCCGCGGCCAGCCGGCGCATCTTCGCCAACGGCGCCCTCAAGGCCGCCGGGTACATCGTGAGCCAGAGGCCGGGGCTGTACAACATGCGCGACCTGCTGCTGCAAAACGCGGGCGTCACCCACCTGCGCGCCGAACAGGGCCAGGCCTTGGTTACCCTGCCGGACGGCGGCCGCGGCGCCGCGGAGCTGTTCCGGGGCCTGGCCTCCCTGGACATCAACGTGGACATGCTGGCCCAATCCGCCCGCGAGGAAAGCTTCTCCTTCACCCTGCGCGAGGAGGATCTCCCCCGGGCCAAGGAGCTGCTGGACGGCGCCAAGCTGGTGCTCGGCCTGGTGAAGCTCACGGTGCTCGGCCAGGGCATGGAGAAGCAGCGCGGCATCGCCGCCGGCGTGTTTTCCCAGCTGGCCCAGGTTCAGGCGCATCCCCTGCTGGTCACCAGTTCCGAAACCCAAATCAGCCTGCTGCTTGGAGAGGAGGAGGCGCAGTTGGCCGCCGACGCGCTGCGGCGGCGCTACGGCCTGCGCTAGGGCAAGGAAATGAAGATTGGGCAGCTGCGGGACGAGCGCTGTTCGCGCCTGGTGTTTTGGGCCGCCTGGGTCGCCTATGCCTGCACCTACATCGGCCGCATCAACTACTCCGCCGCGCTGGCCGGTATGGTCAGCGCCCAGCTGTTTACCAAGGCCGAGGCCAGCGTGATCGGCACGGTGTTCTTCTTCTGCTACGGCGCCGGCCAGCTGGTCAACGGCTTTTTGGGGGACCGGCTTTCGCCCTTCCCCATGCTCTTCACGGGCCTGACCGTCAGCGCCTGCATGAACGCCCTGATGTGCTGGATGCCCTCGGCCCTTTGGCTCTCCGTGGTCTGGGGGCTCAACGGCCTGGCCCAATCCATGATTTGGTCGCCCATCGTCCGGATCCTCTCCACGGTGCTGGCGCCCTCCCAGCAGCGCAAGGCTTGCCTGAACATCGCCTCCACCACGCCTGTGGGCACGGTGGCCGCCTACGCGCTCTCCATGCTGATGCTGCGCTTCTTCTCCTGGAGGGCCGTGTTCCTGGCGGCCGGGCTCTGCATGCTGCCGGCGGTGGGGCTGTGGATCTACGCCTGGCGGCGCTACGCCGGCCAGGAAACCGTCCCGCCGGCATCGCCCGCGCCCCTGCGGCCGTCCGCAGGCGGAGGAAAGGGCCTTTGGCCCCTGCTGCTGGCCTCCGGCGCGGCGCTGCTGGTGCTGCCGACCCTGTTGCACGGCATGCTCAAGGACGTCATCACCACCTGGGTGCCCACCATGATCACGGAAAGCTACGGGGTTTCGCCCTCCTTCTCGCTGGGGCTGACGCTGGTGTTGCCCATCGTCAACCTGTCCGGCGCCGTCGGGGCCACCTGGCTTTGCCACAGGCATTGCGGCGGCAACGAGGTGAAGGCGGCCGCCTGGTGCATGGTGGCCATCCTCCCGCTGTTGGGCTGCCTGTGCTTCATCGGCCGGGTGCCCATCTACCTGGCGGTGCTGCTGCTGGCCCTTTGCACCTCGCTGCTGCTGGGCTTTAACCACATGCTCATCACGCTGGTGCCGGTGCGCTTCGGGCCCTATGGCAAGACCTCCACCGTCTCCGGAACGCTCAACTCCACCATCTACATCGGCTGTTCGCTCTCCAACTACGTCTTCGGCCTGGTGGCCGACCGCGGCGGCTGGACGGTGACGGTGTTCTGCTGGCTGCTGATCGCGGCGCTGACCCTGTTTCTCTGCCTGGTGGCCCTGCGCCCCTGGGGCAGGTTCTGCCAGGAACGGCCGGACCGCGCACAGGCCCTCGCGGGAAGATAGGCGCCGATTCCTTCCCGGCGCAAAAGCGCCCCCCCCCCGAACCCATCCTAGGCTCGAGGGGGCGCTTCCTTTCCGCTGTTCGCAGGCCCTACCTGGCCGCCGCCGACTTTGGGAAGCGCGTCTGCCGGGCCTCCTTGCAAGCGGCGCGGGCTCCCCTGCCCCACGCAAAAGCGCCCCCCGAACCCGTCTTTGGGCTCGAGGGGGCGCTTGTTCTTCTTCCCGGCTTAGCCTTGACCGTCGGAGCCGAAGCTCCAGTTTTCAATGCCCCGGTAGCCATCCCCCAGCCGCGCGGTTCCGGAGGCGTTCAGGTCCGGCGCGGTGACGCGGGTGGCGCAGCGCATGCAGAGGGTGAACACGGGCAGGTCCTGCTGAATCTGGGCGTAGAGCCTTTGGGCCGCAACCTGGTATGCCTCCTGGCTTTCGGCGCTCAGCAGGGCGTTTAGGTCGGCGTCCATAGTGGCGCTGCGGTAGCCCATAAGGTTGTTTTCGCCCTCGGAGCCCAGCAGGGGTTGCAGGTTCGCCGAGCTGCCAAGCTGGTATCCCAGCAGGGCCAAATCGTATTCCTTGGCCTGCATCCTTTCCAACAACTCCTCAAAGGGCAGGCTTTCGATCTCCAGCTCGATGCCCGCCGCGCGGAACTGGGATTGCAGGCAGAGGGCCACGTCCGTCCCCTCGGCGCTGTTGTCCGAGGCGGCCAACAGGGTCAGGCTGAGGTGCTGGCTGTCCTCCTCCTGCTGCAGGGCGTCGCCCAGCAGGTCCTCCAGGGTGACGCCCTCGTCCTCGTCCTCCTCCTCGTCCGCCTCCGGAGTGGGGCTGGGCGTGGGGGTGGGCGTCGAGCTGGGGCTGGGCGTGGGGCTGGCCTCGGCCTCCCCGGCCTCCGGCGAGGCGGAAGGGTCCGGCGTGGGGCTGGGCGTGGGGGTGGGCGCCACATAGTTGGCCGTCCTTTCCACCAGGCCGTCGCCGTCCAGGTCCTCAAAGCCCATCTGCTCCAACAGGGCCGCGGCGGTGTCCAGGTCCTGCTCGCCGGCGATCACCTGCTCGGATAGGAAGCTATCCGGCCAGACGGGCACCTCCGCGGCCACGCCGTGGCCCTGGAAGGCGCTGGTGATGATCTCCCTGCGGTCCAGCAGGTAGGCGATGGCCTGGCGCAGGCGCAGGTCGGACAGGGCGCCCTCCAGGTTGGGCAGCAACAGCTCCACGCGGCCGGTGAGGTAATCCTGGGTGCCCACGCGGCTGTAGGCATACAGGGACGAGGCCATGGTCAGCTCCACCAGCGCCACGTCCAGCTCGCCCTCCTGCACCTGTTCCACCGTGGGGTCCTCTTGCTGGCCGGTGGCCTGCAGGCTGGCGATGGCGGGGGCCTTTCGCCACCAGTTGCCGCTGGAAACCAGCTTCAGCTCCACGCCCATGAGGTAGCTTTCCACCTTATAGGGGCCCGTGCCGATGGCCAAGCCGTCCTGCTCCGGATACCGGACCACGGGAAAGCAGAGGGAATAGAGCGCCTCGTAGCCGTAGGGGGTTTCCACCAGCAGGGTCTGGTTGTCCTGGGCGCTCATGGAGGTGATCACCTGGAGGCACCCGGCATAGGGCCCGGACTCGCCGGCCTGCTTCAGGGCCTCGAAGGCGTTGACCACGTCCTGGGCGGACAGCAGGGTTCCGTCGTGAAACTCCACGCCGCTGCGCAGGGTGAACGTCCAGCCCGTCTGCGTCTTTTCCATGGTCTCGGCCAGCCAGGGCTCCGGCTGGCCCTGGTCGCCCAGGCGCAGCAACCCTTCAAACACCAGGGAAAACAGCTCCTGCATGTCCGCGGAGCCGTTCGTCAGCGGGTCGAAGGCGCCGGAATCCGCCGGCATGGCCAGACGCAGGCCCTCCTCGTCGCTGCGGGCCGCCTGGGCCTGGGGGGTGGGGGTGGGGTTGGTGCTGAGCATGGACCAATCGAAGCCGCCCGAGGCGCTACAGCCCGTCAGACTCCAGAGCAGCGTCGCCGCAGCCAAGCACGTCGCCATACGCTTGCCGATATTCTTCATACATCCTCATGACCTTTGCCGCGTATTCCTTGACGTCCTGACCCGGGATCTGGTCCAGGGTCTTGCCGTCCGCGGAAAGGGTTTCGTCCTTCAGCCACTCGTCCACCTGCCCCTGGCCCGCGATGTAGGCCGTGAGCGCCTCCTGGTGCTGGCCGTCGTAGCGGTCCAGCAGGAAGCGCAGGTACCAGCAGCCCATGCGCAGGTTGGTGGACGGATCCAACAGCATTTCGGGCGTGTAGTCCTCGATCCCCAGCTTGCCGGCCAGCCAGCGGCCGGTTTCCGGCATGATCTGGGTCAGGCCAACGGCGCCCACATCGCTCACCGCGTCCGCCTGGAAGCTGGACTCGCAGTAGACAAGGCCCGCCACCAGGCAGGGGTCCAGGGAGAACTCCTCCGCGGCCGCGCGCAGCTCCTCCACATAGTCCAAGGGGTAGATCTGCTCCTGGCGGAAGGGCGCGTACACGAAGGCCCAAACCAGGGCCACGGCCACCAGCAACAGCGCCGCGCCGCCGGCCAGCCACCAGGCCGCCGCGCGCCTTCTGCCGCGGCGGCGAACCGGCCTCGCGGGCCGTCTCGGCGGTTCGGGCCGGCGCCCGGCCTGGGCGCCCGGCCTCTGTCTTCCTGCGGTCATGGGCGGTTGACCTCCTCCCATAGGGCGGTCAGGCGCTCGTACAGGGCCTGCAAGGGCAGGTCCGTGTCGATCACCAGGTCCGCGCGGGCGCGCTTTTGCTCCAGGGGCATCTGGCTATGGATGCGCGCGAGGGCCTCCTCCCGGGTATAGCCGTCCCTGGCCATGAGCCTTTGCAGCTGCACCTCGGCCGGAACGGCCACCAGCCACACCTCGTCCGCCAGGGTTTCCATGCCGCTTTCATACAGCAGGGGAACGTCCAGCACGGCCACGCGTTCTCCCTGTAAACGAAGGCGCCGGAGCTGGCGTTCCATCTCCGCCCGCACCAGGGGATGCACGATGGCGTTGAGGCGGCCGCGCGCCTCTCCGTCCCCGAAGACGAGCGCGCCCAGGGCCCGCCGGTTCAGCGCGCCGTCCTGTTGGAACACCCCCTGGCCGAAGGCCTGGCGGATGGCGGGCAGCGCCGCCCCGCCCGGGGCGGTGAGGGTTCTGGAGATGGCGTCGGCGTCGATGCACGCAGCCCCCAGCGCCTTGAGATGGTTCAGCACCGTGGTCTTTCCGCTGGCAATGCCGCCGGTGATGGCGATCACGCGCACGGGCTTCTCCCCCTTTCTCGATGGGTCCTATTTGGTCTCGTACCAACTGGCGCCGCTCTTAACGTCGGCCACCAGGGGCGCGTCCAGGGGATAGGCGCCCTCCATCTCCCGCTTGAGCAGGCGCTCCACGGCCTGCGCCTCCTCGGCGGGGGCGTCCACGATCAGCTCGTCGTGCACCTGCAGGATGAGCTTTGCCCTCAACCCTTCCTCCTGCAGGGCGCGGTGCACCCGCACCATGGCCACCTTGATGATGTCCGCGGCGCTGCCCTGCACGGGGGTGTTCATGGCCGCCCGCTCCCCAAAGGAGCGGGTGTTGTAGTTGGAGGAGCGCAGCTCGGGGATGGCCCGGCGCCGTCCCAGCAGGGTGGCCACATAGCCCTGCTCCTTGGCGGTCTTGACGCAGCGGTCCATGAAGTCGCGCACGGCCGGATACTGGGCGAAGTAGCGCTCGATGAAGTCCGCGGCTTCCCGGCGGGATATGCCGATGTTCTTGGCCAGTCCAAAGTCGCTGATGCCGTAGACGATGCCGAAGTTGACGGCCTTGGCGCTGGAGCGCATGGCGGGGCTGACCTGGTCCAGCGCCACGCCATACACCTTGGCGGCGGTTTGGGCATGGATGTCCTGGCCCTGGCGGAAGGCCCGGATCATGTTCTCCTCCCCGGCCATGTGCGCCAGCACGCGCAGCTCGATCTGGGAATAGTCCGCGTCCACCAGCAGGCGGCCGGGCTGTCTTGGCACGAAGACCTTGCGGATCTCCCTGCCAAGCTCGGTGCGCACGGGGATGTTTTGCAGGTTGGGCTCGGCGGAGGAGATGCGGCCGGTGACGGTGACGGTCTGGTTCAGGGTGGTATGGACGATGCCTTCCTGGTCGGAAAGCTTGAGCAGGCCGTCGATATAGGTGGATTTGAGCTTGGACAAGGTCCTAAACTGCAACACCAGGGGCACCACGGGGTGCATCTCCTGAATGGCCTCCAGCACCTCGGCGTCCGTGGAGTAGCCGCTCTTGGTTTTCTTGGAGCTGGGCAGGCCCAGGGTTTCGAACAGCAGCTCGCCCAGCTGTTTGGGCGAGTTGAGGTTGAAGCTCTGGCCGCAGGCCTCGTAGGCCTCCGCCTGCAGGCGGGCGATGGCCTCGCCGAAGTCCTTTTGCAGCTGGAGCAAGGTTGGGCGGTCCACCTTGAAGCCCTCCTGCTCCATCTCGAACAACACCTTGGAAAGGGGCTGCTCCACCTGATGGAAGAGCTCCCACATGCCAAGCTCCCGCAGCCTCTCCTCAAGGCGGCGGCAGAGGGCGCAAAAGGCCGCGCCGCTCAGGCCCTTGCCCTCCTGCGACAGCAGGGAAGCGGCCGTGGGCGATCCGCCCGGCTCCAGCAGATACTGGGCCAGGGCCGCGTCGAAACAGGCGCCGCCCAGGTCGATGCCGAGCCTTTTGAGCCGGGTGCGCAGGGACTTGGCGTCGAAGAGGCGCTTTTCTCCTCCGCCCTGGAACAGGGCGGAGAGGGCTTGCAGCAGCTCCTGGACGTCCAGGCCCGGGTTGAGCAGGTCGCCCTGGAGCCGTATGCGCAGATCCGGGCCTCCCTCCAGGCCCAGGTAGGCGAAGTCGCCGTCCACAAAGAAGCCAAAGCCATCGTCCTGGCGCTCCTTGGCCAATTGGCGCAGGGCCTGCAGGTCCGCCACGTCCTCCGGCTGGGCCAGGTCCGGCTCCATCTGGGCGGGCTGGGGGAGCCTTTCCAGGAGGGAGCCGAACTCCAGGCGGCGGAACACCGGCCTTGCCGCCTCCAGGGGCGGCAAGCGCAGCTGGTCCAGGCCGATCTGCAAGGGGGCGTCCCGCCGAATCACCGCCAGCTGGCGGCTCATCCTGGCCTGTTCCACGCCGGCGCGCAGCTTCTCGCCCAGCTTGCCCTTGACCTGGTCCGCATGGGCGAGGGTTTCCTCCAGGCTTCCGTACTCGCCCAGGAGCTTAAGGGCCGTCTTTTCCCCGATGCCGGCGATGCCGGGGATGTTGTCGGAGCTATCGCCCATCAGGCCCTTGAGGTCCGGCACCTGCCAGGGGGCAAGGCCATACCGCTCCCGCAGGGCCGCCTCGTCCAGCTTTTCGGTTTCGGAAATGCCCTTCTTGGTGAACCAAACCTGGGTGTTGCCGCCGATCAGCTGGAAGGAATCCCTGTCCCCCGTGACGATGACGGTGGCCAAGCCCCTCTCCTCCGCCTGGGCCGACAGGGTGCCGATGATGTCGTCGGCCTCAAAACCCGGCGCCTCGGTCCAGGCCACGCCCATCTCCCCCAAGGCCTGGCGCAGCAGGCCCAGCTGGGGCCGCAGCTCCTCGGGCATGGGCTTTCTGGTGCCCTTGTAGGCGGCGTAGGCCTCGTGGCGAAAGGTGGGCGCGTGGGCGTCCAGAGCCACGCAAAGATGGCTGGGTTCCGCCTCCTTAACCACCTTGAGCAGCATGCTGAAAAAGCCGAACACCGCGTTGGTGTATTCGCCCTGGCTGTTGGTCAGCGCGGGCAGCGCGTAAAAGGCGCGATGCATCAGCGAATAGCCGTCGATCAAAACCAGGCGGTCCTGAACCATACAACGTCCCTCCCCAGCCAATTTGCCGTACCATTCCTATTGTAGCACATTCACGCCGTCTCCACAGCCCCAACGCAAATTCTTTTTGGTTGAAATTGCGCAAACCCCTTGACAAGCCTTGGCGTTTGCTTTATTATAGGTGTTGCCGTTTTGAACGGCCTTTCACGTCGCGGGGTAGAGCAGTCTGGTAGCTCGTCGGGCTCATAACCCGGAGGTCGGGAGGTTCAAATCCCCCCCCCGCAACCACAAAAATGCGCGGATTGTTCAGCCAATTCGCGCATTGCATATGGCGGCGTAGCTCAGTTGGCCAGAGCATTCGGTTCATACCCGGAGTGTCGTAGGTTCGAATCCCACCGCCGCTACCAAGGGTAGGTCCTTATGGGACTTACCCTTTTGTTTTGTGTTTTTGGTTCCTTGTTCTGGCTGGCTTTTTGTCGTATTGTGGTATACTTTGGGCATGCAAAAAAGAAAGTAGAGGTGAGGCCATATGGCTGTGCGCCTAAAGAAATACTCCTTTCGCTTTTCGGAAGAACTCTTTAATAGCCGTCTATCGCAAAAATCGGAAATCGAAGAAATTCTATACACGGCCTGCCTCGATTTTTCCAAATTAAACCGCAAAGAATTTAATAAATACTAAATGATTTGTTTTTGAAAGGGGCTGGGAAGGACAGCCTCGCGTATCTCCAGACATAAAAGCATACAGAAAATTTGATTTTTAGAAAAATCGTATAGCGGTTGAGGTTCAATTCGGGCATTCCTCCTTTCTGGGAACGGATCTACCAAAGTTCCAAATGGCATCCTATTCGAATTTAGATCTGATCGATTTTGGAGTGTATATTACCACCACCAAGAATATGCAAAAGTTTTTGACTCGCCAATATGGGCACAACTGGGAAGGTTCTCTTCATTTTGAAAAAGTCGAAAAATACCTGCCTTATTTTAAAAGCGCAATCCAAGTTCTTATTTATGTCATTGGAATTGACGTTTGACTCTAGGATAGGTTTCCAAGTCCTATACAAGTATACTCGGACCACGCCGGAGCAAAGTTGGCTTTGCTCCGGCTTTTTTGCGTCCTTTCAGGCGTCCCCGCAGCGCCGCCCCTTCTCCCCCGGCCGGCCCGTCTCGCCGGTTTGTTTGGCTTTTCTCGATTCCCCTTGCGTCCCGGAGCAAGCGTTTCCCCGCTCGCCCCGGCTTTTTTCGCGCCCCCAGAGCGCCGGCGAGACCGCCCTTCTCTCCAGGGCGTTGCGGCGGGACGCGCCAAACGGCTGTGCCGCCGCGGTCCAGCGGCCCTTGGCCGACCACGTCCCAGCGGAGCGCGCAAAGCTCGTCGTGGAAATCCGACATTTGAGGGTGGACCTCCCGCCTCGGCGAGACGACGAGACAGCGCATCGCGTCAGCCCCGAGGGGAGGCTATCGCGCCGCTTCGGATCGCTTCCTGATTCTTTCTATGATATAGAATGCGCATCGTCCTTCGCGGGCGTCTTGGGGATTTGTGGCCGAGGCCTGTCCGCCCGACGCTCGATCAGGCGGACGGCCTCGACTTGCGCCATTCCTCTTCCCCAAAATCCACGCAAAGGTTTTCTCGATCTCGGCGATGGCATCGAGCTTTATTCGCTCAAGGGCGCCTTTGGCCACGCGCTCCAGCCGTTCGGCCTTGCGCTTTCTCCGGGCCGGTCCCCCAGGTTTTCGCCGCCGGTCTCCCCCCTGCCCGTCCGAAAACTTCCATGCAATAGCTTGCAGACCCCTTTTTAGGACCGACCGCATCCGCCTCCCTGTTCGGCAACCAAAGCGGGCGGCCGTCCCGGAACGGCCGCCCGCATCGCGCGCTGCTCGATAACCCAAAGCCCTTGGCTGTGCATTCAAGGGCGAGGCCGCCAACGCCTGGAGGCCCGGTCCGTCGCGGTCCTTTTTTCGCAACAGCGCCTCCCGCCCGCTCCTAGCCGGCGCAGGCCTTGCGAACATACTCGGCGTAGAGCTTCAGATAAATCCGGTAGTTTTCCAGAGAAACGCCCGGGGGCGTCTGGTGGTCTACGCTCGGGAGGAAGCCCCCCTGGCGCATCACGGGCAAAAGGCGCTCAAACTCCTCCCGCATGGCCTGCTCGCCCTTGGGCATGACCATCTTGTCGTAGTGGCCAAGAAACAAAAACCTGGGGTAACGCTGGCGCAGGCGTTCCAGGTCCACGCCGGCCTGCCGTTCCAGGGGCAAAATGCCCTCGATGCCCGCCCTGGCGAACCAGGGCAGCGCCCGCTCGATGTCCCCATCTGAATCCACGAACACGTAAATGCCATGCGCCTTGAGTCTTGGAACCATCTGTTGGTAATAGGGAAGCAGGAACTCGTCGAAGAGCCTTTCCGAGATCATGGGACCGTTGTTGTAGCTCATATCCTCGCCAAAGGTCATGAAGTCCGGGGTTACGATCTGGCAAACCTGCTCGATCACCCGGAGGTTGTAGGCGCAGAGGTCGGCGTTGATGCGATGCATCAGCGCCGGCTCGTCATAAAAGGCGAACAGATGCGGCTCGATGCCAAGCAGGGTGCGCGGTCCCCAGAATGGGCCGTCCAAAGAAAGCCACACGATGGCCTCACCCGTGGCCTGGTGCCTTGCGTATGCGCGCAATACGGACTCATCGATCGGGTTTTGCGGATAGAGCGTCGGCAAAATCGCCTCGTACTCCTCTAGGCTCGTCACGATGGGCGCGCCATGGTGGGCAGGCGTCGGGGTCCGGGCGGTTCGGGGCGTAATCCACACCTGCAAATCCAGGTCCAGGCCCATCGCCTTCTTGAGCAGCTGCAACGACGATAAGCCATCCCCTGCTGGCGGGATCTCCAACCCCTGCCTCACCCAGTTGTCGATGGTCAGGTCCCACCAACTGGCCCACTCCAGCATGGGCAGGCGATCGACCTTTTCAAAATTCATCAGCCTGTGAAAGCGTTCGCGATTGGTCAAGGCGGCCACGGCAATCCCTCCCTCAGCGTTTTTGTATCCCTTCTCAGTATAGCACAACCGGCCGTCCTTCCGCTTCCCCATCTTCCTCTTCGCCCAGCGCGCTGTTTTACCCCCCCCCAATCCCTTTCCCCCGCAGGAAAAACGCCTCGTCTCCCGTCTCCCCCAATCTCTCCTCCTCCCCTCTCCCTCCTCTTTTTCCAAGAAACCCCCCTCTTCCCTCGCTATCCCCTACCTCCCTTTTCCGCACCCCTCCTTCCACGCATCCCCCGCAAGGGGGATCCTCTTTCGCCGCTACTGCTCATCCCTCCGCCTCCCCCACAACTTCCCGATGCGACCGCAAGCCCTCCCTTTTTCCCCTTGCGTCCTTCTCGAAAGAGAGGAAAATTGCCATCCTCCCAGCTCCTTTCCTCCGCGTCCCTCCCCCCACGCATCCCCCGCAGGGGGATCCTCTTTCGCCGCTACTGCTCATCCCTTTGCCTCCTCCGCAACTTCCCGATGCGACCGCAAACCTGCCCTTTTCCCCCTTGCGCCCTTCTCGAAACGACCCCCTCCCGTCCTCCCAACCCCTTCGCCCCCATCCTCGTACCCTCTTTCCCTTGGCATTCCCCAAAGGAATGCCCTCTTTTCTCGCTGCGCTCTACCCCCTTTCCCGCACCCCTCCTCCACGCATCCCCCGCCAGGGGGATCCTCTTTCGCCGCTACTGCGCATCCCTTTGCCTCCTCCGCAACTTCCCGATGCGACCGCAAACCCACCCCTTTCCCCTTGCGTCATTGCCCTTTTCCGCTCCTCGCACCCCTTCCGGGCTTCCCCACGCCTCTTCTCAACCGCTGGCCCAACCGCTCCACGCGCACGCAAAAGGGACGCCGCTCTTCCCGACCGGCGTCCCTTTTCCTCTCTTCCTTTTTCCTCATCCCAGGTACATCGCGCTCACATACGCCTCCCCTCCAAAGTACCTCACACGCGCCCAGCCCTCCGACTCTTCCTCCACGCTCACCCATTGGCCCCGCGTCAGGCTGCCCGTTCTCTCCTCCTCCGTTCCAGGCCCTTTGCGCAGGTTCAGTTCCCTGCACAGCACCTGCCGGCTGCTCTCCTCCCATCCCAGGTACTCCAGGCTCACATACCCCCATTCTCCTCCTTTCGTCACCACCAGCGCCCATTCTCCTTCCCTTAGCAACACCCGCACGCGCTCTCCCATCGGCAGCGTCCCCCTCTTCTCCCAGGCCTCTCCTGGTCCTTGCCTCAGGTTCAGCTTCCTGGCCAGCACTCGCCCGTACATCCCTTCTTCTCCGCCTTCCTCCTCTTCTTCCTCTTCCACCAGCTTCCCCGCAATGGGCTTCCGGATAGGTTCCGGCAGCTTCTCAAACCGGCCTCCCACCACCACCTCGTGTCCCGGCATGGTAAACCCGCCCTCTTCCACCACCCGCTCGCTTCCTTCCCGGTCCTCCGGGTCGTACCAATAGGCCTCCGTCAGCGCATACCCCGCCGCCGGCTGTCCTTCCACCAGCACCCACTGCCCTTCCTCCGCCTCTTTCAGCCCCAGGCGCAGGCTTCCGTTCTCCATTCCCTCCTCCAGCCGCACCCTGTAGCCTCTCGCTTCCTCCCTGCCGTTTCGCACCTTCGCCTCCCCGCTCAGCTCCAGCCCTCCCGGGTTGCTATACGCCTCCCCTTCCGCCAGTTCCCAGACAAATCGGTTCTCCGCCCCAGGCATTGCGTCATACGTCCCCTCCAGCCTCCACCGCAACGCCAACCGGCGCGCCTGCGCCTCTCCCGCTATCCACGCCTCGATCTCCCCTCGCTCCGCCTGCAGCTTCCTCAGCGTTTCCTCCGCGCTCTCCAGCGCCTCCTCCAGCCGCAGATCCTCCGGCCCCTCCAGTCGGGACAGCGCGGGCTTTGCTTCCTTGCCTTCCTCCACCGGGCCGATCTCCTCTCCCTCGATCTCCCCCCGGTAATCCCCAACGCCCACCGCCTTGGCGCGCAGCGTCGCGCCCAGGTCGCTCCGGGAGGGCACGTACCGCTCGCCTCGTGCTCCCCTTATCTGCTCATAGACCGTCTTTCCCGCTTCCCTTCTCTCCCACACGATCTCGTACTGCCCCGCTCCGCTGCCTTCCAACGCCGCCGTCAGCCCTTCCCCCACCCGGGCTTCCCCCTCCACGTGCAGCGTTCCCGTCAGCTCCCTCGCCTGCACCGGTCCCAGCAGCTGGCTGTACACCCGTTCTCCTTCCTCTTCCAGCCATGCGCGCAGATAGCTCCCCTCGTCCTCCGCCTGCAGCCTATACCTCTCCCCTTCCGCTCCGGCTATGGCCTCAAAGCTCCCCTCCGGACGCTTCGCTCGCTCCCAATGGATGCGCCTTTCTCCTCCCTGCGCGCTCGTCTCCTTTCCCTGCTTCTCCTGTTCCTCCTGCTCCTTTTCGTCCTCCTGTCCCTGCACCACGGCCGTCACCGTCTCTCCGAGCAGCCCTTCTCCGCGCAGCTCCAGCCGCAGCGCCTCCTTCGCCTCCCGCACCGGACCTACCGCCTCGCTCTCCAAACAGCCTCCGTGGTTCCCCTGTCCCACCGCCAGCACGCGCAGGTATCTCCCCACCTGCTCCGTCCCCGGCGCATACTGGGCCTGGTTCGCCCCCTCTATGTCCTCAAAGGGTCCCTCCGCTTTCTCCCCGCTCTGCCATTGGTACCCCACCTCTTCCGGCTCCAACCCCTCGCTCAGCTTCGCCTCCATCCACCGGCCTTCTTCCGCCTCCCCGACGATCTCCACATATCCCTCCAGCTCCCGCAGCTCCACCGGCCCCACCGCTTCGCTCCTCAATTCCCCCTCGTATCCGGCCGCGCGGACGCACAGGCGCAGGTATTTCCCCACCTGCTCCGTCCCCGGCGCAAAGCTCTCCCCTTCCGCTCCTTCCACCGCCGCAAAGGGTCCCTCCGCGCTCGCTCCCGCTTCCCACCTCAGTTCCAGGCCTTCCTTGGCCCTCTCCTCCAGCCCCCGGATCCCGGCGCTCAGCTTCCCCTGCACCTCCGCCTTTCCCTCGATCCATACCTGTCCTTCCAGCTTCGCCGCCTTCACCGCCTCCGTCGCCTCCGAGCACAGCGCTTCCGCCTCCCGGCCTTCCTCCCAGACCCGCAACCGCAGGCGCAGGCCGATCTCCTCCTGCTCCACCCGGTGCCTTTCCCCGTTCGCACCCGGGATGTCCTCAAAGCTCCCCGCTTCCTCCTTCTGCCAGGCATAGCACAGCCGCGCCTCTCCCGCGCCCTCCCGCAGGGTGCACCTGGCCCGCAGCTCCTCTCCCACCCGGGCCTCGCCTTCCAGCTCCACCCCGCTGAGCCGCAGCTCCGGCAGCTCCTCCGCCTCCAGCCCCCGCTCTCCGGCCCGCAGCACATATCCCCCGCCGTCCACAGCCAGGGCCCGCGCGTCCTGCGCGTCCGCCGCATAGCCCTCCGCGCCCTGGGCCAGCGTTTCCGGCCAGCCCCGCTCCGGCAGCTCCAGGCAGACCTTCCCCGTCAGCGGCCCGCGCAGCTCCACCGGCAGCCACAAGCCCTCCAGCCGCAGGTTCCCCGCCTCTTCCGACGCCTCGTTTCCCTCCACGCGGATGTCCCCGCCCAGCGTCAGGCGGACGCTGTCTCCGTACTGCCCGTCCGCAAACAGCGCGCCGCCCTCTCTCCGCGCCCGGTTGTCCGTCAGCTCCCCGCCCAGCAGCTCCACCTCCGCCGCCGCTCCGTAGCCGGCCATGTACGCGCCGCCGCCCTGCTCCGCCTGGTTCCCCTGCAGGCCTCCCTCGCGCAGGCTCAGCCTAGACGCGCCCGCCAGGTACACCCCGCCGCCCTGGTCCGCCGCGCATCCGCGCACAACGCCGCCCTCCAGCCTCACCGTGGCCGACTCGCCGTACACCCCGCCGCCCAGGCTGGGCGCCGCGCCTCCCAGGGTCCGCCGGTTGTTCTGCAGCGCCGTTCCCTGTCCCAGGACCAGCTCGCTTCCCTCCTGCAGCACCACCAGGGCCTCCGCTCCTTCCGCCGTCTCCTGGCCCCCGCCCTCCAGGCAGAGCCCTTCCAGGCGCAGGCTGCCGCCCGGCGACACCTGCACCAGCGGACCGGCGTAGCCCGAAGCCCGGACGAGGCTTGCCCCCGCCGCTCCGCCCCGCAGGCAGATCTCCTGACCGTCGTAGATGCACAGGGGCCCGTCCAGCTCCAGGTCCGCCTCCAGGCAAAA
>CALWRM010000155.1 GCA_944383925.1 uncultured Clostridia bacterium
CTTCCGATCTCCCACGACCAGGGGCCCGGATGCGGCGGAAATATCCGCCGCATCCGGGCCCCTGGTGACAGAATTGACGATACAAACGAGGGGAAAAGCGCTAGGCGAGCAGGCCGGGCTGATGCTGCAGCAAGAGCGGCAGCGCAGCCTGTACGCTGGAAGGGCTCAGGGCAGGCAGGCGCAGGCGCTCCTCGTGACAGGGAAGGAAGTCCTGAATGGGGCGGAAGTAGTTGAGCTGCCAGCGCGGCAAAGGGGGAAGGGAGGCGAGCAGCTGCTCCAAGGCCTCCAGGCTGAGCCCGGGGTATAGGGTGGTGCGCGCCTCAAAGGGAACCCCGCGCTCCAACAGGCCGTGCAGGGTGCTGGCGGCAGCCAGGTAGGCGTTCTTCCCGCAGACGGAGGGACCGTCCTCGGGCAGGCACTTTAGGTCTACGGCCAGGTAATCCAGCAGGCCGCGGTCCACCAATTCCCAGACCAGGGCCGGGCGCTGGCCGTTGGTTTCCAGCATGGTCTTGTAGGAAAGGGCGTGCAGGCGCTCCAGGAAAGGGGCCAGGCCCCGTTGCAGGGTGGGCTCGCCGCCGCTGAGCACCACGCCGTCCAGCAGGCCGCGCCGCTTTTCCAGGAAGGCGAAGAGCGCATCCTCGCCGATGCGCTCGCCTTGGCCCCGCAGCAGGGCCCGGTTGTGACAGAAAAAACAGTTGAGGTCGCAGCCCCCGAAGAACACCACACAGCTGAGAAGCCCGGGAAAATCCACGGTGGAACTGCGCTGCAGGCCCAGGATGTTCATCTATTGCAGCTCCTCCTGGCGGATGACGTACTTTTTGCGCTGGCGGTATTCCTCGCGCTTGCCCTTGTGGAAGTTCTGCACGGGCCGCAGATAGCCCACCACGCGGCTCCAGACCTCGGTCTCGCGGCCGCACTCGGGGCAATGGAATTGCTCGCCGTTGAGGTAGCCGTGGTCCGGGCAGACGGAGAAGGTGGGCGTCAGGGACAGATAGGGCAGCTTGTAGTTGGTGAAGGCCTTGCGCAGCAGGGACTTGGCAACCTCGATGTCCTTGATCTGTTCGCCCAGGTACAGGTGCAGCACCGTGCCGCCGGTGTACTTGCACTGCAGCTCGTCCTGCAGGTCCAGGGTTTCAAAGATGTCGTCGGTGAAGCCGACGGGAAGCTGGGTGGAGTTGGTGTAATAGGGCTCCTCCTCGCCGGCGGTGATGATGTCCGGATACTTGGCCTTGTCCAGGCGCGCCAGGGAATAGCTGGTGCCCTCGGCAGGGGTGGCCTCCAGGTTGTACACGTGGCCGGTCTCCTCCTGGAAGCGGACGATCTGCTCGCGCATGAAGTCCAGCACCCGCAGGGCGAAGGCCTGGCCCTTTTCGGTGGTCAAATCGCAGCCGAGGAAGTTTTCGCAGCACTCGTTCATGCCCAGCAGGCCGATGGTGTTGAAGTGGTTGTACCAATAGCTGCCCGTGCGGTCGTAGACGTTTTGCAGGTAGTAGGCGGAATAGGGATACATGCCGCGCAGGGTTTGCTCCTCGATGGTCTTGCGCTTGATCTCCAGGCTTTCGCGGGCGATTTCCATCACGGCCAGCAGCCGGCGGCGGAAGTCCGCCTCATCCTTGGCCAGGTAGCCGATGCGGGGCAGGTTCACCGTGACCACGCCGATGGACCCCGTCAGCGGATTGGAGCCGAAAAGACCGCCGCCGCGCTTGCGCAGCTCGCCGGTGTTCAGGCGCAGACGGCAGCACATGGAAAGGGCGTCCTCCGGGGAGAGGTCCGAATTGATGTAGTTGGAGAAGTAGGGAATGCCGTATTTGCAGGTGATCTCCATGAACTTGTTGATCACGGGGCTGTCCCAATCCATGTCGCGGGTGACGTTGATGGTGGGGATGGGGAAGGTGAAGACGCGGCCCTTCTTGTCGCCCTCCATCATGACCTCGCAGAAGGCGGTGTTGAGCATGTCCATCTCCTTCTGGAATTGGCCATAGGTCTCCTCGCGCAGCTCGCCGCCCACGATTACGTGCTGGTCGCGCAGGGTGCGCGGCGGCGTAAGGTCAAAGGTCAGATTGGAAAAGGGGCACTGGAACCCTACCCGGGTGGGCACGTTCAGGTTGAAGATGAACTCCTGCACGGCCTGCTTGACGGTCTTGTAGTCCAGATGGTCGTAGCGGATGAAGGGCGCGCAGTAGGTGTCAAAGCTGGACCAGGCTTGGGCGCCGGCGGTCTCGCCCTGGGTGGTGAAGGTGGAGTTGACGATCTGCCCCAGGAAGGAGCGCAGGTGCTTGGCCGGGCTGGATTCTACCTTGCCGGGCACGCCGCCAAAGCCGTTTTCCAGCAGCTGCCGAAGATCCCAGCCGGCGCAATAGGGGCCGAAAAAGCCCAGATCGTGCAGGTGAAGGTCGCCGGACAGGTGGGCGTTGCGGATGTTTTCGGGGTAGATCTCGTGAAGCCAGTACTGCTTGGTGAAGGTCTCGCGGATGTAGTTGTTCATGCCGTTGATGGACTTTTGCGCGTTGGCGTTTTCCTTGACCCGCCAATCGTTTTCGCCCAGGTAATCGGAGAACATCTCGATGGTGGCGCCGATGAGGGCGTTGGCCTCCCTGGCGCTGCGGCGCTTTTCCCGGTAGAGGATGTAGGCCTTGGAGGTCTTGGCGTGGCCGTTTTCGATCAACACCTTTTCCACCAGGTCCTGCACGCCCTCCACGTCGGCCAGGCCGTCGGCATACTGTTGCTCGGCCAGGTCCACCACCTCTTTGGCCAGGCGCTCGGCCATCTCCCAGTCCTTTCCGCCGACAGCATTGGCCGCCTTAAAGATGGCTCGGGTAATCTTTTCCGGCTGGAAGGGCACGACTTCACCATTGCGCTTGCGGATGGACGTAATCATAAAAGAAAGACCTTCTCTCTGTATTTAGTGGTTGGCGATGATGATTATACTATATCTAGTGGTGTAAGACAAGGGGCTGGGCGAAAATATCCGAAAGAGTTTTTAGTGGGGGGAAGGGGGGCGCGGGGGGCGGCGATATTTCGCCGCCCCCCG
>CALWRM010000156.1 GCA_944383925.1 uncultured Clostridia bacterium
TTGGGTGTCTGCGGCAATTATGGCAGCGGCAAGACGGAGTTTTGCCTGCAGCTTGCCCTGGAGCTGGCCAAGCAGCAGCCGACGACCCTGGTGGATCTGGACATCGTCAACCCCTATTTTCGATCCGCCGAAGCCGCAACCCTGTTGGAAGAGGGCGGCGTGGAGGTGCTCGCCCCCACCTTTGCCATGACCACCGTGGATATTCCCGCCCTACCCGCCGAGATCCAGCGGGTGTTCGTGAAAAAGGATCGCCGCATCGTCTTCGACGTGGGCGGGGACGACACGGGCGCGGCGGCGCTCGGCCGCTACCGTCCCTATTTCGAGAAGGATTCCGTGTCCATGCTCTTTGTGGTGAACGCCTTCCGTCCCCTATCCGCCGACGCCGATTCCGTCTGCGACCTGCTCTACCGCATCGAGCAAAAGGGACACCTGCGGGCCGGCAGCCTGGTCAACAACGCAAACGTAGCTTGGGAAACGGAGCCCTCCCATCTGCTTGCCGGCGAGGCCCTGCTGCAGGAGGTTTCCTGGCGCACGGGCCTTCCCATCGCCTACCGCTGCGCCATGGAGCCCATCTTGGCCCAGGTACAGGGGCAACGGCTTTCCGGCCAGCCCTTCCCCATGCACATCCGCATGCGCCCCTATTGGATGTGAGCCGCCGGCGGGCAACAAGAAATTCACTTGACAAACCGCCGGAAAGGGCGTATCCTGTGTTGCAAATCCCATAGCGCTTTGACGGAAAGACAAGTAACCGGTCGCGCAGCCCTTTAGAGAGCCGTTGGTTGGTGCAAGACGGCGGGCGGCGGTTGGCGAAGGCGGTTCCCGAGCGCAAAGGCACAGCAAAGTGGATGCCAGGGACTTGCCCCAGCATCAACGAGGGTGGAACCGCGTGAGGCAAACGGCCTTTCGTCCCTTGATCAGAGGGGCGAAGGGCTTTTTTGTTCCAATAAATCCTATCACTAAAAGCAAGAAGGGTTGTGACTTTCACCATGGCAGTGGACTCGATGGACAAACTGGTTGCCCTGTGCAAGGGCCGCGGATTCATCTTCGCCGGCTCCGAAATCTATGTCGGCCTGGCCAAAACCTGGGATTACGGCCCCCTTGGCGTCGAGTTTAAGAACAACGTCAAGCGCGCCTGGTGGCAGAAGTTCGTCACCGAAAGCCCCTACAACGTGGGCGTGGACTGCGCCATCCTGATGAACCGCGAGGTTTGGGTGGCTTCCGGCCACGTGGGCAGCTTCAACGATCCCCTGATCGATTGCAGGGCCTGCAAGTCCCGCTACCGCGCGGACCAGCTCATCGAGCAGGTCACCGGCGTCTCCGCGGACGGCTGGAGCAACGAAAAGCTGGATAGCTATATCGCGGAACACAAGATCGCCTGCCCCCTTTGCGGAAAGAGCGACTTCACCTCCATCCGCAAGTTCAACATGATGTTTAAGACCTACCAGGGCGTGACCGAGGACTCGCAAAACGAGGTCTATCTGCGTCCCGAAACCGCCCAGGGCATCTTCGTCAACTTCAAAAACGTGGCCAGGACCACCCGCAAGCGCCTGCCCTTCGGCATCGCCCAGATCGGCAAGTCCTTCCGCAACGAGATCACCCCGGGCAACTTCACCTTCCGCACCCGCGAGTTTGAGCAGATGGAGCTGGAATTCTTCTGCAAGCCCGGCGAGGATCTGGAGTGGTTCCAGTATTGGCGCGGCTTCTGCCGCGATTGGCTGCTTTCCCTGGGCATGACGCCGGATCACCTGCGCCTGCGCGACCACAGCCCGGAAGAGCTGGCCTTCTACTCCAAGGCCACCACGGATTTCGAGTTCCTCTTCCCCTTCGGCTGGGGCGAGCTTTGGGGCGTTGCGGACCGCACCGACTACGACCTCAAGCAGCACCAGGAGCATTCTGGCGAATCCATGGAATACATCGACCCGGTGACCAACGAGCGCCTGCTCCCCTACTGCATCGAGCCTTCCCTCGGCGCCGATCGGGCCGCCCTGGCCTTCCTCTGCGACGCTTATGAGGAGCAGCAGCTGGAGAAGGATACCCGCGTCGTCCTGCACCTACACCCGGCGCTGGCGCCCTTCAAGGCCGCCGTGTTGCCATTGCAGAAGAACAAGCTGGGCGAAAGGGCCCGCGCCATCTACGACGAGCTGCGCAAGCACTTCTCCATGGACTACGACGAGACCGGCTCCATCGGCAAGCGCTACCGCCGCCAGGATGAGATCGGCACGCCCCTTTGCATCACCGTGGACTTTGACACCGAAAACGACGGCTGCGTCACCGTTCGCGATCGCGACCAGATGACCCAGGAACGCATTCCCGTCGAAGGCCTGAAGGCTTACATCGAGGAGCGCCTGCGCTTCTGATCCGCCGCATTTCCTAACTTCGCCAAAAGCGCGCGGACGGTTTGGGGAATCCCCCAAGCCGTTCGCGCGCTTTGTCTTTCATCTGGTGTGCCTACATCCGAAGCAATAGGTTATATACCGCACCAAGGATGTTCGCATCGTTGTGGTGCGTGCAGGCGCGAACCTTCGGCACCAGCGGACCGCAGTCCTTGGTGCGCACCAGCTCCAGGATGTGCCGTTCCAGCTCCGGCACCAGCTCCGGCCAGGCGCTGATGCCTCCGCCCAGCAGGAACATTTCCGGATCGATGATGTATTGCATGGTCAACAGCACGTTGGCCAGCTCGCACATGAATTGGTCGTAGTACTTTCGGGCCGCGGCATCGCGGCCGTAACAGTCCTTCATCTCCGGAATGGTAAGGCGGCGTCCCGTTTCCGCCTGGTAGGCGTTCTCGATGGCCACCGGCGCGATCAAGGGGGAATAGCTGCCCGAATCGCGCAGCGGAAAGGCATATCCCACGTCGCCAGCCAGGAAGTTGGCGCCCTCATGGATGCGCCCGCCGATGGCAACGGCCCCGCCAAGCCCAGACCCCAGCACCAAGGTCACGAAGTTGCGCAGATCCTTGGCGCTCCCCGTCCAAATCTCTCCCAAGGCGGCGCAGTTCCCGTCCTTCTCCACGTACAGCGGTAAACCGGCCTTTTCCCGCAAGGAATAGTAGTTTTTTCCGATCAGATATTGCAGGGAGGGCGCGATCTTGGCAAACACCTCGCCCGTGTACGGGTTGATGCCGCCGCAGGAGGAGATGCCAACGCCCAGCACCCCGTGTTTCCTCCTGGCCAGCTCCACCTGCTCCAGCAGGGCCGCCTCAAACCCCTCGTAGTTTTCCGGAATGGGTAGGCGGCCGCGCTCGAGCATCTGCCCCTCCCCGTCCACGATGCCGGTTTTGATGGAGGATCCGCCCACATCCAGGCCAAGATACCGCTTCGTCATGGCTCGCGCACCTCGTCAAAGCAAAAGCTGTTGCTCTCCGCGGTCTGCTTGTACCAGGCGGCCGATTTCTTCAGCCTGCGTTCCAGGCCGTGTTCCCGATCCACCTCCACCAGGCCGTAGCGGTTCTTGAAGGCGTTGTAGGGAGAGCAGTTGTCGATGGAGGCAAAGAGCCAATAGCCATGGCAGTTGCTTCCCTCCTGCACGGCCTTGGAAAGCCAAGCCAAATGCTCGGCGATGAAGTCGATGCGGTAGTCGTCCTGGATGACGCCGTTCGCATCCTTATACTTTTGCTCGTTTTGCACGCCCATGCCGGATTCGGAAACGATCCATTTGATGTTCCCATATTCCCTTTGGATGCGCTTGCCGATGTCGTAGAGGGACTTGGGATAGATCTCCCAGCCGCGGAAGGGGTTCATGCGCTTGCCCGGCATATCGTAGCCGTCAAAATACCAATTGGGATGGAAGGGTCCGCTGCGATCCGCGCCCTCCTCCTTCTGCTTGACGCGCATGGGCTGGTAGTAGTTGACGCCGAGCACATCCACGGTGTTCGCCTTGAGGAGCCGTTCGTCCTCCTGGGTCCAGTCGAACAGGCAGCCGTTTTGCTCCAGCAGCTCCAGGTACAGCGCGGGGTATTGGCCCTTTACGGCCGGATCCACGAAGCTGCCCCAGTAGAAGGCGTCCGCCACCTTGGCCGCATAGGCGTCGCCCGGGTTGGCGGCGTCCCTGGGAACCACGTAGGAAGGGTTGAGGATGGTGCCGATCTCCCCTTCCCTGCCCAGCTGCCGGAAGGTCTCGATGGCCCTGGCCGTGGCGACAACCTTGTGGTGCATCCACAGGAAGGCGCGCTTGGGCTCGTGCAGCTTTGGCCACCAGGAGCCATCCAGGAAGCAAAGCTGGGGAATGACGATGGGCTCGTTGAAGCAGAACCACATCTTCACCCGGTCGCCGTAACGCCGGAAGGCCTGCCTGGCGTATTCGGCGTACAGGTCGACCGTGTGGCGGGAAGCATAGCCGTCGTAGCGCTCGTACAGCGCCTTGGGCAGCTCCCAGTGCTCCAGGCACAACACGGGCTCGATGCCGTTTTCCAGCAGACAATCGATGTATTTGGAATAATGTTCCGCCTCCTGCTCGTTGACGGTGCAGGCCTCGAAATCGTCGATAAAGCGGGTCCAATCCAGATTGAACCTATATTGCAGGATGCCTGCCTGGCGAAACAGGGGGATGTCCTGTTGGAAGCGGCGGTAGTGGTCGCTGGCCACTTCCGGTCCCACGCCCTGGTACCAGTTCTCCTTATCCATCTGGTACATCAGGTGTGGAAAATGTTCGTGGCCGGCCTTTTTGCCAAATTCGCCTTCCATCTGCCAGCCGGCGCCCGTGGCGCCGATCTTAAAGCCCTCGGGGAATTGATACCGCATTCGCGCTACCTCCTTTTCCTTAGCGGGCGAACTTGTTCGTCAGATAGCGCAGGAAGGGCTGGGCGGACAGTTCCTTGCCCGTCACGCGCTCCACCAGCTGGCCCGCGTTGTACAGCTGGCCATACTGCCAAATGTTGTCCTTGAGGTATTCGATGATCTCCCCGAACTCGCCGCGCTCCACCTGGGCGTAGAAATCGGGGTTTTGGGCCAGCTGCGCCTCCAGGATCTGTCCGCCGATCAGGTTGCCAAGGGTATAGCTATGGAAATAGCCGATGTGGCCGGAGGTCCAGTGGATGTCCTGCAATATGCCCTCGGCCGCGTTCTTGGGGGTCAGGCCGAAGAGCTGGCGATGTTTCTCGTTCCAAACCTCCTCGAAATCCTTCACCTGCAGCTGGCCGTCGAAGTAGGCCTTTTCTATTTCAAAGCGCAGGATGGGATGCAGGCTGTAGCTCAGCTCATCGGCCTCCAGGCGCTTGACGCCGATCTTGACCTTGGAAAACGCCCGGTAGAAGCGCTCGAAGGAAACGCCGCGAAGCCCGTCGAAGCGCCGCTGGGCCTGCGGATAGAGGAAGCGCCAAAACGCCTCGCTGCGGCCGAGAATGTTCTCGATATAGCGCGACTGGCTTTCGTGCATGGAGCCATGCACGCCGCCCCAGAGGCCGTAGCGCAGAGCCTGCTCGTTGGAGGAATAGTTGTACATGCCGTGGCCGCTCTCATGCAGCAGGGACATGGCCGCCTCGATGGGGCCCTTGGCGTAATTGGTGGTGATGCGCACGTCCTTGGGGCCGATGCCATAGCACATGGGATGGAGCACCTCGCCCATGGAGCCCTTGGAAAAGTCAAAGCCCACGCGCTCCACCACGTACCTGGCGAAGGCCTCCATGTCCGCCTTGGGCGCCGTGAAGTCCAGGACGCTCTCGTCCACCCCTTCGTCCCGGCTTGCAACCTGGCGCAGGAGCGGCGCAAGGCCTTCCTGCAGCTGGGCAAACAGCCTTTGGATCGTCTCGACCGAGATGCCCTCGTCCACCTCCTGGGTGAGGGTTTCAAAGACCGGTTGGTCGGGGTTCTTGCAGATAGCCACCCTTTTTTCCAACTCGAAAAGCCTTTCCATATAGGGCAGCTGCATTTGGAAGTCGGCCCGCTTGAGGGCCTCGCGCCAGACCATTTGGCCGGTCTGGATCACCTCGCGCAGCTCGTTTTGCAGCTCGATGGGCAGCACCGTCTGCTCGTCCACCTTCTTAACAAAGCGGCGAAGGCCGGCGCGCTCATACTCGTTTTCAAAGCAATCCTCCTCCAGCCGCGGCTTGATCTGGTCCCGCAGCCGCAGGGCCTCCGCGCCCGTGATCTGCTCGTGGGCCAGCTTGGCCAGATGCGCCGAGGCGCGGCCGCGGAAGGCCCGCCCCTCCGGCGGCAGGGCGCCCCATAGATCCCAGCCCATCAGCCCGAGGGCGCTTTGCACATAGGCCTGTTCCATCATGATTTCCACGGCCCGTTCCTTTGTACTTCTCCAGTCCATACTCGTTGTTGCCCCTCCTTCCAAGCCCCATACACGGCTTGCAATCCAGCATTTCCTCCATCCAGTATAAGTTTCCGTGACCCCATCGTCAATCCGCTTTGTGCCTTTCCCAACCTTAGCAAATGGCTCGGCCAGTGGCAACTTGCGCTTGCGTTATTGACAAATTGGCCGATTTGGGCAACAATTTATAGGGTAAACAATGGAGGCCGTGGAGGCCCCTAGACAAACATCAAGAGGGGATGAAACAACTTGCGCACCATCACGCCGGAAAGTCTATTCGAGTTTTCCTTCGTTTCCAACCCCAGCTATGCGCCGGATGGCTCCATGGCCGCCTTCGTGGTCAAAAAGGCCAACCACGACAAGAACGCCTATGATTCCGATCTTTATCTGCTCAAGGATGGTCAGGTTCGCCGCCTGACCGCCGGGGGAGACGCCTCCGCCTATCTGTGGACGCAGGAAGGACGCCTGCTCTTTTCCGCCAACCGCTTGAAGGCCGACAAGGAACGCGCGGAAAAGGGGGAGGCCTTTACCGCCTTCTATGAGATCGACCCCTGCTTTGGCGAGGCGCAAAAACGCTTTGAGCTTCCCTTGCGCGTCTCGCGCCTGATCAACCTAGGCGGCGAAAAATACGCGGTATTGGCCGAACAGGACAACGCACCCAGCAGGCCCGAATGCGAGGACGGCAAAAAGCCCCCCTATGAAATCCTCACCGAGCTGCCCTTCTGGTCCAACGGCGGCGGCTTTGTGAGCCAACAGCGCCAGAGGCTCTATCTCTACGACGCCAAGACCGGCCAGCTGGATCCCGTGACGGCGCCCTGGTTCGACGTATCCTCCATCCAATATTCCAACGGATACCTGGTGTTTGTCGGGCAGGAGTTCCAGGGCATTCCCAACGATAAGGACGGCCTGTACAGCTATGAATTGGCCACCAAGACGCTGCGGGAGCTGGTTCCCGTGGGCGAGCTGTATCTGCGCGCGGGCTTTGCCCTGAAGAACAGCGTCGTCTTCGTCGCCAGCGACGGCCGCGTGTACGGCGACGACCGCTATCCGGACTTCTACACCATTCCCCAGCAGGGCGGCCAGTACAAGCTCCTGCATGAATACGAGGCCAGCGTCGGCCATGGCTCCGTGGGGTCCGACGCCCGCCTTGGCGGAGGCAGGGGCAGCAAGGTGTTCCAAAACCGCCTCTACTTCCTCTCCACCATCCGCAACGACAGCTTCCTCTATTCCCTCGGTGAGGAAGGCGATTTGCGCCTGGAGAGCGGCGAGCACGGCTCCATCGATTCCTTCGACGTGGCCGAAGGCAAGCTGCTGCTCTGCGCCTTGTATGGCGACCGCTTGGCCGAGCTGTATGAGAACGGCAAGCAGGTGACGGATCTAAACGGCCGACTGCTCTCCGAACTGGAGCTATCCACCCCCATCGCCCACAGCTTCACCTCCCGCGGCGGCGTGACCATCGACGGCTGGGCGATGAAGCCCATCGGATACGAGCCGGGCAAGAAGTATCCCGCCATCTTGCACATCCATGGCGGTCCCCGCACGGTGTTTTCCGAGGTATTCCACCAGGAGATGCAGCTGTGGGCGGCCAACGGCTACTTCGTCTTCTACTGCAACCCCAGGGGCTCCGACGGCAGGGGCAACGCCTTTGGCGACCTGTGCGGCAAGTACGGCTCCATCGATTATGAGGATCTGATGGACTTTGCGGACGAGATGCTGCGCCAGTATCCGGACGCGGACGAGAAGCGCTTCGGCGTAGGCGGCGGCAGCTACGGCGGCTTCATGACCAACTGGATCATCAGCCATACGGACCGCTTTGCCGCGGCCGTGAGCCAGCGGTCCATCTCCAACTGGATCGCCTTTGAGCACACCACGGACATTGGCTACTTCTTCACCCCGTCCCAGCACGGCACCACCACGCGCCAAGACGTGCGGAAGCTCTGGGATCTGTCCCCCTTGAAGTACGCGCCCAACGCGGTGACGCCCACGCTCTTCATCCACTCCGACCAGGACTACCGCTGCTGGATGGTGGAGGGCCTGTCCATGTTCACCGCGCTCAAGCTGCACGGCTGCCCGGCGAAGCTCTGCCTGTTCCACGGCGAAAACCACGAGCTCTCCCGCTCCGGCAGGCCCCTGAACCGCATCAAGCGCATGGAGGAAATCCTCTCCTGGTTCAACAAGTACCTCAAGGAGGAAAAGGCATGAAAAAGCCCGTTTCCATTCAGGATTTTTACCGGTTTAAGTTCCCGAGCTTCGTCCGCCTCTCTCCCGACGGCAAGCTGGCCAGCTTCACCGTCACCCAGATGGATGAGCAGGCCAACGCTTACAACAGCTATCTGTACGTCAGCGGACTAGAGGGCAATTGGGTCCGGCAGCTCAGCTTTGGCGGCAAGGAGAAGAACGCCGTCTGGCTGGACGCCACCACCCTTCTCTTCTCCGCTCCTGCCAAGGACGCCCCCAAGGAGAAGGACGACGGCACGCCCTCGACCGTCTTTTACACCATCGATGTGGGCGGCGGTGAGGCCCAGGAGCTCTTCCGCGTGGAGCAGAGCGTGGGCAGCATCGCCCCCCTTGGCCCCGGCCGCTTCCTGCTCTCCTGCAACTGCCCGGTGGAGGCTGCGCAAAAGCCCGAGGAAGGCGCGCCCAAGGCGGCCGTGCAGGGCAAGGACTTCGAAATCTTCGAGGAGCTCCCCTTCTGGTTCAACGCCCGCGGCGTGGTCAACCGCAAGCGCAACCGCTTGGCCCTGTACGAGCAGGAGGGCGGAACGCTGACCTTCCTCACCGGGCCTTGGAGCAACGTGCAGTCCTTCTCCCTGTCGCCTTCCAAGTCCCTGTTGGCCTACAGCGCCTCCACCTATGAAGACGTTTCTCCCCGCGGCAACGCCCTGTGCCTATACAGCTTCGCCGACGGAACCACCCGCGAGCTCTTCCCCGCCGAGGGCAAGGCCCACGAGGACCTGGCCTTCCTGGACGAGGATTCCCTGTTCTACACCCGCACGGGCTTTGAATGGCCCGGCCGCAACCCCGACTACCTGCTCTACCGCATCTCCGAGGGCAAGGAACTTGGGCTGCTGCATCCGGACGCGCCCATCGGCAATTCCGTCGGCACGGATTCCAGCTATGGCGGCGGCGCCGCCCTGAAGGCCTCCGGCGGCCAGCTCTATTTCCTGACCACCGACTGGAGCTCCACCAAGCTGAACCGCCTGACGGTGGACGGGGAGGAAAGCCGCCTGAGCGTGCGCAGCCGCAGGGACGGGGCCATCGCCTGCCTGGATGTGGCGCAGGACGTCTGCGTGTTCGTGGGCATGCGCGACCGGCAGCTGGGCGAGGTCTACAGCCTGAACCTGAACACCGGCGAGGAGCTTCGCCTCTCCAGCCTGAACAACGAGTTCACGGCCGATGTGCAGACCGTTGCGCCCGACTACTTCACCTTCCGCAACCGGGACGGCGTGGAGCTGGAGGGCTATGTGCTCAAGCCCCTGGACTTTGATCCCAAGAAGGTATACCCGGGCGTGCTGGAGATGCACGGCGGCCCCAAGGTCAGCTTCGGCGGCATCTACCATCACGAGATGCAGTGCCTATCTGCCAAGGGATACTTCGTCTTCTACACCAACCCCCGCGGCTCCGACGGCCGCGGCGAGGCCTTTGCCAACATCACCTGCAATCTGGGCAACCTGGACTTCAACGACTTCATGGACTTCACCGACGAGGTCATCCGCCGCTATCCCCAGCTGGATCCCTGCAAGATCGGCATCTGCGGCGGCAGCTACGGCGGCTTCATGTGCAACTGGATGATCGGCCATACGGACCGCTTCGCCGCCGCCGCCAGCCAGCGCTCCATTTCCAACTACTTCACCAAGGCCCTCACCACGGACATCGGCTTTAACCACAACATGTCCCAGCTGGGCACGACGCCCTGGAAGGACTTTGACACCTTCTGGCGCACCTCGCCCCTCTCCGCCGCGCCAACGGCTAAGACCCCGACGCTCTTCATCCAGTCCGACGAGGATTACCGCTGCTGGATGTCCGATGCGTTGCAGATGTATTCCGCCCTGAAGCTGAATGGCACCCCCACCAAGCTTTGCCTGTTCCACGGCGAAAACCACGAGCTTTCCCGTTCTGGCAAGCCCAAGAACCGCGTGTACCGCCTTCAGGAGATCTTCGCCTGGTTCGATCAATACCTCAAGGGCGAATGATTTTCCTTTCCTCGAGCAAGCCGCGCCGCCGTCCCTGGTCCTTAGGACCATGGGCGGCGGCGCTCCCCTCTTCGCCCATCTTAGGAGGCCGTCAAATCCATGCTGATCCAGCCCGCAAGCCCTCGCCAGGACCACTGGCCCCTGCTGTTGTTGGCCGACCCCGACCGAGCCATGGTGGAAAGGTACCTATACGATGGCCAGCTATACGAAGGCCTGCTGCCCGGGGAGAAGCGGCCATTGGCCGTGGCCGTGACGCTGCCCCTGGACGGGGCGCGCCTGGAGCTTAAAAACCTGGCCGTGGACCCCGCCTGGCAAGGCCAAGGCCTGGGAGGCCAGATGCTGGAATGGCTCTGCGCCAAGGCGCAGGACCGGTATGAGCAACTGCTGGTGGGCACCTCGCGCTTTGGCGTCTCCTTTTATGCCGGACACGGCTTCGCGTACAGCCACCTGGCGGAACACTTTTTCCGCGACAACTATCCGGAGCCCTTGGAGGAAAACGGAGAGGTGTTGGACCACATGTACTACCTGGCGCGTGACCTACGCCGCAATGCCCAGGAGGGATCGCCCAAATGAATCCTTATGCCATCCGAAAGGACAACCTCGCTTCCTTCGCCTACACAAACGAACCGCTCCTGCAGCAGCCTCCCAAGGCCGTGGCTCTGGATTTTCATGGCCTGAACATGAACCAAATGCTACAGGAGCATAGCGAAAAGGCCCGCCTCTATGCCCAGCGCGGCGTGCTGCTCGTGGTTCCCTACGACAACCCCTGGAGCTGGATGAACTCCGTGGCCGTGGCGGAAACGGACGCCATCGTGGACGCCGTCTACGCCAGGCTCTCCCTTCCCGACCGCATTCCCCTGCTCTCCACGGGCGGGAGCATGGGCGGCTTGAGCGCCCTGGTCTTTTCCGCCCGCAGCGCCAGGCCCGTGGCCGGCTGCGCGGCCAACTGCCCGGTGTGCGATCTGCCCTACCACTACACCGAGCGCCCGGACCTGCCGCGGACCATTCTTTCCGCCTTCTGGCACGAGGGCGACATAGAGCGGGCCATCCTCGCCTCCTCTCCCCTGCACCTGGTGGCCGAGCTGCCGCGCATCCCCTATTACATCGTGCACGGAACCGCGGACAAGGCCGTAAACCTGCAGCGCCATTCCCTGCCCCTGGTGGAGGCCATGCGCGGCCGCGGGCTGGACGTGCGCTTTACGGCCGTGGAGGGCATGGAGCACTGCGCCCTGCCGGAGGAAGAGGCGCAGTGCTACAACGGCTTCGTCTTCTCCTTTGCCGGCGGAAGCGAGCCGCGGGATTGACGAAGCCCTCAGGCTCTGATACACTCTTGCAAGAGCACCACGCCCAGGAAGGGGGAGGCACCACATGCCGGAACATGTCAAGCAGTTGGCCCAAAACCGCAAGGCCTGGCACGATTATTTTATCGAGGACCGCTATGAGGCGGGCATCGAGCTTGCGGGCACGGAGGTTAAGTCCATCCGCATGGGCCGTTTGAATCTCAAGGACAGCTATGTGGAGGTGCGCAACGGCCAGGCCCTGTTGCACGGCATGCACATATCCCCGTATGAGAAGGGCAACATCTTCAACAAGGATCCCATGCGCAGCCGCAGGTTGTTGCTGCACAAGCAGGAAATCCTAAAGATCGGCGCCCGCGCCATGCAGCAGGGCTATGCGGTCATCCCCTTGCAGGTCTATCTCAAGCACGGCCTGGTGAAGCTGGAAATCGCCCTGTGCAAGGGCAAAAAACTCTACGACAAGCGCGAGGCCATGGCCGAAAAGGACGCCAAGCGCGACATCGAGCGCCACTTTCGAGAGGCCAACCGCTAAAGGAGGTCCCCCGCCATGTCCTATGCCCTGGTGGTCGTCGATATGCAGAACGACTTTGTTTCCGGTTCTCTGGGCACTCCGCAGGCCCGGGCCATCCTGCCCGGTGTGGAGCGTCGGGTGCGCCAAGCCCAGGCGGACGAGGATTGCGCCCAGATCCTCTTCACCCTGGATACCCATGGGGAGGACTATTTGCAAACCCAGGAAGGGCGTAACCTGCCCGTGCTCCATTGCCAAAGGGGAAGCCAAGGCTGGGCCCTGGCCGGTCAGCTGGCGAGCCTGGCGCAGGGAAAGGCCTATCTGTTGGAAAAGGGCGCCTTTGGATCGACGGCCCTGCCGAACGCGCTTCTGCCTGGCTTGCGCCATGTGGAGCTGCTCGGCGTTTGCACGGATATCTGCGTGATTTCCAACGCCCTGCTGCTCAAGGCCCATCTTCCGGAGCTGCCCCTGGTGGTGAACGCCGCCCTCTGCGCGGGCGTTACCCCGGAGCGCCACGCCCAGGCGCTGGCCGCCATGGAGGCCTGCCAAATCCAAATTCTCATGCAATAAGCCCACAAAAGGGCCCCGGCCAATGGACCGGGGTCCTTTTTATATGCAAAAAACATTCGCCAGGTTCGCGGACCCCAAGAGGGGCCTGGCCGGCCGCGCAGAAAAGCTCCCCTTGCCAAGGTTGAAGCGCAGTCCGCCAAACGCACGGCAGTAGCAAGGAAAGGCTATGCGAAGGGGACGGTATATACCTTCATCGCTTACAGGCCGGGTCACGACGCGCCGCCGGTCGATGGGCCGCCAAGGCATGCGGCGTCCCCAGGGCTTCGCCGGGGGAACGCGATCGCCTTGCCGTCACCTTCCATGCGCCCAACGCAAAAAGGTATCCTGGGAAATGCCCAGCCTGCGGGCCGCGTCCCTGGAACCGATTCTTCCTCCCTGCCAATCCGCCGCCAGGCGGGCGAATTCCTCCGGCACGCGCATGCGCGGCCTGCCGAACTTCACGCCCCGCTGTCGCGCCGCGGCGATGCCCTCCGCCTGCCGCTTGCGGATGTTCTCCCTCTCCGTCTGGGCCACGTAGGAGAGGATTTGCAGCACCAGATCGGCCACGAAGGTCCCGGTAAGGTCCTTTCCCTTCTCGCGGGTGTCCAACAGGGGCATGTCCAGCACCACCACGTCCGCCCGCTTCTCCTTGGTGATGAGGCGCCACTGGTTTTGTATCTCCTCGTAGTTGCGGCCCAGGCGGTCGATGGCGCTGACGACCAGCAAGTCGCCCGGCCGCAGGCGCTTGAGCAGCCTCTGGTATTGGGGACGCTCGAAGTCGCGTCCGCTCAGCTTGTCCAGGTAGATGTTTTCCTCCCGAACGGGAAAGCCCCTCAGCGCGATGAGCTGCCTATCCTCGTTTTGCTCCCGCGTGGAAACGCGGGCGTATCCGTAGATGTTTGCCATCCAATAAGCCCCCTCGGCAAGCGTTTGCCTATTAGTATTTATCCAAGACGGACATTTTAGCAAACTTTCTCGCCACGCCCCAAGGCCCGTAAGAGGCGTTGAACAGGGGCCATTCTTCGTTTCCGGCAAAAATCCGGCAAAAACGCCGCCCTCGGCGTCCTGGCCTCGGGAAGGCCGGCGGGGCGGCCGCTGGGCCGGGCTACTTCCCATGGCCAACTATGCTTGCCAAACAAGGAAGGGGGACCCATCGCCGGCTTTAGCCGTACAGGTCCCCCGCCCCATCGCTTTATCAATGTGTCTTGTTGCTCGGCGTTCCGGTGTAATCGGCGTCCAGGGTAACCACCGCATAATAGCTGCCATCCAGCGCCCGCACCTTTTGTATGATCTCCTGCTGCAGGGCATGCATGCTCATGGGGAAGCCGTGGGGCACCACCACGTCGAAGATGAGGTTGGTGTGGGTCACGCCCTCCACCATGCGAAAGTCATGCATGGTCAGGCTCTTGTCGATCCCCTGTAGGATCTGCTGCACCTTGCGGCGGTTTTCGTTGGTGCGCTCGTCGTCCGTGACCACGGGATCCAGATGGATGACCAGGTGAATGCCATGGTCCACGGCCACCTCGCGCTCGATGTTGTCGATCATGTCATGGCTTTTGAGGATGTCCTCGCCCGCGTCCACCTCCACATGCACGGAGGCGAAGTATCGTCCGGGCCCATAACTGTGGAGCATCAGGTCGTGCATGCCCAGCACGCCCTCGTGCTTGAGGATATGGCCGGCGATCAGGTTGGTCATTTCCTTGGTGGGGGCGGGGCCCAGAAGCTTATCCAAGGCCTCGCGCAGCACGCCGACGCCGGCGGTAACGATGAAACCCGCCACCACAAGTCCCATGTATCCATCCAGGGAAAAGCCGATGGCGGGGCTGATGCACTGGGAGAGCAGGACGGCCGAGCTGGCATATACGTCCGAGAGGGAGTCTATGGCGGTGGCCTGCATGACGGCGGAGTCGATGGCCTTGCCTAAGCGCCGGTTGAAGAGGAACAGCCATAGCTTCACCAGGATGGTCCAAGGATTCCACAGCGGCGTTTCCGGATGCAGGATCTTGTCGAAGGAGGACACCACCAGCTGAAAGGCGATGATGAAGATGATGAAGGCCACCACGATGGAGGCCACATACTCGATGCGCTCATGGCCAAAGGGGTGTTCCTCGTCCGCGGGCTTGCTGGAGAGCTTGAAGCTGAGGATGGTGATCACCGAGGAGCCCGCGTCCGACAGGTTGTTGGCCGCGTCCGCGGTGACGGACACGGAGCCGGACAATATGCCCACCAGAAACTTAGAAGCGCTGAGCAGCAGGTTCATCACGATGCCCACCGCGCCGCTCAACCGTCCATAGCTCTCGCACACCCTTTGCTTTTGCACCTGGTCGTAGTCCTTCACAAACAGGCGCACCAGCCACATGGGCTTCTTCGCCCGCTTGGGGGCTTCTTTTTCGCTCATAGCTCTACCTCCCGGCCGACCGCCAACAAATACACGGTCTTTTTGATCACGCGCAGCCCCGCCTTCTGCATGGCCGCGGCATAGCTTTCCACCTGGGGCCCATGGCGCTGGCGCACGGCCGCATCGCCAAGGCCCCGCCGGTCCGTCTTAAAGTCCACCAAAACCCAGCCGTCCTGCGTTTCAAAGCAGAGGTCGATGATGCCCTGCACCAGGCCCCCGTCGGCCTGCTTGGCCACGAAGGGCTGCTCCCGCAGGACCTGGCCGGATGAAAGCAGCGCGCGGCCCAAGGCGCCTTCCAGAAAAAGGGCGACCTGCTCCATCTCCACGGCCTGCGCCTGTTGCTGGGAGAGCCTGGCATCCTGGGCCAAGGCCTGGAGCTGTTCGTCCAGGGCCTTGCGCAGGGCCGGCCCCTGCAAGCCCCGCAGCTCTTCCAATCGGAGCTGGCGAAGCAGCTCATGCATGGCGCTACCCCTCTCCGCCGGGGTCAAACCGCTGCGTTCCCTTTGCAGGAAGCGAGGCCTTGTATGGATGAAGTCCACGTCCTTTTCTCCCCAATGTATGCTCTGAAGCACCGATTGTTTCTGGGGCGCCGGGCTCGTCGCCTCGGCCGTGCCGAGCAGGGCGAAGGGGTCCGGCCCGTAGGCCGGCGCTTGGGCGAGCCGGTCCAGCGCGCCCTGCAAGTCCGGCGGCGTCTGGGCCTCGCCTGCCTGCAACAGCTGCGCGGCGGACAGCAGCTCCACCCGCCAACGGCTGGGATGGGGCTTGGTCTTGACGGGCTGCCGCAGGCCTTGGCGCAGGGCTTGGCCATCCGGATGGGCGAGCAGGGCCCGGCCGATCCAGTCCAGCGGACAGCCTGCCTGTCCCTCGTTCCAGCGCCAGTCCTCCGCCGCCTTGGAAACGCTGTTCACCGCGGCGGAGAGCAGCAGGTGGTCCTTGGGCCTGGTCATGAGCACGTAAAGCACCCGCATCTCCTCCGCGACGGATTGGCGCCGCTTCTTGGCCTGCACAGCCCGGCAGGCGACGGTGTCCGCCTTCACCCGCTCCTTGGGGTCGAAGAAACCGAGGCCCAGGCCCAGCTTATCGTCCAGATACAGATCCGAGCGCGCTCCGGTGTCCTCGTCGCGCTCGTTATCCTGGTTAAACCGGCGGCCAAGGCCGCAGCCGATGACGATGGGAAACTCCAGTCCCTTGGACTTGTGCACGCTCATGATGCGCACCACGTCGTCCCGCTCGGTCAACGTTGGGGTATCGCCGCGGCGGCTGTGCTTGGCGCCGTGGCCGTTTTGACGCAAAAAATCCGCCAGGCTGTCGCCGGAACCATCGAAGGCGGTTGCCCGCAGGCATAGCGCCTGCAGGTTGGCCTGCCTGGTCCTGCCATAGGGCAGGCCCAAGCAGCGCTGCACAAAGCCGCTGTCCTCCAACACGGCGCGCAGGGTTTCCGATACCCGCGCCCGCCTGGATAGCTGGCGATGCGCCCAGAGCCGGTTCAAGAAGTCGGTCGTCTTGCTTCGCAGGGCCGGATCCTCTCCCCGGGTTTGGTAAAGCCGCAAGCAGGCGTACCAGCTCAGCTCCCGTCCCATGAGCCGCAGCTGCGCAAGCTCCTGGGACGCAAATCCGCCCACGCCCCGCAACGCGCCCAGCAGGGGCACGTCCTTGCGGGGATTGTCCAGGGCCGTCAGGTAATCCAAGGCGGCGCGCACCTCCCAGGCCTGGAAATACTCGCCGCCCGCGTCGGCATAGACGGGAATGCCCTGCGCGGACAGGGTGTCCATAAAGTCGCGCACCAGGCTGCGGGGTGAGCGCAGCAGGATCACAATGTCTCGAAAGCTGGCCGGCCGGCTGCCCACCCCATCGCGCACGGGCCGGCCTAGGCTTTCCGGCACCAGGCTGGCCGCGTTGAGGGCCTCCAGCTTTTGAAGCCTGCGGGGCAGTTCCTGACCTGCGGCTAGGTCCGGTTCCATCCCTTCCCCCTCC
>CALWRM010000157.1 GCA_944383925.1 uncultured Clostridia bacterium
GACGGGGCGAGGCGGCGGACACCCCGCCGGCCTTTTCGCCAAGGAACCCAACGTTGCTGGTCCACCAGAGCGCGTCCTTGGAAGAGCTGCTGTCGTCCCCCGCGGACGAGCTGTATTGGCAGCCGATGGAACTTGGAGAGAACGCCTTGCAGGCGGGCTTGCCCCTTTTGCCAAGGAACAAGGCCTACCTTTCGCTCCCGCCCTACTTAACGCAAGGGGAACTGGACGAGGTCTGGCGCGCGCTGCGGCCGTATCCGGAGCTGGGCGTGGTGGCCAATAACCTCTCCCAGCTGCGCCGCTTTGCCGGAAGGCCGCTGCGTGCGGGCGAGGGCCTGAACGTCTTTAATTCCCAGACAGCTGCACAGCTGCGGGAGCTGGGGGTGGAGCGCGTCTGCGCAAGCCCGGAATTGAGCCTGGCGGAAGCCAAGAAATTGGCCGCTCGCGCCCCCACGGAGCTCTTTGCGTGCGGCACGCGCACGCTCATGTGCATGCGGAGCTGCCCCATCCGCGCCCAGCACGGCCTTGGGGCCAAGGGCAGGGAAAGCTGCTCCCTTTGCCACGGCCACGGCGCGACGCTGACCGACCGCAAGGGGGAGAAGCTCCGGCTGCAACCCTACCGGACGGCAGGGGGCTGCACGCTCCTGCTGCAAGCGGCCCGCCCCTTCAACGCGATGCCGCGCCTGCGCCCGGAGGACCTGTCGCCTTTTGTCGCCGTCAAGGTGATCGGCGGCGCGCAGGAAGCCCGTTACGTCAAGGCAGTCCTCTTGGGACGGGCGGTTTCGCTCCCTTTTCAAGGGGAAGGTTCGGGCCAAATCCTGCGAGGCGTGGAATAAGCGAAGCAAATTGAAATTGAGGTGAACGCACCATGCAAGAACGATCCTTGCGCGTGTTGGAATTCAATAAGATCCGGGCGCAGCTGGCGGAGTTTGCCGCCACCGAGGCGGGCCGGGCCCGCTGCGAGGCCCTGCGCCCGATGGACGATCCCAAGCAAATCGAAAAGGCCCAAGCGGAGACCGAGGAGGCCGTGGTGCTGCTCAGCTTTGCGGGCGTGCAGCCGGTCAGCCCCTTTGACGACTGCACGGCGCAGATCGGCCGGGCGAAGGTCGGCTCCACGCTTTCGCCCAAGGAACTGCTGAACGTGGCAACCTTGATGCGGGCCAGCCGATATACCAAGCAAACCCTGCTCGCCAACGAGGAGAAGGCGGCCCAGGCTCCGCTCGTCTGCGGCCTGGCCAGCCTGCTATGCCCGACGAGGGCCTTGGAGGAGGAGATCGGCGCGGCCATCGTATCCGAAGAGGAGCTGGCCGACAACGCAAGCCCCAAGCTCGCCTCCATCCGACGCAAGATCCGCTCGGCCAACGAGCGCATCCGCGAAAAGCTCAACACCTACATCCACAGCCCGAGCTTTTCCAAATACCTGCAGGACCCCATCATCACCGTGCGCTCCGGCAGGTATGTGTTGCCCGTTAAGGCGGAGAACCGGCAAAACGTGCCCGGTCTGATCCACGACCAATCGGGTTCCGGCGCCACGCTGTTCATCGAGCCAATGGCCGTGGTGGAGATCAACAACTCCCTGCGGGAAATGGCGGCGGAAGAGAGGGAGGAGATCGAGCGCATCCTCGCCCAGCTTTCCGCAGGCGTCAGCGCCCATGCGGAGGCCCTGCTGGAAAACCAAAGGCTGTTGGCGGAGCTGGACTTCATCTTTGCCAAGGGCGCCCTTTCCAGGGCGATGTTTGCCTGCCAGCCCAAGCTCAACCAGGAGGGACGCATCCTCATCAAGCGCGGGAGGCATCCCCTGATCGACCGCGAGCAGGTGGTGCCCCTGGATCTTTGGATCGGCCAGGACTTCACCTCCCTGGTGATCACGGGCCCCAACACCGGCGGCAAGACCGTCACGCTCAAGACCGTCGGCCTGTTCACGCTGATGATGCAGGCGGGCCTGCAGGTGCCCGCGGAGCTAGGCACGGAGCTTTCCGTGTTTGACGACGTGTTTGCCGACATCGGTGACGAACAATCCATCGAGCAAAGCCTCTCCACCTTCTCCTCCCATATGACCAACATCGTGGACATCCTCGGCCAGGTAAGCTCCCGTTCCTTGGCCCTGTTCGACGAGCTGGGGGCTGGCACGGACCCGACGGAGGGAGCGGCGCTGGCCATGGCCATCCTGGACACCCTGCTCAAGCGGGGCACGGTAACGCTGGCCACCACCCATTATGCGGAGCTGAAGGCCTATGCCTTGACAACGCCCGGGGTAAAGAACGCCTCCGTGGAGTTCAATGTGCAGACCCTCCGGCCCACCTACCGGCTTTCCATCGGCGTGCCCGGCAAGTCCAACGCCTTTGAGATCTCCAAGAAGCTGGGCCTCTCCCAGGGCATCATCGACTTGGCCCGCCAACTGATTCCCAAGGAACAGCTGCACTTTGAGGATGTCATCTCCACCGCGGAAACCCATCGCCAAATCGCGGAGCAGGAACGCCAGCTGGCGGCCGCGGCCCACGACGAGACCGTTCGCCTGCGCGACGAGGCGGAAAAGGAGCGCAAAAAGCTGGAGGAGATGCGCGCCAAGCTGATGCAAAAGGCCCGCGAGGATGCCCGCCGCCTGGTCCGCCGCGCCCAAGAGGAGGCCGAGCAGACCATCCGCGAGCTGAAAAAGGCCGCCGAGGCCGGGGAAAACCGGGACCGCGCCGCCATGGAAACCCGCCAGAGGCTGCAAAAGAACCTGGACTCCCTGCAGGATCCCCTAAGCACGGAAACGCCCCTGAGCCCGCAGGCGGCTTTGACGCAGGTGCGCCTGGGCCAGACCGTCTACGTGCCCGCGTTGGATCTGGAGGCCACCGTGTTGGCCCTGCCCAACAAAAACGGCGAGGTGTCGTTGCAGGCGGGCGTCATCAAGTTGCAGCGTCCCCTGTCCGAGCTGCTCCCGCCCAAGAACGGACCAAAGCCGGGCAAAAAGGCGCCGGCCAAGCCGTCCATGGCGGGGCTTCGAACCGCCAATGTACCCTTGGAAATCGACGTCCGGGGTCAGCTGCCCGAGGAGGCGCTGGACAATGTGGATAAATACTTGGACGACGCCATGCTGGCCGGACTCAGCGAGGTTTCCATCGTGCACGGCAAGGGAACGGGCGTGCTGCGCAACGAGATCACCCAACACCTGCGCCACCACCCCCATGTGGCGGAAAGCCGCCTCGGACGCTACGGCGAGGGGGAGAGCGGCGTGACGGTGGTCAAGCTGAAATAGAAAGACGCGACGAAAGGAGGTTCCAGGCAAGTGGAAAAGATGCGCGTGTTGGTCGTGGACGACGATCCAAACATCGGCCAGCTGATCAAGCTATATTTGGAAAAGGAGGGCTTTGAACCCCAGGTGGTTGTGCGGGGCGACGACGCCCTGAACGCCTTTCGCAAAAACCCGCCCCACATCGTGCTGCTGGACCTGATGTTGCCCGGCATGGACGGCTGGCAGGTCTGCCGGGAGATCCGGAAGATCTCCTCCATCCCCATCATCATGCTCACCGCCAAGGACGAAACCTTCGACAAGGTGCTGGGCCTGGAGCTTGGGGCGGATGACTACGTGACTAAGCCCTTTGACCCCAAGGAGCTCATCGCCCGGGTGAAGGCGGTTCTCCGCCGCACCCAAGCCGTCGCCGCGCCGGAAAAGGAGCTCGCCTTCCCCAATCTGGTGATCAACATGTCCACCTATGTGGTGACCTACGCGGGCAAGGAAATCGAAATGCCTCCTAAGGAGATCGAGCTGCTGTATTTCCTGGCGAGCCACGCCAATAAGGTGTTCACGCGCGACCAGCTGCTGGAACATGTGTGGGGCTTTGATTATTTCGGCGACTCGCGCACCGTGGATGTGCACATCAAGCGTGTGCGCGAGAAGCTGCAGGGCTGCGAGCAATACGGCTGGTTCATCAAGACCGTTTGGAGCGTCGGCTATAAGTTTGAGGTGAAGTGATGTTTCGTAGGTTGTTCTCCCGCCTGTTTTTCAATAGCATGGTGGTGTTGTTGGCCGCCATCGGCGTGTTCGGCCTGGTGCTTGGAAACATTCTGTCCGAAACCCAGTACCAAACCGTCGTGCGGCAGATGGTGGAGGACGCCAAGGACATCGCCCAAAACTACAACTACCTGCTCAACAGGCAGATCAGCGGCCAGGTGATGGCGGACGCCATCTCCGGCGTTGCGGAAGACTCGGAGCTGTGGTTTATCGGGCGCAACGGGCTCACCATTTCCGTCACGGGCCTTGGCGATGAGGACGCTCCAGCCGTCGTTTCCGATGACACGGAGGAATATGTGAGCCAGGTGGCCCAAAGCGGCCAGACGATCGTGCTGGAGGGCGCCTATGACCAGTTCTTTGGCATTCCCATCATCACCGTCGTTACGCCCCTCTTCAACGGCGAGCAGCAGATCGGCGCCCTTTTCCTGCACAGGAGCCTTTCCCTGATTCGCCTTTCCCTGTCCAATCTGTTGATGATGCTCTATCCCGGCATCTTCATCGCCATCGGCATCGGTCTGTTGCTCTCCTATACCATGACGGTGCGGATCTCCAAGCCCCTCTCGGACATGTCCGCCGCCGCCAAGAAGCTCTCCATGGGCGATATGAGCGTGCGCCTGGATGAAAGCAGCATGGAGGAGGTCAACGAGCTGGCCACCACCTTCAACGCCATGGTGGACAGCCTCTCCAACATGGAGGAAATGCGCAGGGGCTTCGTGGCCAACGTCTCCCACGAGCTGCGTTCGCCCATCACCTCCATTGCCGGCTACCTGCAGGGCATGCTGGACGGCACCATCCCCGAGTCGGAGCATAGACGGTATATGCAGGTGGTCTACGACGAAACCCAGCGGCTTTCCAGGCTTATCCGCGATCTGCTGGACCTGTCCAGGATCGAGAGCGGTTCCGTGCCGCTCAACCCGGTGGATTTTGATATCTGTGAGCTGCTAAGAAGGGTGTTGATCAAGTTCGAGGGCAGGCTGGAAGGCAAAAACATGGAGCTGGACATGCAGATGCCCGACGATCCCCTGTACGTGCATGCGGACGTGGATAGGATCGAGCAGGTGGTCTCCAACCTGATCGACAACGCGATCAAGTTCTGCGGGCAATACGGAAAGATCACCATCGGCGCCAGCGCGCAAAACGGCATCCTGACCCTATTTGTGCAGGATGACGGCGCCGGCATCAAGGAAGAGGACCTGCCCCACGTGTTTGAACGCTTCTATAAAGCTGACAAGGCCCATACCTCCGGCCTGGGTACGGGCCTGGGCTTGTCCATCGTCAAGAAGATCTTGGAGCAACACGGCCAAAGAATCACGGTGGAGTCCAAGGTCGGGCAGGGGGCCAAGTTCAGCTTTACCTTGGCCTTGGCCAAGCCCGCGAGGAAAGAGGAAAAGCCAGCAAGGCCGGAAGAATGACGAGCAAAAAATGCCCTTGCCCTTTCGCGCTGGGCAAGGGCATTTTTCTGCGTTATTGCCGGTGTTTTTCCTCGATTTGTTCACAACAATTCACAGGGCGTTCATACCTTTGCAAAAAGCCAGCGCTATACTTTGACCATCAGGTTGATTCAAGGAGGCGTTATTTATGAGTATGTATAACAGCGATTACAACAATAACGGCAACAACAACCACCGCGGGGGCATGGGGTGGCTCATCGTTTCCGTGGCGCTGGTGATGCTCATCGTCGGAGGCATGTTCGGGGCGATCCTGGTCAGAGGCAACCAGAGCGCCACGGAAGACCAGTTGATCGAGTCCACCACCCAGCCGGAAGAGGCCACGGCCACCCCGTCCGCCACGGAAGAGCCCGCCGAGGAGAGCCCGAGCACGGCCATCGATCCTGATTTCAGCTTCCCCGAAGTGGACCCGGCTGAAACGATGGACGCCTTTTCCACCCACGTGGCGGATCTCGTTTCTCAGGTTGAGGATTCCGTCGTGGGTATCGCAAACTACACGCAGGCCATGTTTATGGATGGCACCGCGGAGGTTGCCCAGGGCTCCGGCTCGGGCGTGATCGTCTCCGAGGACGGCTATGTGGTCACCAACTACCACGTCATCAGCGACGCCAGCAAGGTGACGGTGCTCATGCATGACGGCGAGGAGATCGAGGCACAGGTGATCGGCTACGATTCCGTGCTGGACATCGCCCTTTTGAAGATCGATCGGACCGGCCTGACCGCCGCTAAGCTCGGGGATTCCGACAGCGTGCGCACCGGCGAGTTCGCCCTGGCCATCGGCAGCCCCCTTGGCAATGAGCTGGCCGGCACCGTGACCTTCGGCACCATCTCCGCCGCGGAGAGGGAACTGACGCTCAGCGACGGCTACACCGTTGAGATGATCCAGACCGACGCCGCCATCAACCCCGGCAATTCCGGCGGCGCGTTGATCAACATGAACGGCGAGGTCATCGGCATCAACTCCCGCAAGAATTCCGGCATGACTTCCGACGGCGCCGAGATCGAGGGCCTGGGCTTTGCCATCCCCATCAACCAGGTGAAGCCCGTGGTGGAGGAGCTGATCCAGACCGGCACCATCAAGCGCCCCGGCCTTGGCGTGACCTGCAGGCTGTTGCAGGGCTACAACTCCCGCTATGAGGTCATCTACGGCATGGAGGTTGTGGAAGTGACCGAGGGCTCCGGCGCCGATATCGCCGGCCTGCAGTCCGGCGACATCATCCTGGAGCTGGATGGCGAGGCCATTCAGTCCGACACGGCCATGCGCGCCTGGCTGTATTCCAAGCAGATTGGCGATGTTGTGGAGTTGACCGTGCAGCGCAACGGGGAGAAGTTTACCGTGCAGGTAACCCTCACCGAGATCGCGGCGAGCTAAAGGGGTTTCCCGAACAAAGGGGGATCGAAGCAAGGCTTCGGTCCCCCTTCTTGATGTTGCAAAAAGGCGGAGCTTCCTCGCCGTTGCCGCCGGGCCCTCCGGCCTAAGCCGCGATGAGGGGGCATATACTCTGTTGAATGGGAAAAGGAGGATGTATGACATGGACAAGGCGAGGATTGCGGACGCGCTGGGCCTGCCGCGCAGCACCCTCACCGGAGAGCTGCGTCTGCATTTTGACGGCAACAGCCGCCTGGTCATTGAGGGCCATCGGGGCTTGCAGGAATACGCGCCGGAACGCATACGCCTGCGCGGGCGCCGCCTTTGCCTGGAGGTGCTCGGCCGGGAGCTGGCGCTGGAATCCATCAGCGTGGAAGACATGGTGGTGGTGGGGGAGATCGATTCCGTGGGCTTTGAACAGGGCTGAGACGGGGGAGGCAGGCGGCATGGAGTTTTTCACCGGAAGCGTCACGGTTCGGCTGCTGGGCAAGCTTTCAGCGGCAAAGCTGACGCAGATAGCCCAACACATTCCGCTGAAGAATGTGCGTAGAACAAAGGACGGGGTGGTGCTGGAGCTGCCCCTTGGGGATGTGCGCGCCCTGCGGACGCTGCTGCGCGGGCAGGGAATGCGCATGCGCGTGCTCAAGCGCCGGGGCTTGCCCTTTCTGCGCGTCCTGTTGCGCCGCAGCGCCTCTTTTTGGGTGGCGGCCACGGCCGCGCTGCTCGTGCTCGTTTACCTGAGCAGCACCGTGCTGGAGGTTCGGATCTCCGGCGTGCAGAATGCCGCGCGCCTGTCTTCCCTCCAGCAACAGCTGCAGGAGCTTGGCGTGCAGCGGGGTGCCGCCCTTGGAAGCATCGACAAGCGGCAGGTGGAGGAGGCGGTCCAGCAGGCCCACCCCGAGCTGACCTACGTTTCCCTTCGCAGGCGCGGAACCTCGCTGGAGCTCTTCGTGGTGGAGGCGACGGACCCGCCGGAAATCTTTGACCGCAACCAGCCCGTGGACGTGGTGGCGGGCAGCGCCGGCCTCATCGTCGGCGTGACGGTCTTTTCCGGCACCGCCCTGGTGCAGCCCGGCGACACGGTTCGCCAAGGACAGGTGCTCATCCAAGGGGTGGACCACAATGGTGCTCCCTGCCACGCATCCGGCCAGGTGACGGCGAGGCTTTGGCATCGCGGCGCGGGCCAGGCAGACCTGTATCAGGAGCAGCGCCAAACGACAGGTAGGCAGTTTACGGATACTCGCCTAAGCGTCTTGGGCTTTGAACTGCCCTGGTTTCAAAAGGAGAACGGCTTTGCCTGCTATGATGTCTCGCACCAGAAGGGGAGGCTTCTGGACGGCTTGTTTTTTCCGATTGAATGGGATAAAATAACCGTATATGAAGTCGTCAGCTCGCAGGCGCGCAGGGAGTATGACGAGGTTGCCAGACAAGCGGCGCAGCGTGCGCTCACGGACGCCCTAAACCTGATTCCAAACGGTGCGCGGGTTGTTGACAAACGCTTGGAATATAGTAAGATAGGAAATGAAAAACTATTGGCGACGCTTACCCTGGAAACCCTTGCCGAAATCGGCGTGCAGGTGGAAGGAGCGGGCGTCGCCCGGGAGGAATAGTCCGTTTGGAAAGTGAAAGCCTTGTTCGACGGGCGTTGGACCTGGACTCCATGGAGCAGGTGCTGGCCCTGTTCGGCAATCTAGACGAAAACGCGGAAACCATCATGAGCCGTACCGGCACCAGGATCAGTGCGGAAGGGCCGCAGATTCTCGTCAGCGGCGAGGAAGAAAACGTGGAGCTGGCCGTAACCGTGCTCAACAAGCTGGTGGCCATGCTTCGCCGCAAGGAGCGCATCGACAAGTCCCGCATCAACTATGCGGTGGAGCTGGCCCGGGAGGGCCAAGCGGACATGATCGACGCCATCATGCAGGACGTCATCGCCATCACCGCCCGGGGAAGACAGGTGCGCTGCAAGACGCTTGGACAGCGGCAATATGTCGAGGCCATCAAGAAGAACATTGTCACCTTTGCCACAGGCCCTGCGGGCACGGGCAAGACCTATTTGGCCATGGCCATGGCCGTGGTGGCGTTTAAGAACAAAGAGGTGGAGCGCATCGTGCTCACGCGCCCTGCCGTGGAGGCCGGTGAAAAGCTGGGCTTTTTGCCTGGAGACCTGCAAAACAAGGTGGACCCCTATTTGCGACCCCTATACGATGCGCTCTATGAGCTGATGGGCCTGGAAAACTTCCAGAAATTGCAGGAGCGCGGGGCCATCGAGGTTGCCCCCCTGGCCTATATGCGCGGCCGAACCCTGAACGACAGCTTCATCATCCTGGACGAGGCGCAAAATACCACCTGCGAGCAGATGAAGATGTTCCTGACGCGCTTTGGCATGGGCTCCAAGGTGGTGGTCACCGGCGACATGACCCAGATCGACCTGCCCCTTGGCAAGCGCAGCGGGCTAAAGGAAGCCGTGGAGGTACTCAAGGGCGTGGACGACATTGCCGTGGTGGAGTTGACCCACCGGGATGTCGTGCGGCACGAGCTGGTACAAGCCATCGTGCGCGCCTATGAAAAATACGAAAAACGCGCAGGCCGCTAAGACGGCCCAAGGCGCGGACGAGTGAAGGAGAGAGCGCCATGTTTCAAATCCCACCCGCTGAAGAAAAGGCCCGGGCAAAGGGAGCGTTCCGGCGGATCAAGGGCAACAAGGCCCTGTATTCCGTGCTGATCTTGGCGCTGTGCTTCCTCCTGATGTTGGGGACCCTCGTGGCTGTCGCAAGCCCCGAACAGCACGACATCCGCGTGGGGGAACCCGCTCCGGAGACCATCAAGGCCACCAAGGACATCGAGGATAAGATCGCCACCGAGCGCCTTCGCGAGCAGGCGGCAAGCTCCCTGGGCGAGGGCATCATGCGCAAGGATACCAGCATCGCCGAGCTCTCTTCGGATATGCTGGCGGAGTACATCGCCTCCATGCGCCGGCTGCGAGCTTCCTACAACCGCGAGATCAGCGCCACGCCGACCCCGACCCCAACCCCGACGCCGACCCCGGAGGTCGCAGACACGCCGGAGACGGGGGAGGAGCAGCCGGACCAAGGCATGGAGGAGACCCCGGCGCCTTCGGCGCAGCCCAGCGTGTCCACGCCGGCAACCGCAACGCCCGATCCGCAGGAGAGCGCGCTCTCCTCCCTCGGCACGGCGCTGGGTGCGTTGAACCTGACGCAAAAGGAGCTTAAGACCATCCTCACCATCGACGACGCCAGCTTTGACGCCATGGCCGATACCCTCACCCAGCTGGTGCAGGAGACCATGGAGGAGGGCGTGCGCGACGGCGAGCTGAGCCAGGCCCAGCAGGAGCTGGCCTTCCGCCTAGTGGGCAGCGGGCTGGATAACAACCTGATCTCCATCGCCAACGCGCTGGTTTCCGCGGTGCTGCGCGAAAACGTGTTCGAGGATACGGAGGCCACGGAGGCCGAGCGGGAGCAGCTGGCCGAAGCCGTGGAACCCGTCATCTATAAGAAGGGCCAGAACATCGTGCAGGCGGGCGAGGTGGTCACCGAGCAGCAGTACGCCATGCTGAGCGAGCTCGGCTTGCTGCAGGCCGAGGGCCTGGACGCCTATATGTACATCGGCATGACCCTGCTGGTGGCCTTGATGTTCGCCACGGTGCTCCTGTATCTGGTCCAGTTTGAAAGAAAACTGCTACACGAACCGAAGTTCATGCTGCTGCTGGCCGTCATCACCCTGTTGCAGCTGGCCATCGGCCTGGCTGTGCGGCAGCTGGACGCCTACCTCATCCCCGTGCAGCTGGGCGCGCTGCTCATCGCCATCCTGCTTAGGCCCGGCTTGGCCCTGCTGATGAACCTGGTGCTGGGCATTTGCTCGGGCGTGCTGGCCACCGGCGAGGAAGGCCTGCTGGCCGCGCCCATGTTCCAGCTGCTGCTGGTGTCCATGTTCGTCGGTTCCATGGCGGTTTACCTGTCGCGCTTTGCCACCAGGCGCTCCAGGCTGCTGTACGCGGGCTTCGCCCTTGGCGTGCTGAACTTCATCTGCGTGCTGGCATCCGGCGTGCTGATCAGCACCAACTTTAGCGAGAACCTGCGCAACGGCTTGCTGGCCGGGGTTGGCGGTCTGCTTTCCGCCGTGTTGGCCGTGGGCGTTTTGCCCTTGCTGGAGTCCATGTTTAACCTGGTGACCCCGCAAATGCTCCTGGAGCTCTCCATCCCCACCCAACCCTTGCTGCGCCAGCTGCAAACCGAGGCGCCGGGCACCTATCACCACTCCATCCTGGTGGCCAACCTCGCCGAAGCGGCGGCGGACCAGGTGGGCGCCAACGCCCTCCTTTGCCGGGTCGGCTGCTATTACCACGACATCGGCAAGACGAGAAGGCCCATCTTCTTCAAGGAAAACCAGATGGATCAGCCCAACCCCCACGACGGCATGGAACCCCAGGTATCCGCGGCCATCTTGGCTGCGCATGTGCGCGACGGCCTTGCCATGGCGGAAAAGTACAAGCTTCCCCAACCCGTGCGCGACCTGATCGCCCAGCACCATGGCGACAGCTTCATGGCCTACTTCTACCACAAGGCCAAGACGGCGGCCGAGGCGGCCGGTAAGGAAGTGGATCCCAAGGACTACTGCTACGACGGCCCCAAGCCCCAGACCAAGGAGGCGGCCATCGTCATGATGGCCGACAGCGTGGAGGCCGCCGCGCGCACCCTGAAGGAGCGCAGCGTGGAGGCCATCACCAAGTTCGTGCATGACATGATCCGCAGCAAGTTGGACGGTGGTCAGCTGGACGAGGCCCCGCTCACGCTGAGGGATTTGGACCAAATCGAAAAGGCGTTTATCAAGACGCTCACGGGCATTTACCACGAGCGCATCGAGTATCCCAAGCTGGACGTCGGTAAAAAGAAAGAAGAAAGCGGCGAAAAGAGCGGACATGCTAGAGATTGAACTGATCGATCAGCGAAAAGACCCGAAGGAAGAGGGACTTGACGGACTGTTTCAGGCCGTGGGCGAACAGGTGTTGAGCCAACAGGGCGTGGACATGGACGCGAGCGTCTCCGTCAGCCTGGTGGAGGAAGAGGAGATCCAGCGCATCAACCGGGAGTTTCGGGGCGTGGATCGGGTGACGGACGTGCTTTCCTTTCCCATGCTTGCAGGGAAGCTGAAGGAGCTGCAGGGCCGCGACCTGGTCGGCAACTTCGACCCGGAAACGGGCTGCCTGTTCCTTGGAGATCTGGTGCTCTGCCCGGCTCGCATCGTGGAGCAGGCCCAGGAATACGGCCACAGCCAGCGCCGGGAATACGGCTATATGCTGGCCCATGGGCTGCTGCACCTGCTTGGCTACGACCATGAAACCGACGAGGAGCGCAGGGAAATGCGCGAGCTCGAGGAGGCGGCCCTGCAAACGGTCCACCTCTCCAGAGAAGAATTAAAGGCGAAATCAACAGAAAGAGAAACGGAAAAACCTATGCAAAAGAGCTTTCATTCCGGCTTTGTGGCCATCCTGGGACGCCCCAACGTGGGCAAGTCCACCCTGATGAACGCCTTGATCGGCGAAAAGGTCGCCATCGTCTCGCCCAGAGCACAGACAACCCGCAGCCGCATCATGGGCGTGCTCACCCGGCCCGAGGCGCAAATCGTCTTCTTGGATACCCCCGGCATTCACACCCCGCGCAACCGCCTGGGCGAGTATATGATCCAAGCGGTGCAAAGCGCCCTGGAGGACGTGGACGCCGTGCTGGTGATGCTGGACGCCTCCGACGTTCGCAAGCAGGATCTGGACATCGTGGAGAAGTACACCAAGCTTGCGGTGCCGGTGGCCGTGGTGGTCAACAAGATCGACACCGTGGATGCGACCGTTTTGGCGCCCCTGCTGCAAAAGCTTTCCGCCTATCCGGCCAAGGCCTGGCTGCCCATATCCGCCCGGAAGAAGACGGGCCTGGAGGAGCTGCTCAAAACCCTGCTGGATTGGATGCCGGAAGGCCCCAAGTATTTCCCCGACGACATGGTCACCGACCAGCCGGAGCGCGTAATCGTGGCGGAGATGGTGCGCGAGAAGGCGCTGCGCAACCTGCGCGAGGAAATCCCCCATGGCATCGGCGTGGAGATCCTATCCATCGAGAACCAGGGCGATGAAAAGCTGGCCGTCACCATCCATGCCAATGTCTATTGCGAAAAGGAGTCCCACAAGCGGATCCTCATCGGCAAGCAGGGCGAGATGCTGCGGCGCATCGGCGAACAAGCCAGGGGCGACATCGAGAAGCTGTTGGGCCAGAGGGTGAACCTGCAGCTTTGGGTCAAGGTCCGGCCGGATTGGCGCAATCGCCAGGAGGACCTGAAGACATTGGGGTATACGAATGAATGAGAAATAGGCCCGCCCTTCCGGGAGAGGAAGGCGGGCCGTTTCAAAATCCGCGGCAGGACGGGGAAAAGGGGGGAGGTTGACGGCCATGGCGTTTCCCATCAAGCTTAACGGCATCGTGCTCAGGACCGTCAACTACCGCGAATACGATCGCATGCTCACCCTGTTTACCCAGGAACAGGGAAGGGTGGAGGCGTCTGCCCGTGGGGCACGCAGGCCGTCCAGCAAGCTGCTGGCCGCCACCACCCAGTTTACCCTCGGCGAGTTTTTGCTCAATGAGCGCGGCGGGCAGTACTATTTGGCCGGTTGTACGGTGGACAAAACCCATTACGCCCTGCGCGAAAGCCCCCCGCATCTGGCCTGCGCCACGCTGTTTGCCAGGCTTTGCCTGGAGGTGGTACAGGAGGGAGAGTCCAATGAGGGGCTCTTCGTGCTCCTGCTGCAGGCCTTGGCCTATCTGGAAGCCCAGTTTGAGGGCATCAAGTCCCTGACGGCGGCCTTTTTGTTGCGCTTCCTGGCCCTTAACGGCCAAGGGTTGACCCTCCGGCGCTGTGTGCAGTGCGCGGGTCCCCTTCGGGACGCCCGCTTTGACTTTGCCAAGGGCGGCCTGGCCTGCGCGGAGCACGCCAGCCCCCAGAGCCCTCCGGCCACCAAGGAGCAGGTGTTCGCGCTGCTGCGCGCCGCGCAAGGGGATAGGCTTATTCCCCTGGGGCCGGTGGAAGGCTGTTACCAAGCCATGCGTGCCTACACCGAAACGCTGTTGGACAAGCAGTTTCCCGCCTTTGACTACCTCGAGCGGCTGCTGTAGGCGTCTAGCGCAGGAACAGCTGGACCCAAAGGTGTACGCCGTCGATCACCACATGCACCACGCCGATGCGGGTATAGCTCTCCCGCATGATGTTGGCATAGTGGCCAGGGCTGCTCATCCAGGAGGCCATGACCCGTTCCACGGTCATCTGCCCCCTGGCGATGTTTTCTCCTGCGCCGGAATAGACCGCGCCGACCTCGTCCAGGGCTGTGAAGCAGCTCTCCCCGTTGGGACGGGTATGCGAAAAGCTCTGGGCCAGCTCTGCGGCGCGCAGTTGGGCGGCGGCAACGGCGTCCGCGTCCACGACGAGGGCGTCAAGGCCTTGCTTGGCCCTCTCGTCGTTGGTCATCTCCACCACGGCCCGGGCATAGGCGTCCAAGGAAGCCTCCGCGACCGGGGCGGTCGCCTCGGGAGAGGCCGTTGGCGCAGGGGCTTTGGTCGCCTCGGCGGTTGGCGTTGGGGTGGCGCTGGCGACCGCGCAGGGGCCTTGGCTCGGCAAACCGCTGGGCCGGCAGACCGCGGTGGTCCACGGGGCGTTGACCGTGCAGCAAAGGGCGCAGGCTGTCAGGATGGATGCGAGTTTCATCATTGCTTTTTCCTCCTTTTTGAAGAAATTTTCATGTTTCTCCCACATGTGGTGGCATCATACCACCAAAGGTTGAGGCTGGCAATTGAAGAAACTGGATGTAAAGGAAATACCATGCAGATTTCGATTTCAAAGCTGTAACTTTTCGGCTGTTCTGGAAAATCGTAACCACGGGGAAACAACTTGGGGAAAAATGGGTGCGAAAGGGGGAGGGCCATGGAGGCTGCGCAGGAAGCCCTGTACATGCTCTCGGCGCTGGAGCAAGCCGGGTATGAGGCCTACCTGGTGGGCGGCTGCGTGCGGGACGCCCTGCTCGGCCAGCCGCCGAAGGATTACGACATCGCCACCCAGGCCCGCCCCCCGCAGGCCACGGAGGCGTTGGAGGCGGCGGGCTGCCGGGTGCACCCCACGGGCATCGCCCATGGCACGGTCACGGCGGTATACCGGGGCCTGGCCGTGGAGGTAACCGCCTACCGCAGGGATGGGGAATACCTGGACCACCGGCATCCCAGCCAGGTGCGCTTCGTCAGCCAGCTGCAAGAGGATCTGCTCCGGCGGGATTTTACCTGCAACGCCCTGGCCTTTCACCCGGACAGGGGCCTGGTGGATCTGGTCGGCGGGTTGCCGGACCTGCGCGCCGGCCTGCTCCGCTGCGTGGGAGATCCCATGGCGCGGTTTGAGGAAGACGCCCTGCGCGTGCTGAGGGCCCTGCGCTTTGCCTCCGTGCTCGGCTTTGCCATCGAGGCGGAGACGGCGGCCGCCGTTCATCAGCGGGCGGCGCTTTTGCAATCTGTCGCCAGGGAGAGGATCAGCGCGGAGCTCCTCAAGCTGGTTTGCGGCAAACGGGCGGAGCCGGTGCTCGGCGCGTTTTGGGACGTGCTGGCCGTCTGCTTGCCGGGCCTTGCTGAAACGCCGGACGCGCAGAAGGCGGCTTGCCTTGAACGGCTTTCCAGCCTGCCGCCAGATCCCTTGTTGCGGCTATATCCGCTTTTGCGCTGTAGCGCAAGCCCGGAGGAGGATTTGCGCGCCCTGCGCCTGAGCGCGAGACAACAGGAGAGCCTGCGCCTGCTGCTGGCCCTGGGGGAACAGCCCCAAAGCAGCCTGCCCCAGGTGCGCAGGCTGCTCGGCAAGCAGGGCGAGGAGAGGGCGCGCCTGCTGCTGACATTGCAGGGCGGACAGGCCCTACCCTTGTTGGAGCGCTGCCTGCAAGAGGGCCTATGCTGTTCCCTGTCCCAGCTGGCGCTGGGCGGGAGGGAACTGCTGGGCTTGGGCCTGCAGGGGCCGCGGGTGGGCGAGGCCCTCGACGGGCTGTTGGGGCTTGTGATCGAGGGGAAATTGCCCAACGATAGGGCCGCCCTGTTGGAGGCGGCCAGGAGGTGGATGGAGTGACCATGAACGAGCCGAGAACGGCCCTGGAGCGAGCGCGCAGCCTGTTGGAGTCCACGACGCCGCTGAAGGCCGATTGCGGCAGGCTTTGCGGCGCCCTTTGCTGCAAGGAGGAGGAAGGGTGGGAAGTTGCGGGCATGCTGCTGTTTCCGGGCGAGGAAGCGTACTACGCCCACCAGGGCGCCTGGATGGAGCTGCTGGATTCCGCGCTGGAGTTTCAGGGCAAGCCCGTTCCCCTGCTGGTCTGCAAGCTGCCTTGCCCCAGGCGCCTACGGCCGCTGAGCTGCCGCATCTTCCCTCTGTTTCCCTATTTGGACAAGGACGGCGTCCTCTCCGTAGAAATGGACGTGCGCGCCAGGCCCCTTTGTCCCCTGTGCGAGCACGGTCTTCGCGGGCTGGATCCGGCCTTTGTGCAGGCCGTGCAGGCGGCGGGCCAGGCCCTGTGCGAGGACGAAACGCAGAGGCAGTTCCTGCGCCTGCTCACCGAGCATCTGGAGGAATATCTATGGCTATAAAGCGCGTAACGCTCGGCCTAGAGCTGCTGCCAGGGGAGGGGCCCGGCGGCGACCATTACCTGGGAGAGCTTTCGCAGGTCTTGCCCCAGCTGCCGGAAAGGGCAAGCCTGTGCTATCTGGACCCGCCCTTTTCCACGGGCAAGGAATTTGGCGCCTATTCGGACCGCTGGGAGGGGATGCAGGCCTATTTGGCCTTTCTCCACGAGAGCCTGGAGTTGGCCGCCAGGGCTTTGAGGGAGGATGGAAACCTGTTCCTGCACGTGGACCATCGCGCCGGCGCCTATGCCCGCCTTCATCTGGATCAAATCCTGGGGGAGGTGTGCTTCCGCAACGAGATCATCTGGGCCTATAACAGCGGAGGCCGCTCCAAACGGCATTTCAGCCGGAAGCACGATACCATCCTCTACTACGCCCTTTCCAAGGACAGCCATTTCGATCCCATGGCTGTGGCCCTTCCAAGAACCGAGCACAGGCACAACCACATGCGCCGCCAGGTGGACGAGCAGGGCCGGGCCTACCGGTCCATCCGCTCCGGCGGCAGGGAATACCGCTACTACGACGACGATCCCGTGCCCCCATCCGACGTGTGGACGGACATCGCCCACCTGCAACAAAAGGATCCGGAACGCTGCGGCTATCCCACGCAAAAGCCCCTCAAGCTGCTTCGGCGCATCGTGCGCTGCGCCTCCAAGCCCGACGAATTGGTGCTGGACGGCTTTGCAGGCTCCGGAACCAGCTATTTGGCGGCCTCGCTGGAAGGCAGGCGCTTTGTGGGCTGCGACAACGGATATGAGGCGCTCTGCGCGGTGCGCGGCCGGCTGCTGGGCCGCTCCGCCCGCCTGCACGTGGAGCATGCGCCCGCCCTGCCCGAGGACTTTTTGCCGGCCATGGCCGTGGGCGCCGAGGGCTTTTGCGTGGAGAATGCGCGCTTTTTCTCCCTTGGGCGCTGGTCGGACGGCGCCTATGTCCATCTGCGCTGGCCGGACCGGGGAAAAAGAGCCATTCCGGAACGCTTGGATGAGGGCTTTGACCAGGAAACCAACGCCGTTTTTTGCCAAACGCCGGAAGGCCAAGGGGTCTTTCTGCTGTAATACCCGATAAGGAGGAGACGATGGACTATGCGCTTTAGCATAAATACCCTCTGCCTGTTTCCGGGCTATTCCTTGGAACAGGCCCTGGAACAGATGCTGCCCCTGGGATATGACACCTTTGAGCTGTGGGGCTTAAGCCCAGAGCAGCCGCGCCAGATCCAAGACTGCCTGCGCAAGAGCGGCGCGCATCTTAGCGCCTTTTGCCCGTCCTTTTTCATCCTCAACGACCCGGCGAGGCGGGAGGAATACCTGCGCTCCCTACAGGAGGCCCTGGAGACGGCCAAGCGCTTGGCCTGCCCCGGGCTGATCACCCAGGTCGGCCAGGACACGGGCGCGCCGCGCGCGGCACAACACCAATCCATCGTGGAAGGCCTGCGGGCTGCGGCGCCCTTGCTGGAGCAGGCCGGCGTCACCCTGCTGGTGGAACCGCTCAACGATGTGAAGGACCATCCGGGCTACTATCTGACCGACTCCAACGAAGGCTTCGACATCATCCGCCAGGTGAATAGCCCGAACGTTCGCTTGCTGTTCGACGTCTACCACCAGGTGCATATGGGCGAGGATGTGCTGGCGCGCATACGCGACAACCTGCCCCTGATCGGCCACTTCCATGTAGCCGGCCACCCCAGGCGGGACGATAAGCTGTTCGAGAACTTCGACTACGATCCCGTCTTTCGCCTGATCGCCGAATCCAAGGTACAGGCGCCCGTGGGCTTGGAACTCTTCTGCCCGGCGGAGGCCTCCCTGGCGCTGCTCAAGCGGCTTGGCGCGTATCTGGACTAAGGGAGTTTAAATACAAAGACACGATGGAGAAAGGATGAGGGACCAACATGAAAATGGCTCGCATGGTATTGGACCGCGATTATCGCATCGGCCAGGTGGACAAGCGGCTCTTCGGCTCCTTCCTGGAGCATCTTGGCAGAGCCATCTACACCGGTATATATGAGCCCGGTCACCCGATGGCGGACGAGGAAGGCTTCCGCAAGGATGTATTGGCGCTGGTCAAGGAGCTGAACGTGCCGGTGGTGCGCTGGCCGGGCGGCAACTTCGTATCCGGCTATAACTGGGAGGACGGCATCGGCCCGGTTGAAAAGAGGCCCACGAAGCTGGACATGGCCTGGTCTTCCACCGAAGCCAACGCCGTGGGCGTGCAGGAGTTTTGCAGCTGGGCCAAAAAGGCCGGCAGCTCCGTGATGATGGCCATCAATCTTGGCACAAGGGGCGTGGATGAGGCGCGCAACCTGGTGGAGTATTGCAACCATCCCTCCGGCTCCTATTGGTCCGACTTGCGCGTGCAAAACGGCGCAAAGGAGCCCCTGAACGTCAAGCTCTGGTGCCTTGGCAACGAGATGGACGGCCCCTGGCAGATCGGCCACAAGACGGCTGTGGAATATGCCCGGGTGGCCCACGAAGCGGGCAAGGTCATGAAATGGATCGATCCCAGCATTGAACTTGTGGCCAGCGGCTCCTCCAACCTGTATATGCCCAGCTTCGGCTCCTGGGAGCAGACTGTGCTGGAAGAGGCCTATGACACCGTGGATTACATGTCGCTCCACCAGTATTATGGCAACGCCGAAGGGGACACCGCTTCCTTCCTGGCAAGGAGCGTGGAGATGGACGCCTTCATCGACGGCGTCGTCAGCATCTGCGACGCGGTCCGCGCCAAAATGCACAGCAAGAAGCGGATTCACCTATCCTTCGACGAGTGGAACGTCTGGTTCCATTCCAACGGACGCGACCAGGATTATTACGACAGCCGCGTTTGGAAGCAGGCGCCGCCGCTGCTGGAGGATACCTACACCTTTGAAGACGCGCTGTTGGTGGGCAGCATGCTCATCACCCTGTTGAAGCACGCGGACCGGGTCAAGATCGCCTGCATGGCCCAGCTGGTCAACGTCATCGCCCCCATCATGACCGCTCCCGGGGGCGGCGCCTGGAGGCAGACCATCTACTATCCCTTCCTGCACGCGTCCAGGTTTGGCCGCGGAACGGTGCTCCGCCCCGTACTCGATGCGCCGCAGATGCAGACCAAGGCCCTGGGCGCCGTGCCGAATGTGGACGCGGTCGCCGTGGAGGCGGAGGACGGCTCCCTGACCATTTTTGCCGTCAACAAGGACATGGAAAACGATGTGCTGCTACAGGCAGACCTGCGCGCCTTCCCGGAGCTCAAGCTGCGCAGCCACATCCAGCTGCACGCGGACGACGTGAAGGCCTGCAACACGCTGGAAGCGCCGGATTGCGTGGTTCCCCGGAACGGGGAGGGCGGGACGATCGAAAACGGGCGTTTGGAGCTGCGGCTGCAAAGCCTTAGCTGGAACGTCATCCGCCTGGGTTGATGATCCGCCCAAGATAAAACCAAGGGGAGAACCGCCACACGGCGGTCCTCCCCTTCGCCTTTGCCCGGCGCTTGACAGATCGGGGGAAGGGGGAAAGCGAAGGGGAGGATGCCCATCCTGGGACATCCTCCCCTGTGTATCTTCCGTTTGCGAGGCGGTTCATCCAACGCTGGTAACGGGCACGAAGACCATATGCCTGGCAAGGACCGCGTTGACGTCGTTGACATTGGGCACGTAGATGGCGTCCACCGTCACGGGGGTAAAGCTCAAGGCCTGTTCGCACACCACCTCGGCGCCCGCCTGGGTCTGGGCCTGTAGGGTTAGCTGCTGCACGTAGCTTTCCACGGTGGCCTTGTCGGCCTCGGAGACGATGCCGATTTCCCGATTGCCCAGGACGACCATGTATCCCTGGACGGGGGCATAGCCGCTATCGCCCTGGGTCTGGCTCATGCCGGGCGCCAGATAATCCACCCACACAAAATAGCCGGCCACGCTTGCCGCGGAAACCACCAGCACGATCAAAACCGCCACAAGCCATAACCGGGAACGTCCGGGTCGCGCGCCATCGTCGTCATAGTCGGAGCGTCTGGCCCTGTCTGGATATTTGCGATCCATCCTGGAAATGTGGGAGGTATAGTCCCATTTCTCTTCATCGGGGTCGTCCAGCGCGCTCCAATAGCGGATCTGGTGCAGTTCGTTGGTAACGGGTCTAAGCTGTAAATCGACCAGATGGTCGAGCAATTTATCTTTATTGGCTTTCATTTCGGCCTCCGCAAGCATATGCATCCAATCCTATAGATAAATGATACCATTTCATCCCCGGATTGACAACCATCAAATGCGACAAATGTTCAAAAAGATCGGGGGCCGGGCGCCCTGGAATAGAACGCCACACCCCCCGAAAATGTTTGCAAACGCCGAAAACCTTGAAGCTACACAACCTTGATCTCGATCCAACCGGAGGCGGTTTGCCCGGGCTCGACGGTGTTCATGAAGGCGGTGTCGATGCCCTTGGCATACAGGTTGAGGAAGTCTGTGGCGTTGGTCTGGTTCTCCAGGCAGAAGCCGGGACGATTCTGAGGCGTGTAGACCACCATGTTCACAAACTCCTTGCTGGCGGAAAGCTCCAGCCCAAAGCCGAGCTCGTCGTAGGCGATGCAGGCCTTCTTGCCGGACATGCCGCTATAGACGTGGTCCAGGTTCAGGTCGGCCACGGCCTTGAACTCGGAGATGTCCGTCTCGTTCTGGGCGGGCAGCAGCTTGCCCGTGGGCATGCACATCTCCGCCTCGTAGTAGCTGGGTGCGGGCACCTGGATGCGGATCTTGTCCGGCTGGCCCATCTTGTCAAAATAGGGGTGGATGGCAAAGCCATAGGGCAGGGTTTCGCCGCCCTCGTTTTGCACGGTGTACGTGAGCTTGAGACCGCCGGCGGTGAGGGTGTAGACGAGGGTGAGGGTGCAGGGGAAGGGATAGCTGTCGAAATACTCCTTATCGCTGGAAATGCTGGCCCAGCCCTTGCACCAGGCGGAGGTTTCGTCCGCGCCGAAGCTGTAGTTGAACGGCTCGTCCATAAACAGGCCGTGCAGGAAACGGGGCTGGCCGTTCTTCTTGATCTGGCAGCTGTGGCCGCCGAAGGTGTATTGGCAGTCCCTGGTGCGGTTGGGCATGGGGAAGAGGATGGGCACGCCCGCGGCGGACATGGGATTGGCGATGTTCACCGTCGGCATGAGGAGCTGGCGGTTTTTGTAAATGGCGGAATAGAGGTTGAAGCCTGCGGCGGGCAGGATGGCCAGCTGGCAGTCGGCGTTGGCGAGGCAAACCTGCTTAAGCCCGCCGTCCAAGGTCTGTTCATAGGCGCGATAGGCGTTCATGCTAAAACCTCCTAAAAACTTAATGTGCGTTTTCTCCATAATACCACGGGGAAAGCGGCGGCGCAATTGACAAAAAACACGATAGGGCCTAAAATATATTGTCAAGCGAAGCCAACGGGAAAGGAAGATGGCAGATGGCCAACAAGAACTACGACTTTAGCGCGATTGAGAAAAAGTGGCAGGATGTCTGGGATAAGACGGGATGCTTCTGCGCCTCGGACGACCACTCCAAGCCCAAATACTATACATTGATCGAGTTTCCCTATCCCTCCGGAGCCGGGCTGCATGTGGGCCACCCCAGGTCCAACACCGCCATGGACATCATCGGCCGGAAGAAGCGGTTGGAGGGGTACAACGTCTTGTTCCCCATCGGCTGGGACGCCTTCGGCCTGCCCACGGAGAACTTTGCCATCAAAAACCATATCCATCCGGCAATCGTGACCAAGCAAAACATCGACCATTTCCGCGACCAGCTCAAAATGCTGGGCTTTGCCTTCGATTATACCCGCGAGGTGGACACCACCGACCCCAGCTACTACCGTTGGACCCAATGGATCTTCCTCAAGCTGTTGGAAAACGGCCTGGCCTATAAGGCGGAGATCCCCATCAACTGGTGCACGGGCTGCAAGGTCGGCCTGGCCAACGAGGAGGTCGTGGAAGGCGTTTGCGAGCGTTGCGGCTCGCCCGTGGTCCGCAAGGTCAAGTCCCAGTGGATGCTGCGCATCACCAAGTACGCGCAAAAGCTGCTGGATGGCTTGGACGAGGTGGACTTCATCGAGAAGGTCAAGGTGCAGCAGCGCAATTGGATAGGCCGCAGCGAGGGCGCGGAGCTGGACTTCCAGCTTTGCGGCTGCGAGGGCAGCCTGCGGGTATTCACCACCAGGCCCGACACGCTCTTTGGCGCCACCTACATGGTGGTTTCTCCGGAACATCCCCTGCTCAAAGAGCAGGCGGACAAGATCACCAACCTGGAACAGGTGCGCGCCTACCAAGCAGAAGCCGCCAAAAAGAGCGACTTTGAGCGCACGGAGCTGAACAAGGACAAGACCGGCGTGCCCATCGAGGGAATCAGCGCCATCAATCCCGTCAATGGGAAGAATATTCCGATTTGGGTCAGCGATTATGTGCTCGTTTCCTATGGCACCGGCGCCATCATGGCCGTGCCCGCCCATGACGAGCGCGACTATGCCTTTGCCAAGAAGTTCGATCTGCCCATCGTTGAGGTGGTCGCGGGCGGCGACATCGACAAGGAGGCCTACACCGATATTGCCGACGGCATACTGGTCAATTCTGGCTTCCTCAACGGCATGAAGGTGGCCCAGGCCAAAAAGGCCATGATCGACTACCTGGAAAAGGAAGGCATCGGCGAAAAGAAGATCAACTTTAAGCTGCGCGACTGGGTGTTCTCCAGGCAGCGCTACTGGGGCGAGCCCATCCCCGTCATCTGGTGCGAGCACTGCGGTTGCGTGCCGCTGAAGGAAAAGGATCTTCCCCTAGAACTACCCAAGACTGACCACTATATGCCCACCGACACCGGCGAGAGCCCCTTGGCCTTGATGGAGGACTGGGTCAACGTGCCCTGCCCCAAGTGCGGGGCGCCTGCCAAGCGGGAAACGGACACCATGCCCCAGTGGGCCGGTTCCTCCTGGTATTTCCTGCGCTACACCGATCCCCACAACGACAAGGCCTTGGCTTCCCAGGAGGCCCTTCGCTACTGGATGCCCGTGGATTGGTACAACGGCGGCATGGAGCACACCACGCTGCACCTGCTGTATTCCCGCTTCTGGCATAAGTTCCTCTACGATATCGGCGTGGTTCCCTGCCCGGAACCCTATATGAAGCGCACGAGCCATGGCATGATCCTGGGCGCCAACGGGGAGAAGATGTCCAAGTCCAGGGGCAATGTCATCAATCCGGACGATGTGGTCAAGGAAATCGGCGCGGACGCCTTCCGCCTGTACGAGATGTTTATGGGCGCCTTCGACCAGGCCATTCCTTGGTCCACCCAGGGCGCCAGGGGCTGCAAGCGCTTCCTGGACCGCGTGTGGAAGCTACAGGACATGATCCAGGGCACGGAATACAGCAAGGAGCTACTGGCCGATACCCACCAGACCATCAAGAAGGTGAGCGAGGACTTCGAAAGGATGAAGTTCAACACCGCCATCGCCCAGATGATGAGCTATGTCAATGCGGTCTACGACCAGGGCTCCATCACCCGCGAGGAGCTCAAGACCTTGTTGGTGCTGCTCTATCCTGTGGCCCCGCACATCACCGAGGAAATGTGGCAGGAGATCGGTGAAAAGGGATATATCCACGAACAAAGCTGGCCGGTTTGCGACGAGAGCGCGCTGGTGCGCGACGAGGTCGAGATCGCCGTGCAGATCAATGGCAAGCTGCGCCTGCGTCTGGTTGTGCCGAGCAACCTGGGCAAGGACCAGGCGGAGGAATACTTCCTGCCTAAGGAAGAGATCAAGAACCTCATCGGCGGAAAGACCGTCCGCAAGTTCGTGTTTATCCCTGGCCGCCTGCTCAACATTGTCGTGGGGTAAACAGCTATGTTTTGCGATTATCACATCCATTCCACCTGTAGCGGCGACGGCCTAAGCGCCATGCAGGAGCAGATTCAGGCCAGTTTGGACAAGGGCGTGGGCAAGCTCTGCTTCACCGAGCATGTGGACATCGGCATAGTAGGGGATAAGTTCGACACCGATCTGGATCTGTATGCACGGACCTTCGAGGAAGCCAAGCGCGCCTTTCCAAAGCTTCCGCTCTTTATGGGCCTTGAGCTTGGCTATGTCCGCAAGGATGTGCCCGGGTTGCAGGCCCGCTGCGCCCGGTTGCCCTTGGACTTTCACCTGCTCTCCATCCACCTGGTCAACGGCATCGATCCCTTCGACGTGGATATTTTTTTCAACAACAAGAGCAGGGAACAGGCGGCCGTGGAATACCTGCAAGCCGTGCTGGAATCCGTTCGGGAGTATCCGGATTACGACGCGGTGGCGCACATCGGCTATGTCTTTAAGTTTACTGGCGACCGCTTTCCGCCCTTGCGCTATGAGGACGCGCCGGAATTGATGGACGAGATCCTGAAGACCATCATCCAAAGGGGGAAGGCTTTGGAGCTGAACACCTCCCGCTGGAACGGCCAGGGCATGCCCGGCCAGGATGTCTTCCGCCGCTACAAGGAATTGGGCGGCGAGTTGGTGACCCTGGGCTCGGATTCCCACCGCATCAATACCGTTGCCAACGGCTTTGCGCAGGCGACGGAACTGCTCAAAAGCCTGGGCTTTGGGTACCTGGCCACCTACGAAAAGCGCCGGTTGGTGATGGAAAAGCTCTAACTTTACTTGGAAAGGGGCGTGACGCAGTGAAACGCGGCGTTGTCTTGAGCATTTTGCTCCTGGCGTGCCTGCTCGCGCCGCTGCTTGCCCATGCCGCGCAAGCCGGCTTGCCCGCCGACAGCGCGATGGACATCGCTAGCCAAGACAGCGTATGGAAATGGTGGACGATAGCCCTTTGCGCTTGCGGCGTTGTGGCCCTGATGGTTGCCTGGGTCCGCGAAAAAAAGCGCCAGCCGGACAGCCGCCACCACCCAAGGCGCCGCCTTCGCCGCCTCCGCTGAACAAAACTGCCCCCTGCGTTCGTTAAGCGCAGGGGGCAGTTGTTCGATATGCTAGCCATCCGCAGGCTTTGTGGCTAGATATGGCATGGTGACGGTAATGGTGGATCCCTTCATAGGTTGACTTTCTATCTTTAGTCCGTAGGATGCACCGAGCAGCAAACGGATCTTCTTATTGATGTTGTGAATGCCGATGCCATCGTGTTCGGATAGCTCCGTCGTATCGATGGAACGAGCCAATTCCTCGTTGAGTCTGGACACCATTTTCGGTTCCATCCCAACTCCATTGTCATGAATACGAACACAATAGACGCCGTTGCTGACAAAGCATGCGCTGATTGAGATCTCGCCGCTGCCCTGCAGTGATTCTAAACCATGAAAAACCGCATTTTCCACAAGGGGTTGCAGCGTCATTTTCACCATCCAGCATTCGAGTAGGGAAGAGGGCACATCCACATGAAAATGGAATTTGTTATCCATGCGCAGGTTCATGGTGTCTAAATACTTTTGTGCGATGGAGAGTTCGTCTCGAAATTGAACGAAGTTTGCCCCCTTAATGGAATAACGAAACATGGCCGCCATATTGGAAGCTATGCTGGCGATGACGGGAAGGTTGTGCTCCAACGCCAAGCCGCGCATACAGGCAAGGTTGTTGTAAAGGAAATGAGGATTGATCTGGCTTTGTAGAGCGGATAGCTGCATGCGGTTTTTCGACAATTCCACCTCGAGCAGGTGCCGCTGGCTGCGGATGCGCTCTTCGTTAGCATGATGGATATGCTCCAGCATGGTATTGATGTTGTCCGCGATCCGAGAAAGCTCGTTGCTCGTAGATACTTGAACGCGTTTTTCAGGATTTGCCAGAGGCTGCCGGGCGATTTCTATAAGCTGCTCGCTAAGTTGTAAAATAGGGGAGCTGATGTTTCGCTGGATCAAAACCATAAGCAAGATCATGACGAGCGCCGCCGCAAACAGCAAGGGGAAAAACAGGCTTTGCATGGTTCCCTGAAAAAGGCGGAGCCCCTCTGTATAGACGCTTTGCTGATAGGTCCAGCCGGTTGATGCAAAAACGTGACTATTCCAGGAGGAGGGAATGGAGTTTTGAACATCTGCCTCGCCTGTCACAAAAAGCCGCGTTCCATCCTTGCCAAGCAGTTCAAGAACACCGCCTTCCATGGTGGCGGCGGTCATGGATTCTATGATGTTGCTAAAACGGCAGAGCATCACGCAAGCGCCTATATACTGGCCAGAGCGCTCGCCCTGAAGGGAGGAATACACCGGCAGGACATAGGCAAAGGTGGCAAACTCAGAACTGCCATCTTCCTTTGGAAAATCGACGAAAACGCCGCTCTTTTTTTGTGCATCCACACATGCCTGGGCGTACTCTATGGCTGTGGAATTGGAACGGTGGTTCAGCTGGACGCCAAACAAATAATCCTTGCCCTGCACGCTCAGAAGGGCGACGTCTATGATATTGCTGTTGGTGGACACGATAAAGCGAACGGTATCCGCAGCAGAAGCGTATTCCTGGATTTGGGTGTCGCGGTCGCCTTCGCCAAGCAATAGGCGCTGTGCAGGCTCCGTATAGGCAAAGCTCTTGGCCGTGATTGCGACGGACTCGATGACGGAATCCACACTGTGAACGACCTGATGAAAAGCGCTATCGGTATACAGTGCGGATCTGGCTGCAGAATAGCGCTGTACCTCCCCAAGACCCCAGACACTGATGCAGACGAAGAGAAGGATGGAAACCAGCTGCACCGCATATAGCTGTCCGCGTATGCCTTTTAGCCACATGGTTCTTCTCCTTTTTGAGGGGTTTGTTGAGCAGACTGCGCTCTGTTTCGGTACTCGCGTGGGGATAGACGGTATTTTGCCGTAAAAAGCCTGGTAAAGTAATGCAGGTTGTCATAGCCGATGAGTTGCGCGATTTCCGTGATGGGCATTCTCGTATGCTCCAACAGTTCACGAGCGCGTTGCAGGCGTATATCGCGAACATATTGCGAAAACGGCTTGCCCGTTGCGCTCTTGAACAGTTGGCCGCAATAGCTGGGGTTGATAAAGAATCGTTTAGCCAACTTGTCAAGAACCAACCGCTCGTATATGTGTTCCTGCACATATTTGAGAAGCAGCGAAAAGTTGCGATTGCCGCTAAGATTGTAGTCTGGTTCGTCTGCTGTCAGGCTCGCCTTAGGTGCGCCACGTTGCTGCAGATGAAGCTGAAGCTTTTGCAGCAGCGCCTCGGCGGCCTCCTCTTCGACTGGCTTTAAGCAGTATTCAAAGACTTTAAGCCTCAGGGCGCTTTGCGCATAGCCAAATTCCGCATAACCGCTCAGTATTATGCTCACCAGATCCGGGAGTTGCTCGGATACAATGCGAATAAAGTCAAGACCGGAAAGAACCGGCATCCGTATGTCGACAAAGAGAACATCGGGTTGTAAGGAAACGATGTCTGCCAGGGCAGCGGTGGCGCTCGTGTATTGGCCAACTATTTCAAAGCCGTATTTTTGAAAGGGGAAGACGTGACGAACATCAGCCAAAGCCCATTTTTCATCGTCCAGTAGCACTACTCTATACATATCAACCTCCAGATGAGAAAACGCGTGAAATAACAAGAAAAGGCAGGGCGGTCGGTGGCGACCGCCCCACAGAGGAGGATGGAGAAAACCCCTTTACATATCGATAACGACCTTTCCGGTCTTGCCGGTGTCGAACAAGCGCATGGCTTCCTCAATTTGTTCGAAGGGGAAGCGATGGGTGATCATGCGCTCCAGGTCAATGTTCTTTGCACGGAGGAAATCAACGATCTCGTAATGGTACTGACGCGGCATGATCGAGGAACCCATGAGGGTGAGTTCTTTGCCGATCATGGCATACAGGGAAGGGGCATTGTCCGTCTTGAGCGACATGGGACCATTGAAGCCCACCATGCAAATCTTTCCCTGGACGGCGCAGGCGTCGATGGCATCCTTTTGCGCCTGCATGCTGCCCGAAGATTCGTATACCCTATCCGGTCCATTCCCATTGGTCAGGGCTTTGAGCGTGGGTACCGTCGGCTGTTCCCGGAAGTTGATGGTTTCGTCCGCTCCCAGCTCCTCGGCAAGCGTAAGTCTCTCTGGAATGCAGTCGATGCCAATCACCCGCGCGCCCATGGCATGTGCGTATTGTACGCCAGCCAAGCCGACGGGCCCTAGGCCAAAGACTGCCACGGTGTTAAGGCCATTGGGCGCTAGCTTTTTCATGGCGGAAAAGGAGGTGCCGGCAAAGCAGCCGATGAAGGCGCCAACAGCGTAGGAGATATCATCGGGCAAAGGCAGGCAATTGTCCTCCTTCACCAACACCTTGTCCGCGTCGGTCCCATGTTCGATGCCCGCAAGCGCCCTGCGGTCCTGGGTACAAAACTGTGCGTAACCCGCCATGCAGAATTTGCACTTTCCACAGGAAACCACATGGTAGAGCGCCACACGATCTCCAACCTTAACCTTGGTAACGCCCGGGCCAACGGCGGATACGACGCCGGCGCCCTCATGTCCCATAATCAGGTTGTGGTTTAGGTTCGGGTTGTGCAGGTTGTGTAGGTCCGAACCGCACAAACTGGTGCAGCGGATGTCGACGACAACCTGGCCAACGCCGGGAATAGGGTCGGGAAACTGCCTAACCTCCATTTGTCCAACACCTGTAAAGACCAATCCACGCATATTCGTTCCCTCTTTTCTTGTTTGTATTAGCCACCCATATGTTCAAGCAGGTCTTCATAGCTGGTGGGGATGTAGTCAAGCCCGTTGAGGTCATCCAGCACCAGTTGAACCTTGGGCATCATGGAATCGGTCCAAGCGCGCCAATCTGCTTCGATGGTTTCCGGCGTAGAGCTCAGCAGCAGCTCGATGGCCTTGGCCTTCACTTCGGCCACGAAAAGACCCAGTGTATCCTTGTTGGGCGTGCTGGTATAGAGCATGTTGTAGTCAACTTTACCGATGTGGGCGTTTTCCCAGTCCCACATCCAAGCGTTGTAACCATCCTGACGGTCGGCCTCGGGAATGGATACGTTGGTGAAGGCGTACTCCGCATCGTTGAGCACGGGCCTAGAATAGAATCCGCGAGCAGAGGCATATGGATCGACATATTGGCCCTTGTCGTTGATCTCCCACAATAGCTCAATACTGCCGTCAGCAGCGATGTTGTAGTCGCTGCCCTCGATGCCGTATTGCCTAAACAGCATCCCATCTTCAGTGAGAAGCCAGTTCCACATATCGAGGAAGCGCTCACGTTGGGCCTGTGTGGTGGTTGCGCTGATGGAGTTTGCACCCCAATAGCATGGAGACTGCTTTTGCCAGAAGAAGGTGTCATCTACAGGGGAGGAAACCTTTGCGATAGTGTAACTATCTTCACGATCAATATCCGGGAAGGACTCCACCATCTTATCCCTGCCGCTGGTGAGGTTGGCGATGGTCGCATGAGCGCCCACAGCAACCATTTGACCGGCATAATACAGATCGATATACATGGTTGAATTGGTATCAACCACATTGTCTTGCCATATTAAGCCCTCATCGTACAGCTCTTTGGCAATCTTCAATCCGTCAATGTATTCTTGCGTGGTCGGGTACCAGACATACTGGCCGTCAATTTCGATGAAGAAGGGTTCTTCAAAACCCCATTCATAGGTGTTGAGCTGATAGATGCCGAACATATCCGGAAAATACCATTGGGGAGCGGACATGCCAAAGGTTTTGCCCGGACCATTGCCGCCGGGATCCTGTTCGATGCAGGCCCGCACAAGATCCATGAATTCATCCCAGGTGTAAATGTCGTTTTCCTTGCGCATGCCCAGCTTTTCGGCCCAGTCTGCGCGGTAGACCAAACCCATGCACACGGTAAAATCCGCGGAAGCCATGTCTCGCATGGCCGCCATCGCATACACGGAGCCGTTTCGCGTGAACAACTCATCCGCAATCATGGAATCGAATTGTTCCTCAATGGCAGGCCATCTGGATAGATCGTCCGGAATGGGGGCGAAAAGGCCGCTATCCACCCAGCCGCACCACTCGCTGTAGATGTTTTCATTCAGATCCATCCACAACACATCCGGCAGATCTCCTGAAGCGGCCCATATTCTGGCTTTTTCGTGCCGCTCCCCGAACTGCATGGGGATGTATTCCATATCCACGTTGAATTTGGCCGAGAAGTAATCGTATAGGGCGTTGTCGATTTGTTTATCCGCGTCCGTGATGTTATGGGAAAGGGTGATTCGCTCCGCATACTCGCCGGAGGTAGCGGCTTGCGAAGGTTCAGCGCCATCGCTTTGCGTGACCGCAGTCGAGTCTGGCGAGGGGGAGGAAGTGGGCGCGGCACAACCGGCCAACATGGTCAACAGAAGGGCAGAGATGCAAATCCATACAAAGACCTTTTTCATGACGATCCTCCTTTTGTGTTTGCCTCTGGTTGGGTGAGTGCCAAATAAGCTAGCAAAAACAGTTATCCTCCTTTCCGCCTAGAGCTGGAATATGACTAGCCTTTGACCGCTCCGATGGCTAGACCTTGAACAAAATACCTCTGCAAGAAGGGATAAAGGCACATGACCGGCGTCATGGTAACCACGATGCTCGCCATTTTAACCCCATCCGAGAAAGGTACGATGCCTGCCTCCTGGAGGTGCGAGGACATCACCTGCGCGCCTGTGGATTGGATGATTCCACGAAGGACGAGTTGCAGCGGTTGCTTAAAGGCAGACTTGATGAAGAGCATCCCATTCCACCATTCGTTCCATCGTTCAATTCCATAATAGAGAGCAAAGGTTACGACCATCGGCAGGGACAGCGGAAGAATGATGCGAAAAAGGATGGTGAACTCCGAGGCGCCATCCATCTTGGCGGATTCCGTTAATTCTTCTGGAAGCGCCGCGAAGTATTTGCGCATGACGGTCATGTACATGATGGAGATGCCCGTTGGTAGAATCATGGAAGAGATGGTATCCATGAGACCTAGATCCTTGATGAGAAGGTAATAGGGGATCAATCCTCCGTTGAAGTACATGGTGAAAATAACTGCATAGAGGAAAAACTTCTTGCCCGGAAACTCCCGATTGAATGCATACGCCATGAGCAATGTTAAAAACATGTTGTATATGACGCCGAGCACCGTGACCACCAGGGTGACGCCAAGCCCTGTAAAGATGACCTTGGATTCAAAGACGATGTAGTAGGAATCTAGCGTTAGGTTTTTGGGATATAGCATGAAGGGGGTTTTGATATAGTCGGTTTGGGGCGTAAAGGAAACCAATACGGAATTGTAGAACGGATAGAGGATGAGCAAGGCAAATAGGACCATAAAGGCGATGTTGAGCACATCAAACCAGTTGCATGCCACTGGACGGCGCTTTTTGTATTTGTATCGTTCCATGCCTATTCCCCCTTAAACAATGCCGGTTCCACTGATGCGCACGCAAATCCAATTGGTGGTCAGAAGGAGGATGCAGTTTGTTAAACCCTTGAAGAGGCCAACAGCCGTGCTGACACCGAAATTGGCGGGGCGCTGGAAGGTGATGCGATATACATAGGTGTCGATGATGTCCGCAACTTCGTACACGGTGGGGTTATAGATGTTGATGATCTGCTCAAAGCCGGCGTCCATGATGCTTCCGATACGGAGAATCAGCGTAACCACCACGATCATGGAAATACCTGGCCAAGTAATGAAGCGGATCTTGTGCCAGCGATTTGCACCGTCTATGGTCGCTGCCTCATACAAGGACGGATCGATCGCGGTGATGGCCGCCAAATACAGGATGCAGCTCCAACCGGATTCCTTCCAGGTCAACAGGAGTACAAGCAATTGGCGAAAAACGGATTTATTGGTCAGAAACTGCACGCGCTCCAAGCCCATAACGGCAAGAAGATTGTTGATCGCTCCGTTGGAGGAAAGCATGTTGAGCACCATGCCAGAAACAATGACCCAGGATAGAAAATGAGGTAAGGTGTATATGGTTTGTACAACCTTTTTAAGCCGGGTTTGACGGACCTCATTGAGCAAGATCGAAAGAAGGATTGGGAAGGGGAAGAAGAGGAGAATTTGCAAATAGGCAATAACCAGCGTGTTGCGCACAGACTTCCAGAAATCTCCGTCCACAAAAAGCAGGCGAAAGTTGTCTACGCCATTCCAGGGACTCATGTTGATTCCAAGGTTCACCTGATACCGCTTAAAAGCAAGTTGCAAACCGTATATGGGTACATACTTGAAAATAATGAAGAACAGTAGGCCAGGGAGCAGTAGAAGATATATGTAGCGATTTTCCCAAATGCGTTGGCGTAAAGGCTTTTTCCGCCGCATTTGCCGAATGGTGCGAAGGGTTGACCCACTCATACGATCACCTCCTCTTGTTGGTTAATATGATATCAATTTACATTTAGTTTTTAAATGCACAAATTCTGGCAGTATTTGCATATTTTATGGCATTGTAAACGAACGGAGAAAAAGCGCCCCCTCCGAAGTGCTTCGGAGGGGGCAAGGTCATTTGGCTCAGGGGAGGTGTCATTCATCCACAAAACAGTCTAGAACGGCGGCTAGGCATACGCGCATGCCGGTGGTTAGGGAGGCGATGTCGAGGGATTCCTCCAAGGTGTGGGCGCCCTGGCCGTTGTACATTCCATAGCAAAGGGACGGAATGCCCATGGAGAAGGGGATGTTGCAGTCCGTGGAGCCGGAACCGGTCTTGGGGCGTTGGCCGACATATTTCTCCAACAGATCGAAGTGGAACTGCTCCAGCTCCTGCTGGCGCTGCTTGTCCACCTCGCCCATGCAGGGCCGCTGGCCGAGGAGTTGCAGCTCCACCTTTGCGTCGGCGCTCTTCCTCTTTGCCAGGATCTGGCGCAGGCTCTGCTCCATCTGCTCCAGGCATTCCCGATCGTCGGAACGGATTTCGTAGAGCATGGAGGCGCTTTGGGCGATGGTGTTCACCGAGGTGCCGCCCTGGATGAGGCCAACGTTGTAGGTGGTCTTGGTTCCGGCCTTTTGCGGGGGCTTGACCGCGTACAGCTCGGTGATGAGCCCCGCCAGGACCTCGATGGCGTTGCGGTTTCCAAAGCAGCCAAAGCTGTGCCCGCCCTGCGTGGTGGCCTTGATCTCGTAACGGGAGGAGCCGACCGCCTTGTTGCAAACATGGGTTAAGCCGCCGTCGAAGGAAATGACGGAGTGGACCCGCCCCTGGTAATCGCGCATCAGCCGGCGGCAGCCCTTGAGGTTGCCCAGACCTTCCTCGCCGCTGTTGAAGGCGATCAGCACCGGGACGCGGGGCTTGAGTTTGTTTTGCAGGATGTACTTTGCGCAGAGCAAAAGCACGGCCACGTTGGCCGTATCGTCGCCGACGCCGGGACAATGCATGCGGCCGCCCGCAATGCGGGGTTCCAGCTTGGTGGAGGCGGGGAAGACGGTGTCGGTGTGGGCCATGAAAACGCGAATGTCGTCCGCATCCTGGCAGCCGAGGGGACAAACCACGTTGAGCGCCGGGTCGATGTACACATGCTCCGCGCCGGCGTCCAACAGATAGTTGCGGACAAATTCCGCGCGCAGTTCCTCTTGGTTGGAGGGCGCAGGGATCTTGCAAAGCGTTTCCAAAAGCTCGAGGAGGGCATCCTGGTTGGCTGCGGCATAGTCCAAGGCTCGCCTGGAAAGCTCGGCGGGTGTAGGCATGGTATCGATCACTCCCTATCAATGCTTTTCTCCATTATATGCCAAAGCACGGCCAAAACCAAGGCGCGGCCAGGGCTTTTTTGGAGAAAGCCTTAACAAGCTGTTGCTTGCGAAAAAGGGCGAAGAAAGCTATAATAGCAAGCGTGCAATTACCCGAAAGAAGGAGCTAGGCGGCTTTGAAGGAACGAAACGAAGCGGCGTTGGTGCCGCAGGAAGAAAAGGACAGACAGCAAGGCTTCATGGACGAGGTGGCGAGCCTTGGCGGCGGAAAATACGAGATCGTCACCTACGGTTGCCAAATGAACGTGCGCGATTCGCAAACCCTGGCCGGCCTGTTGGAAGGCATGGGCTATCGCCCCGCCGCGCGCAGGGAAGAAGCCGACCTGATTCTGTTTAACACCTGCTGCGTGCGCGACAACGCCGAGCGCAGGGTCTTTGGCAACGTGGGCCACCTGCAGGCGCAAAAAAAGGCGAATCCGCGCCTGGTTGTCGGCGTCTGTGGCTGCATGATGCAGCAGGAGGGCGTGCCGGAGAAGCTTTTAAAATCCTCGCCCTTCGTGGACCTGGTCTTTGGCACCGGAAACCTGTACAAGCTGCCCGAGCTCTTGCTCAGCGTGCTGAAGGAAAGGCGGCGGCGGGTGTTGGTGGACCAAAACCCCATGGCGCCCATTGCGGAGGGGCTTCCTGCCAGCCGGCACGGCGGCGTGCAGGCCTTTGTAAACATCATGTTCGGCTGCGATAACTTTTGCAGCTATTGCATCGTTCCCTATGTGCGCGGCCGGGAACGCAGCCGCGCGCCGGAACAGATCCTGGCCGAGGCGGAGGACCTGGCGCGGCAGGGCGTGCAGGAGATCACCTTGCTCGGCCAAAACGTCAACAGCTACCGCTGGAGCGACGGTACCGATTTTCCAACCCTGCTCAAGCGCCTGGATGGCGTCGTGCCTCGCCTGCGCTTTATGACCTCCCATCCCAAGGACCTCTCCGACGAGCTCATCGAGACGATGGCCAGCGGTCGCTCGATCTGTAAGCAGCTCCATCTGCCCGTGCAGTCCGGTTCTAACGCCATTTTGCAGAGCATGAATCGGCGCTATACCGCCGAGCGTTACCTGGAGCTGGTCCGCAAGCTGCGCGCCGCCATGCCGGATATCGGGCTTTCCACGGACATCATCGTGGGCTTTCCCGGAGAGACGGACGACGACTTTGAGGCCACCATGGAGTTAAACCGCCTGGTGCGCTTCGATTCCGCCTATACCTTTCTCTACTCCAAGCGCCAGGGGACCAAGGCGGCCGCCATGGAAAACCAGGTGCCGGAGGAAACCATGAAGGAGCGGATTTATCGGCTCATCGCCCAGCAGGAGGCCATCACCCAGGAAAAGCTGCGCTCCATGATCGGCCATGAGCTGGAGGTGTTGGTGGAGGGACCTTCCACCAGGGATGAAAACGCCTATATGGGCCGGACCGATGCAGGCATTACCGTCAACATCGAGGCGCAAGGGCTTCGCCCCGGCGACTTTGCCCTCGTTTCCATCGCCTCGGCAGGCATGAATACCCTGCGAGGGACCGTAAAGTGCGTGCGTTCAAGATAGAAACCAACAAATAACAAGGCGAAAACGCCGATGAAGAAAGGCCGGATACCTATGAACTTGGAATTGTTTGAAAAGGCCCGCGCGCTGGGCGAGGCCATGGCGCAGACCGACGAGTACAAGGCCGTGCAAGCCGCGCAGACCCAATTGGATGCCGACGAAGAGGCGCAAGCTCTGATCGGTCAGTACAACGGCCTGCAAACCACCATGCAGGAGCTGATGCAGGCGGAAAACCCGGATCGCGACGCCGTGGCGGCCCTTGCCTCCTCCATGCGCCAGATCCAGGGACAGCTGACCCAGATGCCCGCCATGCAGGCCCTCAACGAGGCCCAGACCGCCTTTGCCGACGTGCTCAACTCCGTCAACCAGGTTCTGCGCTTCATCATCACCGGACAAACCGGCGATGCCGATGGCTGCGGCGGAAACTGCGCCGGTTGCAAGGGCTGCGAGTAGGCCGCCGGCAACCGCAACACGAGGAGAGGGGCCGGGCCCGCGGAACCGATATGCGTTCCGCCTAGAGAGGCCCGGCCTTTTTGGGCGCAACCCAGTGCGCCAGGATATGGAGCAGGGCCTTGATTTGGGCCACGGCCTATGCAGAGAGGTGAATGGAATGCCGCTTTCCCCCATGATGCAGCACTACATGACCATGAAGGAGCAGTACAAGGATTGCCTGCTGTTCTACAGGTTGGGCGATTTCTATGAGATGTTTTTTGACGATGCCCTGCTGGCGTCCAAGGAGCTGGAAATCACCCTGACCTCGAGGGACTGCGGCCTTCAAGAGCGCGCCCCCATGTGCGGCGTGCCCTACCACGCGGTCAACTCCTATGTACAGCGCCTGATCGAAAAAGGCCACAACGTGGCCATCTGCGAGCAGATAACCGACCCGGCCCTGTCCAAGGGGCTGGTCGAACGCGAGGTGGTGCGCATCATCACGCCCGGCACCGTCATCGAGGATGGCATGTTGGAGGAGAAGCGCAACAATTATCTCCTGGCCATGTACCTGGAGGAGCAGCGCGTGGGATACGCCTATGCGGACGTCTCCACGGGCGAGCTGCTCTGCGCCCAAAGCCAGAAGGAGGAGCGCTTGATCCTGGGAGAGCTTGCCCGCATCGAGCCGCGGGAAATCCTGCTCTGCGCCAGCGACGCCCCCTTTTTCAACAAGCTCAAGCTCCCCTGCGCCCCGGTGATTCGTCCCGACGAGGACTTTGACCAGCAGCACGGCCTGCAGTCCCTGCGCAAGCGGCTGAAGGACAAGCCGCGCAATCTGGGCAAGCTGGGCCCGGCGCTTTGCGCGGTGGATGGGTTGCTGATCTATCTGGACCTGACCCAGAAAAACGCCTTGCGCCACATCAACAGCCTGAAGGTCTACCGCAGGGAAACCCATCTGTTGCTCGATTCCATCGCCAGGCGCAACCTGGAGCTTACGGAAAACCTGCAAACCCGCAAAAAGGTCGGCAGTCTCCTTGGGTTGATGGACAAGACGAAGACCTCCATGGGCGGCAGGCTGTTGCGGCTTTGGATCGAAGAACCCCTCTGCGACAAGGAGGAGATCGGCCGCCGGCAGGATGCCGTCGCCGAGCTGCTGGCGGACGAGCTTCGCCTGGGCGAGCTGCGCGAGCTGCTCTCCAACGTCCAGGACATCGAACGGCTGTTGGGGCGCATCGCCTATGGCAGCGCCAACGCCAGGGATCTGCTGGCCCTGCGCAATTCCATCGGCGTCGTGCCGGCCCTGCGCGCCTGCCTGAGCGAGATGGAAGCTCCCTACCTCGCGGAGCTGTTTTCCCAGCTGGATACGCTTTCCGATCTACAACAGCTGCTGCAAAGCGCCTTGGCGGAGGAGCCGCCGCTGACCGTTCGGGAGGGCGGCATCATCAAGGAAGGCTATTCCGCCGAGTTGGATGAGCTGCGCAGCCAGGCCGGCGGCGGGCGAGAATGGCTGAACCGCATCGAGGAGGCGGAGCGCGAGGCGACGGGCATCAAGAACCTGAAGATCGGCTACAACAAGGTCTTTGGATACTACATCGAGGTCACCAAGTCCTTCCTGTCCCAGGTGCCCTACCGCTATGTGCGCAGGCAGACCTTGGCCAATTGCGAGCGCTACACCACGGAGGAGCTCAAGCGCCAGGAGGAGAGCATCCTAACCGCGCAGGACCGGTCGATGAAGCTGGAATACAACCTCTTTTGCGAGATCCGCCTGCAGCTTTGCGACCACATTCGCAGGTTCCAGCAAACGGCCTCCAGCATCAAGACCATCGACGCCCTGCAATCCCTGGCCCAGCTGGCCTTGGAAAACAGGTATTGCCGGCCAGAGCTGCACGAGGGCTTTTCTCTGACCATCCATGAAGGCCGCCATCCCGTGGTGGAGGCGCTTTCCGGCGATCCCTTCGTCCCCAACGACACCTTTATGGACGAAAACGGCAGGCTCCTCATCATCACCGGCCCCAACATGGCCGGAAAGTCCACCTACATGCGCCAGGTGGCGTTGATCACCCTCATGGCCCATGTGGGCAGCTTCGTGCCGGCCGCCAGCGCGCGCATTCCCCTGTGCGATCAAATCTTCACCCGCGTGGGCGCTTCGGACGATTTGGCCGCCGGCCAATCCACATTTATGGTGGAGATGAACGAGATGGCCCAGATCCTGGCCGGCGCCACCAAGCGCAGCCTGCTCATCCTGGACGAGATCGGCAGGGGAACCTCCACCTTCGACGGCCTGGCCATCGCGTGGGCTTGCGCCGAGTTCATCGCCAACAACAAGCGCCTGGGCGCTAAGACCCTCTTCGCCACCCATTACCACGAGCTTTCCGAGCTGGAGGGACGCCTGGAGGGCGCGGTCAATTATTCCATCGCCGTGAAGGAACACGGGGAGGAGATCATCTTCCTGCGCAAGATCCAGCGCGGCGGCGCGGACCATTCCTTCGGCGTACAGGTGGCGTCCTTGGCCGGCCTGCCCGCGCCCTTGATCGCCAGGGCTCGGGAGATCATGTCCAAGCTGGAGGTCAACGACGTGACCAACCAGATCAGTCAGAACATCCTGGAAGGAAAGAAGCGCAAAAACGCCGCCGAGCAGGTGAACATCCTCGAGTATGGCGCGCTGGACTTTGCCCAGGAAATCGCCGCCCTGGACGTAAACGCCATGACGCCGATGGATGCGCTTAACAAGCTGTATACCCTGCGGGAAAAGGCGAGAAACCTGTAAGCTGAGGAAAGGAGGTAGCCTATGGGCGCCATTCGCCTGCTGGACGAGCTGACCGCCAACCGGATTGCCGCCGGCGAGGTGGTGGAAAGGCCCGCTTCCGTGGCCAAGGAGCTGATGGAAAACTCCCTGGACGCGGGCGCGACGGCCATCACCTTGGAAATTCGCGACGGGGGAATCTCCTATCTGCGCGTGACCGACAATGGCAGCGGCATCGCGGAGGAGGATTGCCGCCTGGCCTTTGAGAGACATGCCACCTCCAAGATTCGCTCCGGCGACGATCTGACGCGGATCCAAAGCCTGGGCTTTCGCGGGGAAGCCTTGCCCTCCATCGCCTCCGTTTCCAAGGTGGAGCTGACCACGAGGGTGAAGGAGGCGGATAGTGGCGTGCGCCTGCTCCTATCCGCCGGACAGATCGAGGATGTGCGCGCGGCCGGCTGCCCATACGGCACCAGCTTCGTGGTGAAAGACCTGTTCTTCAACACGCCGGCCAGGCGGAAATTTCTCAAAAAGCCCGCCGTAGAGGCCGGATACGTGGCGGATGTGGCGGCCCACCTTGCCCTTGGCAGGCCGGACATCGCCCTGCGCTTTGTCCACAACGGGAAGACCGTGTACCAGACCACGGGCAACGGGGATTTGCGCGCGGCGGTCTACCGCCTGTACGACAAGGAGCTGGCCGCGGCCCTGCAGCCCGTCCAGGGGAGCCAGGGCTCCGTTTCCGTGGAGGGCCTGGTGGGCGTCGGGCCCGTGGCCAGCCGCGGCAACCGCAACCACGAATACTTCTTCCTCAACGGGCGCTATATCCGCTCCCAGGTGCTTAGCCAAGCCCTGGAGGCGGCGGTGGCCGAGCGGGTGATGATCGGCAAGTTCCCCTTCTGCGTGCTGAACATCCAGGTGCCCTTGGAGAGCGTGGATGTCAACGTGCACCCCTCCAAGCTGGAGGTCCGTTTCAAGGACGATTTCCCCATACGGGAAAACCTGCTGGAGATCCTGCAAACCTCCTTTCCGGCAGCCAGGGCCGAGGGGCGGCATCGCTTCATCCAGCCCGCGGAGCAGCTGCCCCTCAGCCTGCCCCGCCGCCAAGAGGCCGCGCCGCCCGATCAAGCGCGTTCCGGCTACCCGGAGACGCCTGCCGGACCGAGCTCTACGGCCGTTTCGCCGGCGACGCCTGCGGCCCGGCCACGCCCCGCGCTGCGGGACGGCGGAGAATTGCCCCTATCCGCGCTGTTGCCAAAGGAGGGGAAAACGCCTGCCGTTCCGCCAAGGGCGGCGGAGGACGCCCCCGCCGCGATGCCGGAGAAAGCGCCCGCTCCGGCTGAGGATACCAGCCCGGCCGCCCCGGCCGGCCGGCCGGACATGGCGCCCAAGCCCCCCATCCGGCCGGCCGGCGCGCCTGGCGCCGGGGAGGCGGCGGAGCCCGACGGCCGCTCCGTGCTGCGCGAGGCCCTACGCCCCCGGGTGATCGGCCAGCTGTTCGGCACCTACCTGCTGGCCGAAAGGGGGGAGGAGATGCTGATCATCGACCAGCACGCGGCCCACGAGCGCATCCTCTACGAGGGCTTCAAGAAAAGCCTGGGGACGGAGGGCCTATCCCAACCCCTGTTAACGCCCTATCTGTTTCACGTCAACCCTCGGGAGGAGGCCCTGCTCTTTGAACAGTTGGAGCAGCTGCGCTCCCTGGGCTTTGAGATAGAGAGCTTTGGTCCCAGAACCTTTCGGGTGCTGGCGGTTCCCCAGATCTTGGGAGAGCCGATGGTGCAAGGGTTTGTGGGGGAACTGCTGGACAGCCTCGAGGAACTATCGCACCTGCGCGAGTTGGACCTGAAGAGGGATCGCTTGGTGCTCCTGTCTTGCCACAAGGCCATCAAGGCGGGCGATCAGCTCAGCAAGCAGGAATTGGAGGATCTCCTGACCCTCATCGAGGAGGAAGCCATCCCCTTGACCTGCCCCCATGGCAGGCCCGTCCTGATGAAAATGACCAAGCGCGAGCTGGAAAGGAAGTTTAAGCGCATCCAATGAGCGATAGGCAGAGAATTCTGGTGTTGACCGGGCCGACCGCGACGGGAAAAACCGCCTTGGGCGTTCGCTTGGCGCAGGCCATGAACGGCGAGGTGGTTTCCGCCGACTCCATGCAGCTCTATCGGGGCATGGACATCGGAACGGCCAAACCCACCGTGCAGGAAATGCAGGGAATTGCGCACCACCTCATCGATAGCCTGGATCCTTGGCAGAGCTATTCCGTGGCTTTGTATCGGCAGGACGCGGGCGAGGCCATCCGCCAGATCGCCGCGCGGGGCAAGCTGCCCATCGTGGTGGGGGGAACGGGGCTCTACATCCACTCCCTGCTCTACGACATGCGCTTTACCTCGGCCGCTTCGGATCCGGCGGTGCGAAAGAAATGGGAGGATTTTGCCGCAGCCAACGGGCCGGAGGCGTTGCATCGGGAATTGGCCCAGCGCGACCCGTCTTCGGCCGCCCGCCTGCATTGGAACAACCAGCGCAGGGTGGTGCGCGCCCTGGAGGTGTACGAGCTAACGGGAACGCCCATGTCCAGCCAGGCGGACGCCCAAGGGGGCCGTGCCGCAGGCGAGTACGACGCGAAGGTGTACGGGCTGACGATGGAGCGGCCGGCGCTGTACGCCCGGGTGGAGCAAAGGGTGGATAGGATGATGGAGGCCGGCCTGCTGGAGGAGACGAGAAGGCTGTTGCGCGCCGGCCTTTCGCCAGACAGCCAGAGCATGCAGGCCATCGGCTACAAGGAGCTGGTGCTGTACCTGACGGAGCGGTGTTCCCTGTCCGAGGCGGTGGAGCTGCTGAAGAGAAACACCCGGCGCTATGCCAAGCGCCAGCTTACCTGGTTTCGCGCCATGCCGGAAATCCTTTGGCACGATGTCGGCGTGGAGGGGCAGGAGGAAATCTTTGCAAAAATACGCGGCCATTTCCTAGGCAATGACCGCGTATGATGGTATACTATATCCCAGATAAACAAAAAGAAAGAAGGTGTTTTCATTGGGTAAAAGCGCGGCCGGACTTCAGGACATTATCCTCAACGGCACCCGTAAGGATCGTATTCCCGTCACCCTGCACCTGATGAACGGCGTTCCGCTCAAGGGCATCATCCGCGGCTTTGATCCCTTCGTCGTTTTGCTGGAAAGCGACGGGAAGCAGCAGATGATCTATAAGCATGCCATCTCTACGGTGACGCCCCTGCGCCCCGTGCAATACAACGGCCAGGAAGAGGACGAAGAGGAGGCTGAAAAATAGGCCTCATGGAGCAGAAAGACATCGCCAGGCTCTTCGACCAGGCGGAGGAAGAGCTGGCCCCCACGTTTGCCAAACTCGACGCCATCGAGCGCAAGAACCTTGCCCGCGTATTGGATGCCTTTCGTGCGCAGCGCATCGCTGCGCATCATTTTTCCGGTACGAGCGGTTATGGATACGACGACATCGGCCGGGATGCGCTGGAGAAGGTGTTCGCCCAGGTCTTTGGGGCCCAGGACGCCCTCGTGCGTCCCTCCATCGCCTCCGGCACCCACGCCCTGGCCGTCTGCCTCTGCGGCCTGCTTAGGCCGGGACAGACGCTGCTGGCCGTCACCGGCAGGCCCTACGACACGCTGGAGAGCGTCATCGGCCTCAACCCCAACGAGCACGGCCAGGGAAGCCTGAAGGACCTTGGCGTCGGGTATGCGCAGGTTGAGCTAAACGGCGCCCAGATCGATTTTGCGGCCCTGGAAACGGCTCTGCAGGATAAAACGGTGAAGCTTTGCCACCTGCAGCGCTCTAGAGGGTATGCTTGGAGGGCCGCGCTGAGCGTGGAGCAAATTGGCCAAGCCGCGGCCTTCATCCACGAAAGGCGGCCGGACGTGGCCGTGATGGTGGACAACTGCTACGGAGAGTTCGTGGAGGAGAGGGAACCCTGCCATGTGGGCGCCGACATCGTGGCCGGCTCGCTCATCAAGAATCCGGGCGGCGGCATCGCGCCAACGGGCGGCTATATCGCCGGCAGGGCCGATTTGATCGAGCGCTGTGCCTATCGGCTGACCTCACCGGGCATCGGCCGGGAGGTTGGCTCCTATGCGGCCGGCTATGGTCCCTTTTACCAGGGTCTGTTCCTGGCGCCCCATGTGGTGGCGCAGGCCGTTCGCGGTTCCGCCTTGGCGGGGGCCGTGTTCGAAAAGCTGGGGTACGCCGTATCCCCCGGTCCAAAAGACCGGCGCAGCGACATCATCCAGGCCATCCGTTTCGAAAAGGAGGAGGCTCTGGTGCGCTTCTGCCAGGCCATCCAGTATGCCTCGCCCGTGGACAGCTATGTAACCCCGGAACCCTGGGCCATGCCCGGCTACCAGGACAAGGTCATCATGGCGGCCGGGACCTTTGTGGCGGGCGCTTCCATAGAGCTCAGCGCCGACGCGCCCATTCGCCCGCCCTATATCGGCTACCTCCAGGGCGGTTTGAGCTACACCCATGTGCGCTTGGCCCTGCAGGAAGCCGTGGAACGGATTATGCGCACCTGATGCGTCTGGGAAGGAGGATGCGCAATGCCTGAGGAAAAGGAATGTGTGCTATACGACCGCCTCTGCATCCGTTGCGGAGAATGCGACCGCTGCGACCTGGATCCAAACAAGATCTGCGACAACTGTGGTAAATGCATCGATAGCGGCGAGGAGTATGCGAAGCTGCCCATCGATGCCGTTCTTCTGGAAGAGGAACAGTCGTAGGCCTGAAAAGAACGCAAGGCGCCCCCTTGCGCCGGTGCCGGCGCGAGGGGGCGCTTGTTTTCATCGCCTTTTGCGGGGAAGGGGAGGAGACTACCTGCGGCCGGCGCCGCCGCCGCGGAAGCTGCCGCCCCCGCCGGAACGGCCACCGCCAAAGCCGCCACCTCCGCCGAAACGGCCGCCGCCAAAGCCGCCGCCAAAGCTGCCGCCGCCGAAATGGCCACCGCCGAAACCACCGCCAGAATGGCCGCCAAACCCACCGAAACCGCCGCCCCTTGGGGGCCTGGGAGGCCTAGGAGGCCTGGGCGGCCTTGGAAGATGCGGCCCAAAGAACCCGCCGAAAAAGGGTGGCCTAGGGGCATGGTAACGTCGTACAGGCCGGAAGGGCCGGGTGACGGCGGAAATCACCACGCCAATGACGAGCAGAATGCCCACGACCACGATGAGGATGAGCACAAACGACACACCTCCCAACGAGAAGCCCTGCCTGGCTGGCACTTCCTGTGGAAACACCTCCGGCAGCTGGTCGGTGACACCGGTTTGGGGAAGGGTTTCCGCTTCCTGAGAAGAGCCGTCCAACAGCACACCATAATAGGAGCCGACCAATTCCGCAAGACGGTCAAACACCTTGCGGACGCCGGCGTTATAATCGCCTGCGGCAAAATCCGGTTCCAGATACTCGTAAAGAACGTCGCTCAGCAGGCCGCTGCTCAAATAGCTTTCCAGGCCTCGTCCTTGGGTGGCATAGTAGTCCTGGGCGCCGGTGACCAATAGGAGCAGAAGGCCGTTGTCCTTCTCCGCCGAGCCGATGCCCCATTCATTGGCCAGGGTCGTGGCATAATCCTCGATTTCGGCAGAGCCGATGAAATCCACGGCCACCACGCAAATCTGTGCGCCGCAAGCGGAATTGAGCTGATCGTTGACCTGAACGATATGGCTTTCCGTGTCCGTTTCCAACACGTCCGCATAATCGGCCACGTAAAACTGCTCCGTCGGCTCCACCACCTCCAGGGCAAGCCCGATGCAGGGCAGAACCAGGCAGCAAAGGGAGATCAGCGCCGCCATGGCGCGGGCGACCCTCTTATTCATGCACATTCCTCCATGTCTTTGGAAACCGCCGCGAGGGGCGCGGCGAGCTTAGCGAAAGTATTCCAGCGGTTCCACGCCGTAGAGCGAGCCGATGAGGCTGGCGGGGAAGGTGGAAAGGGTTTGGTTGAACGCCTGGGCCTGGGCATTGTAGCCGTCGTGGCCGATGGTTTGTTCCCGGGAAACGAATTCATAGTACTGCTTTTCCAGCAGCCGCTGGTCTTCCTCGCTCAGTCCCATTTCCTCCGCGCGGGCGTACAACTGCTTGACATCCCGATCCAAGGCCTGGTCCAAGGCGTAGCTTTCCGCAATGCCCACATCCTCGGTCAAGACCGCGTGGTCCTGGCGGATGGCCTCCAGCAGGGGATCGTCCCGCAGGTTGGAGCGCTGGGCCAGGGTGAGCATGTTGTAGGCGGCGTCCAGGCGCGCATCCAGATCGTGGCGGATGGAAAGCCCGTCCCCCTCCACGCCGTCGTAGAAGACGCTTTCCGTCTGGGCCCGCTCCTTGGCCAACGCGCTGCCGCCGCTGAGCACGATGACCAGCAGCACGAAGGGAATCACCAGCCCCAAGGCCAGCGCACGGTTGTATAGGAAGGGCTTCTTCATGGGTTAGTTGCGCACCTCCAGCAGCTTGTTGCGCAGTTCGTCCTCGATGCGGCGCAGCTCGAGTTCGGCGTCGTGGCGGCGTTGCCGGCCCTCCTGCTGAATGCTGAGAACCTCGTCCAGGGTGGAGATCAGGGTTTGGTTCGCCGCGGTCAGGGTCTCGATGTCCACGATGCCCCGCTCGGCCTCCTTGGCGGTTTCCACGGTGGTCTGCTTGAGCGCCTCGGCGTTCTTGCGAAGCAGCTGGTTGGTCATGTCGGTCACGGCCCGCTGGGCCTCCATGGCCGGCTGGGCGTGGGCCATGCCAAGGGCAAGCAGCATTTGGCTCTTCCAAAGGGGAATGGTGTTGACCAGCGTGGATTGGATCTTTTCGGCCATGAGCTGGTCGTTGTTTTGGATGAGGCGCAGCTGCGGGGCCATCTGCATGGAGATCGTCCGGGTGAGATCCAGGTCGTGCAGCTTCTTCTCGAAGCGCTCGCACAGGGCGGCAAAGTCGTTGGCCGCCTGGGCGTCCTCGGGCAGCTTGGAGGCCTGCGCCTTGTCGCGCAGAGCCTTGAGCTCGCCCTGACGGGCCTTCTCTAAGCACTGCTTGCCGGCCAGAATATACATGGAAAGTTCTTTAAAGTAGACGAGGTTCATCTCGTACATGCGGTCGTAGGTGGCGATGTCCTTCAGCAGCACGGTCTGGTGCTCTTCCAGCACCTCGCACATCTTGTCCACGTTGACCTCGGCCTTGTCGTACCTCGCCTTCAGCGAGGCGATCTTGTTTTGGCTGCGCTTAAAGAAGCCGAAGATCCCCTTGTTCTCCTCCTGATCCACGGAAAAGCCCTGCAGCTCCACCACCAAGTCGGCGATCTGCTGGCCCACCTCGCCCAGGTCCTTCGTGCGCACGTTCTTGAGGGCGCTTTCGGAAAACTGGGCCATGCTTTGCTGGGAGGCGGCGCCGTATTGCAGCACCATGCTAGAATCGTGCAGATCGATCTTTTCGGCAAATTCCTGCACCATTTTTTCCTCTTCCGGCGTGAGCGCGGGGGCTTCGGGTGCGGAGGAGGCCTCCTGCACGGGCAGGGAAGGGGCGGGCGTATCCAAATTGGGGGTCAGGGTGAGGCGCGGCGTGGCCTTAGAATCAAAATTGGTCATCGGGCATACCCTCCTTCAAGGTTCTATGGATGGTGTTACTTTAGGTTTTCTTGACCGAGCAGGGTGTCCAGCACGTCCAGGTCCGTGGAGATGTCCAGCGCCGTGTCGGCATACAGGCTATCCAGCTGCTTTTCAAAAGCGCGGGCCATCTGCTCGGCGTTGTCCTCTATGGCTTGCCGGCTGCGCTGGATGTGGCCCAAGGCCGCCGCCTCGGGCAGGTCCGCATAGTGGGTCAACAGCTTGACCGTGGTGGGGAGGTAGTAGTTTAAGAACCGGCGGATCAGCCCGATTCGTTCCGGCTTTTCGGCGACAGATCGAAGAATGTCCGTGGCGGCCGTCCGCATGCGGACGATCTGGGCGTGCAAGGGGGGCTTTTGAATGCGTTGCTCCAGCGCTTGAAGCGCAAGCAGCTGCTCCCGGGCCTCGCGCAGCTGCTCGTCCACATCCCGCTGGCCGGAGGAAAACGCCTCCACGGGCGGCTCGACGCGCACGATCTTGTCAGGGATCCACCTGGCAAGCAGAAGATAGACCGCCGCGCCCAGGACAAGGGAAAGAAGGATGTGCAAGGGCGCATATAGGGGAAACAAGAGGCCGTAAAGCGCCACCGTCAGACCCGCAGCGTAGATGGGGACAGCCGAGTGCAGCTTTTTTTCCAAAGCGTTTTCCGCTCCTTTGCCAGCGCCCGCCAATGGTGGGCTGAGTTTGCATTTATTTTAGTGAATAACGGTTGCGCCGTCAAGCAAGCTTGGGGAAGAGATGCAAAAATGCGCATCAATTCCACTCTGGACAGCTTCAAAGCAGCGCTGGTCCTGCTCGAAGGACATGGAAAAAGGAGGATTTTTATGTTGACAAGCCCTTAGGGGTTGTAGTATAATCAGTTTCGCATTCGGACGAAGGGGAGTAGCTCAATGGTAGAGCAATGGTCTCCAAAACCATAGGTTGCGTGTTCGAGTCGCGTCTCCCCTGCCACGCCGGAGCAAAGTTCGCTTTGCTCCGGCGCTTTTTGTTTGCTCCTTTCCCATAGTGAGCCCCCACGCGCCAACGCGGCGAAAACCGGCCGGCCAAAGGCGGCGGCGGGGCCTCAAAAAAGGCGCGCACGCTTGCTTTTTTGCGGTTATTTTAGTATAGTGAATGGTGGCGGATCTATCCGCCGCAACGCCTCTGTTGAGAGAATGAGGGGAATTGGGTTTATGGCGGTTTTGCTGGTTCCGGCCTATAAGCCGGACGAGAAAATGCTCACCTTTGTGAAGCAGGCGCTCGCATCCGAGCGCTTTTCTGCCATTGTGGCGGTGGACGATGGCGGCGGTCCCGCCTACAGCCACATCTTCCAGGCTTTGCGGGAGATGGGGGTGGAGGTGGTCGTCCACGCCGTCAATCTGGGCAAGGGCCAGGCCATGAAGACGGGCTTCAACCACATTATGCTGCACCATCCTGGCGAAGGGGTTGTGGCCGCGGATTGCGACGGCCAGCATTCCCTGCCGGACACCATTCGCGTGGCCGACGAGCTGGAAAAGCTCCAGCAGGTGGACGCCATGGTGTTGGGCAGCCGCCGTATGAACAAGACGGCGCCCTGGAAGAGCCGCTTTGGCAACGGCATCACGCGCTTTGCCTTCTTCTTGGCCACGGGCTTGAAGGTCTACGACACGCAGACCGGCCTGCGCGGATATCCGGCCGGCCTCCTGCCTCGCTTGATGGAGATCCCCGGCAGCCGCTACGAGTATGAGATGAACATGCTCCTCAGCTTTGCCAGGGAAGGCTTCCAGATCGTGGAGCTGCCCATCGAGACCATCTACATCCAGAACAATGCGGGCACCCATTTTCATCCAATTCGGGATGCGCTGAAGGTCTTTTCCCGCCTGTTCGTGTTTGCGGCCTCGTCGCTGTTTTGCTATGGGGTGGATTATCTCCTGTACGTCCTGCTGCTCGGGTTTGCGCCGGTTCCCCTGTGGGTTTGCTACGGCGGGGCGAGGCTGGTTTCCTCCACGCTCAACTTCTACATCAACCGCCGCTTGGTCTTTAAGGCCGAACAGGGTTCCCTGCTCTGGCAAATTCTTCGCTACTATCTGCTGGCCGCCTTTGTGCTGGCGCTCGGCTCCCTGGGCGTGTCCGGGTTGAGCTATTTGGGCGTGAGCGAATACATCGCCAAGCTCATCGTGGATACCCTGCTGTATGTGGTGTCCTTTGTGGGCCAGAGGCTGCTCGTGTTTAGGCCTGGCCAGGTCAAGAGGCAAGAGAGATGAACATGGACCTGTTTGCAGGAAACGAGGAGAAGATGCGTCCGCTGGCCGATCGGATGCGGCCAAGAAACCTGGACGAGTTCATCGGGCAAAAGCATATCGTCGGCAAGGGCACCCTCTTGCGGCGCGCCATCGAGGCAGACCGCCTGACTTCCAGCATCTTCTTCGGGCCGCCGGGCGTCGGCAAGACGACCCTGGCCTCCATCATCGCCAACACCACCGCCTCGGCCTTCGTTAAGCTCAACGCCGTCACCTCCGGCGTGGGGGAGGTGCGCGAGGTCATTGCCCAGGCAAAGGACCGCATACGGCTTTATGGCCAAAGCACCTACCTGTTGCTGGACGAATGCCATCGCTGGTCCAAAGCCCAATCGGACTCCATCCTTCCAGCCATCGAACAGGGTTCCATCCGCTTCATCGGCTCCACCACCGAAAACCCCGTCATCGCCATGACGCCGGCCATCGTCAGCCGCTGCCGTTTGTTCCAGTTTAAATCCCTTAGCCAGGAGGACGTGCGTCAAGCCATTTTGCAAGCCCTGCGCGACGAGGAGCGCGGCTTTGGGTTGCTGGCGGTGGATCTGGAAGAGCAGGCGTTGGAGCATCTTTCCTTTGTGGCCAACGGGGATGCCCGCAACGCCCTCAACGCCCTGGAGCTGGCCGTGCTCACCACCCCCAAGGGGGAGGACGGGCGCATCCATATCGACCTTTCCGTGGCGGAGCAATCCATCCAGCAGCAGGTGCTGGCCCTGGATGAAAGCTACTACTACGACATGCTCTCCGCCTTTTGTAAATCCCTGCGGGGCTCCGACACCGATGCGGCGCTGGCCTGGTTTGCCCGCATGGTGCATGGCGGCGTAGACCCGCGCATCATCGTTCGGCGGGTGATCGCCCACGCCAGCGAGGACGTGGGCATGGCCAATCCCCAGGCCATGCTTCTGGCCGTGGCCGCATGGCAGGCCCTGGACGCCATCGGCATGCCGGAGGCCTCCCTTTCCATCACCCAAGCCATCGTCATGGTTTGCGAAAGCCCGAAATCCAACGCCATCGTCAAGGCCAGGGACGCCTGCTTCGCCTACGCGGAAAAGGCGAAGAACCTGCCCGTCCCCGTGCACCTTCGGGATACCTCCTACAAGGGCGCCAGCTCCAAGCTGGGCGCCGGCAAGGGCTACAAATACGCCCACGATTATCCGGGCCACTGGGTGCGCCAGCAATACCTGCCGGACGACGCCCTGGACCTGCGCTTCTATGAGCCTAGCGAAATGGGCTTTGAGGCCCGCATCCGCCAGACGCGCAAGGAGCGCGAGGGCAAGGAGTAGGGGAGAGCCACAACAAAGAGATCCATCCATCAACGCTTCGATAGGGAGGAATGCAGCATGCTAAACAATCACTTGGCCGAGGAAGTGCTCGGCCGGGCGCTGTCCACGGGCGGCGACTTTGCGGAAATCTTCATGGAGGATACTACGAGCCAGGGCATCGTTGTGCTGGGCTCCAACGTGGAAAACGCCTCCACCAGCCGCATGCGCGGCGTTGGCATCCGGGTCTACAAGGGCTTTAGCAGCGTCTACGCCTACACCAACGACCTTAGCCGCGGCGGCCTGCTTCGCTGTGCCTCGGATGCGGCGGCGGCCGTCGGCGAGGGCGGCGCCGCCGTGGACGTGCGCCTCAACCGCTCCGTGGCGGCCAACATCCACCCCTACGCCCTCCTGCCCGTCGATGTGGACGGCAAGCGCAAGGTGGAAGCCCTGCTGGCCATGGACCAGGCGGCAAGATCGGTCTCCCCTGAAATCGTGCAGGTAAGCGCCAGCTACTCCGGCAAGTGGCAGCAGGTTCAGATCCTCAACTCCGAGGGATTGAACGTGTCCGACCAGCGCGTCTATGTGCGCGTGCGCGTGCAGGCCGTGGCCGCCAACGGTTCGGAAAACCAGACGGGCACCGAGTCCCCGGGCGCCCTGAAGGGCCACGAGTTTGTGGACTCGCTGGATTTGGAACAACTCGGCAAGAGCGCCGGCCGGTGCGCCGTGACCATGCTGCACGCCGATAACTGCCCCGCCGGCCAGATGCCGGTGGTGATCGACGGCGGATTTGGCGGCGTGATCTTCCACGAGGCTTGCGGCCATGCCCTGGAGGCCACCTCCGTGGCCAAGGGCAACTCCGTCTTCTGCGGCAAGCTCGGCCAGCCCATCGCCGCCAAGTGCGTCAGCGCCATGGACGACGGCACCATGGCCAACGAGTGGGGTTCCCTGAACATCGACGATGAGGGAATCCCCACCCAAAGGAAGCTCCTGATCGAAAATGGCGTGCTCAAGAGCTATATGATCGACCGCCTCAACGCCCGGCGCATGAGCATGCCCTCCACCGGCAGCGGCAGGCGGCAGGACTACAGCTTTGCGCCCACCTCCCGCATGACCAACACCTTCATCTGCGAGGGTACGGACGACGAGGAGGAAATGCTGCGCACCATGGGCGACGGCCTTTATGCCAAGACCATGGGCGGCGGCTCCGTAAACCCCGTGACCGGCGAGTTCAACTTCGCGGTCAACGAGGCCTATCTGGTAAAGGACGGAAAGATCGACCGGCCCGTGCGCGGCGCCACCCTCATCGGCAAGGGCTCCCAGATCCTCTGGGACATCGACCGGGTGGGCAGGCATATGACCATGGCCCAGGGCATGTGCGGTTCCCTTTCGGGATCCGTGCCCACGAACGTGGGCCAGCCCCGCATCCGCGTAAGCCGGATCACCGTGGGCGGACGCTAGGAAGAGGGGGAAATGCAAGATGGATTATCAGTTGATCGATACCCTGTTGGATCTTGCCACGAAGGCCGGCTTTACCCAGGCGGAGGCCTATTATACCCAGGGCGAAAGCTTCAACGTTTCCGTGTTGGACGGCGAGATCGAGGATTATCGGGTGGAGAGCCAGCAGGGCCTGTCCCTGCGCGGCTTGATCGACGGCAAGATGGGTTATGCCTCCACCGAGGCCGTGGACGAGGAAGACCTCGACGAGCTCGTGGCGGCGGCCAAGGAGAATGCCGCCCTGATCCAAAGCCCGGACCAAACGCCCTTGCACGATGGCAAGGACGAGATTGAACAGGTAAAGAAGGAGAACAAGATCGCCAGGCTTTCCGCCAAAGAAAAGATCGAGCTCGCCCTGGAAATGGAGCGCTTGGCCAAGGCGGCCGATCCCCGCGTGCTGCGCATGGAGGGATGCGAGCTGGGCACCCAGGTAAGCAGAAGGATCATCCAAAATACCCTGGGCCTGCGCCGGGAATCCTCCGGCGCCCTGGGCTTTGCCGCGGCCATGCCCATCATCAAGAACGGCGAGGACATGCTCAGCGGCATGTATTTCGAGGCCTTTGACGATTTTAGCAAGCTGGATATCAAGCGCGTGGCCGAAAAGGCCGTGGAGGATGGCGTCGCCTACATTGGCGCAAGCTCCATGCCCTCGGGCAGCATGCCCGTCGTGCTGCGCAACGACGTGATGGCCACCTTGCTGCGCGTGTTCTCCGGCGTGTTCTCCGCGGAAGCGACGGATAAGGGCCTTTCCCTGCTCAAGGGACGGGAGGGCGAGCGCATCGCGGCCGCCTGCGTCACCCTGTGGGACGATCCCTTCTGCGAGCAGGCCTATTCCGGCTCGAGCTTCGACGGCGAGGGCGTCGCGACCCACAAGAAGGCCGTCGTGGAAAACGGCAGCTTTCGGACGCTGCTGTATAACCTGAAATATGCCAAGAAGGCCGGCATCGCCTCCACCGGCAACGCCAGCCGCCCCTCCTATGCCTCCACGGTGGGCATTGCGCCGTCCAACTTCTATTTGGCCCCTGGCCAGTGCAGCCGGGAAGCCCTCTTTGAGCGGGCGAAAAACGGCGTGATGATCACCGACCTGATGGGCATGCACGCCGGCGCCAATCCCGTGTCCGGGGACTTCTCCTTGGCCGCGAAGGGCTTCCTGATTCAGGAGGGGAAGATCGTTCGCCCCGTAGAGCAAATCACGGTGGCGGGTAACTTCTATGCGCTGCTGCAGGGCGTGCAGGCCGTGGCGGACGACCTGTGGTTCACCCTGCCGGGCGCAAGCTCGTTTGGCTCCGCCTCTGTGCTGGTGGAGGGGTTGAGCATCGCCGGCAAATAAGCGTTGGGACAACCACGAGGCGCGCGGCTCATGGGCCGCGCGCCTTGTTGCGTTGGTGCAATGCAGCAAGCCCCCGGCGTCGCCGGGGGCTTTGCAGCCAAGCGTTAGATCTCGGGGATCTTGATCTCGATCTCGTGGCCGCACTCGGCAGACTTGACAAGTCCGTCGATGATGGCCTGGTTGTACAGGATCTGGCTGGTGGGAACGGGAGCGGTGCCGCCGTTCTTGACAGCGTCCAGGAAGGAGCGGATCTTGTGGTAGAACAGGCCCTTGTTGTCGGGGTTCTCCACCAGGGGAATGGTGGTCTGGGTCTGCTGGCCAGCCACGTCGAAGTACATGGTCATCGGGCCGCCCACGGTGCCGTTCCAGCAATCGATGGAGGGGATGCGCAGCGCCGCCTTGGTGCCCAGGATGATGGTGTCACCCGGAGTGTCGATATGCATGGCCCAAGCGATGCGGAAATCGAGGATGATGTCGCCCTCCAGGCGGATGAACGCGGCGGCAAAGTCGTCCACGTTGAAGCGGGCGGCGTCGGCGGGGTTGTTGTACAGGGGGTTGGTGCCGAAATAGTTGGAGCTATAGGCGGAAATGGTCAAGGGCTTGGGATAGCCGATGGCGTTGAGCACCATGTCCAGAGAATAGCAGCCGATGTCGCCCAGGGCGCCGATGCCGGCGGTCTTCTTCTCGATGAAGGTGGAGTTGGGGATGCCGCGCCTGCGGCCGCCGCCGGTCTGGATGTAATAGATCTTGCCCAGCTCGCCGGACTCCACGATCTTCTTGATCATCTGCATGTTGGCGTCCAGGCGGGGCTGGAAGCCGATGGAGAGGATCTTGCCGCTCTTCTTCTCGGCGCGCATGATGTCGGCGGCCTCTTCGATGGTTACGCACATGGGCTTTTCCAACAGAACGTTGACGCCCTTTTCCAGCGCGTAGATGGTGGGGATGGCATGCTGGGTGTTGTAGGTGCAAACGCTCACCACATCCAGCTCCTCGTTGTCGAGCAGCTCCTTGTGGGAGGGATAGAAATGCACGCCCTTTACGCCATAATGCTCCATGAACTTCTCGGCCTTGCCGGGGATGAGGTCGGCGGCGGCCACGATGTCCACGTCGGGCATCTGCAGATAGCTTTCAATGTGGGACTCGGCGATCCAGCCGGTGCCGATGATACCGACCTTCACCCTTTTGGTGGCGTCGATTTTTTCCTCGTTGGAGGCGCCGGGGGTAAACTGGTTGAGAACAGCGTCGGTCATGTTGTGTCCATCTCCTTTGAAAAAAGAGTCAGTCTGTGTCGGTCCACATACTATATTGTACCATGTTCCTCCAAGGGCGCGCAATGCCCAAATGAAGCCTTGGCCGGAAAAAGAGGAAAAGAAGCGCCCGATCTTGCAGGGCAAGATCGGGCGCTTTGGCGCTTATAGCTCGATTTCCTTCTTGGCCTTGGCGGAGGTGTAGATGCCTTCCAGGATCTTCATCATCGTCAATCCGTCCTCGGCGTTGGATTCGGGGGTCTTGTGGTTGCGCACGCAGTCGATGAAATGGTCGATCTCCGCCGCGTAGGCGTTGTTCGAGGCGGTGGGCAGCTCCATGTTGCACAGATAGCCGTTTTCCTCGCCATAGATGCGCAGCGGGAACATCTTGGCGCCGGCCTTGGAACCCATGATGTGGGTGTACTCGGTGGGGCCGTCCTGCTCCATGTTGATGGCCCAAGATACCTCGGCCATCATGGTGGCGCCGTTCTCAAAGTGGATGATGGCGGCGGCGCTGTCCTCGGTGTCGAAGGCCGTCACGTCGCTGTCCAAAGCCTTGTAGCGGTTGACGCCCTTGGTCTTGAACTCGCCGATGGCATAGCTGGTGGAGGCGGAAATGCGCACGGGCTTCGGCTTGCCCATGAGGTACCAGGTGCGGTCGATGCAGTGGATGCCGATGTCGATCACCGGGCCGCCGCCGGACTTTTGCGTGTCGGTAAACCAGCCGATAGGGGTGCCGCGGCGGCGCATATAGCCGGTCTTGGCGTAGTAGATATCGCCCAGACGGCCGGAGTCGATCTCGGCCTTGAGCACCTGGCTCTCGTTGGCGTAGCGGGTCATGACGGCGACCATGAAGGTTACGCCGGCCTCGTCCACGGCCTTCTTCATCTGCTCGGCATGCTCCACGCTCCAAGCCATGGGCTTTTCGCAAAGGATGTGCTTGCCGGCCTTGGCGGCTGCGATGGCGACGGGCGCGTGGGAGCGGTTCCAAACGCAGATATCCACGGCTTCGATCTCGGGGTGCTTCTCCAGGGTCTCTTCCACGGTGGTGTAGGCATGGGGGATGTTGAACTTGGCCGCGATTTCCTTGGCGCGATCCAAATTCCAGTCGCAAATGGCGACGATTTCCACATCGTCCCTTTCGGCATAGACGGGCAGGTGCGCGTTGCGGGCGATGTTGCCCGCTCCGATCACGGCAATTTTGAGCTTTTCCAAGGTTTGCGTCCTCCTGCGTTTCTTTGTGTTCTGCGGCATGCGCCGTCGGAAAGAAGTATAGCACAAATTCTCAAAACGGCAACACACTATGGCATTAAACATCCAAGGGTTGCCAAGAGGCTAGGCGTTCCCTATGCGCCGAACTGGCTCATGTACAGCTTTTTGTAGAACCCGTTTGCATTGATGAGCTCGTCGTGGCTGCCCATTTCCACCACGCGGCCCTTGTTCATCACCAGGATGCAATCCGCCTCGCGAATGGTGGACAAGCGGTGGGCAACGATGAAGGAGGTGCGCCCCCGCATCAGCTCCGCAAAGGCGTTTTGGATGTGCAGCTCGGTCCTGGTGTCGATGGAAGAGGTGGCCTCGTCCAGGATCAGCATGGGCGGCAGGCATAGCATGACCCTGGCGATGCATAGCAGCTGCTTCTGCCCTTGAGAGAGGTTGCCGCCGTCCTCGGAGAGCAGGGTGTCATAGCCGTCGGGCAAGCGTTGGATGAAGCTATGGGCATGGGCCGCCTTGGCGGCGGCGGTCACTTCCTCCAACCGGGCGTCCGGCTTTCCATAGGCGATGTTCTCAAACACGGTTCCGTTCTTCAGCCAGGTCTCCTGCAACACCATGCCGTACATGGAGCGCAGCGAATCCCGGGTTACCTGCTGAACGTCCCTTCCGGAGACCAAAATGCGGCCCTCGTCGGGATCGTAAAAGCGCATGAGCAGGTTGATGATGGTGGTTTTGCCGCACCCGGTGGGGCCGACGATGGCGATGCGCTGGCCCGGCTCGACGCCCAGGTTGAGGTCGCGGAGGAGGGGCGTCTCCTTGCGGTAGGAGAAGGAGAGGTGTTCGACGCGGACGGAGCCATCGACCTGGGTGAGCACCGTGGCGCCGGCAGGATCGGGGCTCTGTACGGGCTGGTCGATGATGTCGAACACGCGGCCGGCGGAGGCGATGGCGCTTTGTAACTCGGCCAGCACGCCGGAAATCTCGTTGAAGGGCTTGGTGTATTGGTTGGCATAGCTCAAAAACGCCGACAATTGGCCGACGGATAGGCCGCCGCCCATCACGGCCAGGGCGCCGAACACGCCAACGCCCGCATAGACCAGGCCGTTGACAAAGCGGGTGGCGGGGTTGGTGATGGAGGAGAAGAACAAAGCCCGAATGCCACAGACCCGAAGCTTTTCGTTGATCTCGCCAAAGGCGGCCTCGCACGCATCTTCCCGGTTAAAGGCCTTCACCACCCGCTGGCCGGTCACCATTTCCTCCGCCATGGAGCTCATCTCCCCGCGCAATTCGGACTGCTCGCGGAAATAGGCGAAGCTACGCTTGGCGATGAAGCTTGCGATGAAGAGGGAAAGCGGCGTGACCAACACCACCACCAGGCTGATGCCGGGGTTGAGCTCGAGCATGAAAAACAGCGTGCCAAGGATGGTGACGATGCCGGTAAAGGCCTGGGTAAAGCCGGTCAGCAAGCCCTCGGAGATGAGGTCGATATCCGTGGTGATCCGGCTTAGGATGTCGCCGTGGGGCGTGGAGTCGATCGTGCTGAGGGGGAGATCCGAGACCACCTCCATGGCACGGATGCGGATGTCGCGCACGGTCAGATAGCTCACGCGGTTGGTGCAAAGGCCCAAGAGCCATTGGGCCAGGGCGCTGATGCCGACGGAAATGGCCAGCTTGATCAATATGGGAATCAGGCAGATAAAGTCCACCATGCCTTCTCCAACGATGAGATCGACGCCCTGACCGGTGAGCACGGGCACATAGAGCGAGAAGCCGACGGAAACCAGGGCCAGCGCCAGGGCGAGCAGCAGATAGGCCAGGTGGGGCCTTGCATAGGATAGGACGCGCAACAAAATCTGTCTGTTCTTCATCCGCGGCGCACCTCCTCGCTCTTCAGCTGGGAATGGCAGATTTCCTTATAGACCTCGCTCGTTTGGTAAAGGGCGCCATGGCTAGCAAAGCCGGCCATGTGGCCGTCCTCCAGCACGAGAATGGCGTCGGCGTTTTGGATGGAGGCGACCCGTTGGGACACCACGAAGACCGTGGTGCCAAAGCCGTTTTCGCGCAGGGCTTTGCGCAGCGCCGCCTCGGTGGCATAGTCTAGGGCCGAGGCGCTGTCGTCCAGGATTAGAATTTGCGGGCGCTTGACCAAAGCCCTGGCAATGGTGAGGCGCTGACGCTGACCGCCGGAAAGGTTCTTGCCGTCCTGCAGCACCGGCGCGTCCAAGCCATCCTCCTTTTCGCGCACGAAGTCCGCGGCTTGGGCGATTTCCAGGGCGCGCCACAGGTCCTCTTCCGACGCCTTTTCGTTGCCAAAGAGAAGGTTGGAGCGGATGGTTCCGCGGAACAGGGAGGCTCGCTGGGGTACGATGCCCACCCTGTTTCGCAAGACCTTAAGCGGATAGTCCTGCAAGGGCCTGCCATCCAGCAGGACAACTCCGGCGCTGGGGTCGAAAAAGCGGGGGATCAGGTTGACGAGCGTCGACTTTCCGCTGCCGGTGCCGCCGATCACACCGATCCATTGGCCTTGGCGCACGGCAAAATCAATGGCGCTAAGCGCGAAATCCTGTGCGCCGGGATAGCTGAAATAAACGTTTTGAAAGGCGAGCTTGGCCGCGCCGCTTTCCGGCGTGGGAACCGCAACGGCTCGATCCACAACAGTGGGCTTGATCGCCATCAATTCTGCAATGCGCTGCATGGAGGCCGTGGCCCGGGTCATGCTGATGATGAGGTTGGCCAAGGCCACCAAAGCCAACAGGATCTGGGACATATAGTTGATCAGGGCGATGAGCTGGCCCTGGCTTAGCTGGCCAGCATTTACGCGCACGCCGCCAAACCAGAGGATGCACAGCACGGCCAGGTTTACGATGGTAAAGGTAGCTGGATTGAGCAAGGCGGAAATGCGCCCGGCAAGCAGCTGCGCCTGGGTCAGCTTGGAGCTGGCGTCCACAAAGGCAGCCTGTTCATCCTTTTGCCTGGAAAAGGCCCGAATGACGCGCGCGCCGGAAAGGTTTTGCCGGGTAAGCTTGGAGACCAGGTCTAGCCTTCCCTGAATGCCCCGATACATGGGCAGGGTAAAGCGCATGACCAGATAGATGCACAGGGCCAGCAGGGGAGAGGCGGCCAGGAAGATGACGGTCAGCTTCACGTCGATGAACAACGACATGAGCACCGCGCCAATCACGATGAAAGGGGAGCGCAAGAACAGGCGCAAAACCAGGTTGACGCCCGCTTGGGCTTGGTTGATGTCCACGGTCAGGCGGGTTACGAGCGAGGGCGCGCCGGCCTGTTCCAGCTGCACCTGCGCCAAGGTGTTGATGTGGTGAAAGACGGCCTGTCGCAGGCCGGTGCCAAAGCCCATGGAGGCCTTGGCTGCAAAGTACTGAGCCGTGAGCGAGCTAGCGAAGCCGAGCAGGCCGAGCCCAACCAACACGGCTCCCATGGAGAGCACGTACCCTCGATCCCCGGCCGGAACCCCCCGGTCGATGACCGCCGCCATCACCAGGGGAACGGCGAGCTCAAAGCAGGCTTCCAACAGCTTGAAGAGGGGGCCAACGACGGACTCCATGGCATAGGGCTTGAGGTAAGCGAGCAATTTCTTCATAGGAAACAGCACCTTTTCCCTTCACTTTCCTTATTTTCCATTATAAACGAGAAGGGCTTTTCCACACAATGGGCAATGGTTAAGGCTGGGTGAAGTTTTTTCTGCGTAGCTGCTTTTATCTTTATCTGCCGCCGCTTTTTGCACGCGGCAAAAAAGGAAAACGCTCGCTTGATGTGGAATTTGAAGATGTTTAGAATCGCTTCTATTGCATGCATAAGGAAAGGAGAAGAAAGGATGCAGGACAAAAGAGTATCCGCAGACGGCGTGTACGAGGCTTGGCAGCCCTTTGCGGGCGTTTGGGCCATCGAGGAGGGCGGCGTTCGCAGCTTCCTCATCGACGGCGGCGAGGAGGCCCTGCTCATCGACACCGGCTTTGGCAAGGGCGATCTAAAGTCCTTCCTTTCCACGCTGACCCAGGGCGAGATCCGGCTGGTTAACACCCATGCGGATGGGGATCATCTGGGCTGCAACCACCAGTTTGCGCAGGCCTTCATGCATCCGGCGGAGTTTGACCGCTATCTGTTTGAAAAGGAGCGTCCTTGCGCGCCCGTGCCCCTGTGGGAAGGTGAACACCTGCGCTGCGGCGGCTTCGACTTGGAAGTGGTGCTGATCCCCGGCCATACGCCGGGCAGCATCGCGCTGTTGGATGAAAAAAAGCGCCTGCTCATTTCCGGAGACAGCGTGCAGTCCGGTGCCGTGTACCTCTTTGGCCAGGGAAGAAACCTGCCCGCCTATCGCGCGAGCCTGGACAAGCTGGCCGCCCTGTCTTACCGCTTCGATTGGGTGCTGCCCTCGCATGGCGAGGCCCTGATCCCCGCCAGCGCCCTGCGGGATGTGCGGGAAGGCGCCGCCGCCCTACAGGCCGGACAACTGCAACCGCAGGAACCGCCAAGACCCATGCCCTGTAAGCTGTACACCACCGGCAAGGCGAGCTTCCTGTACGAAGCATAAGGACAGCCCGCCAAACAAAAACCCGCCCCAAAGGCAGTTTCCTTGGGGTGGGTTTTTTGCATCTATCGTTCTGCTTGCGCCCCTCTCCGCTCAGGGCGAGGAGACGGGCATTTCGGTTGCGGAGGCTCTTGCCTGGGCCAGCTGTTGTTCCAGCTCCTGGATGGTTTCCTCCACCATCAACAGCGCGCTTTCGCGGTTGTTGCCCTGCAAGGCGGCAATGGTACGAAGCTGCTGATATTGACTTCCGTTCCAGGCGCAACCCGCATCCGTGAGCAACCAGCCGCCATTGACCCATACGAAGCTGGCGTTGCCATCAAAACATACGCCCGGAACGCCGTCGCTGCGGCTTAGGGATATATAGGCCCGGAAGGAAAACTGCTGGCTGTTGTTCTCCGAATGGGTGTCGAGCATGTGCACGGAAACCACGGGTAGGGTGTGCAGGCGCTCGTCGTAATCCTGTTCTTCCACCAAACGGATGCGGTACTTGGCCCAATATAGGTCGAAGTAGTTGGCGGCCGTGCCCTGAACGCCGGACGGAAGCCGCGAGGGCGCCTTCATCGTATACAGGCTGGTCCAAAGCTCGGACAAGAAGCGTTCCAGTATCCGCGTTGGGGTATCGGGCATGCCGTCGTCGTAGCTAGGCGCCGATGCCGGATCGTCCAAGGACGCATAGGCGGTCGCCAGCCTTCCCTCCGCGGGGGTATAGACGACGCCCGTCGCCATATCCACCAGCACGTCCAGGGGCCGTTCGCCTTCCGCCTGCCCGTTGCACAGCCGGAATTCCCAGGCGGGCGCATACAGGCAGTCCTGCCCGGTGAAGACGTTGGTCAAGACGGGCGCGGCGTCGCAAAGAAGATCCACGCTCGCCAGGCTGGCGCCATCGCCCGCCCTGTGTTGGCTTCGCACATAGTTGAGGGAGTGGAGGGCCTCTTCAAAGCAGAGAATTCGCGAAGGCCTAGCCGCGCTGGTTGGCTGAAAGACGTCCCAGACCAGCTCCAGGCTTGAGCAACCAAGGCTGTTGACCATGGCGGTAAGGCCGTTTTCGGGAATTTGAAAGCCGTCCAATTGCCTTGTCCAGACAAATTCGTAGGCGAGCGTCTGGCCGTCGTCGCCGTCCAAGGCACGCTGGCTGGTCAAGACCGCGTCGGGTGGCTGATCATAGGCGTCGCTATCCAGAACCAGGCGCGCCTGCTCCTGGGCCGCGGCCATCAACGATGGCGCGTCCTCCGGGTTCAGCGGCGACGCCTCGGCGGAAGAAGCTCCATCCAGATAAAAGGAGACGGCGTTTTGCCGCACTTCCAGCCAGGCGGGCAGAGACTGGCCGGAGGATCCCAAATAGCATAAGCCGCTGTACCGCTGGACTTGGCCGTCCTGGGCAAGGACTTCCTCGCTCGTGGACAGAAAGATGCGCCTAGCGATGGCGGCGGCGGAAAAGCGGCCGTCCTGTAGCTGGGTGACCTTGTGGTAATACCAGCTACCCTCCGGCAGGGCGGGGGCCTCAAGACCCTGGGCGGAAATGGGCGTCAGATTGGTATCGCCGTTCAAGGGATAGGGGGAGGCCTCCGGCAAGGACGAGGCCTGGGCCTGCGGCGTTGCCTCCGCGGAGGCGGACGGCCGCTGCATGAGAAAGGGTTCCTGGCTGGTCTGCGAAGAAAGGTGCACCCCACAGCCTGTCAGCAGCATGAGAAGCGGCAAAAGCAGGCAGAGCATCCTTCGCATGGGACCCGGACTCCTTTCCAACAGCAGACTAAATTTCCCTTAGTATACCATACAAATGTAACAGAGTTGTACATGCCCGGTAAATTTTCAACCTGGCCCAAGGGCAGACATGGGGGCCGGCATAGAGCTTATCCTCCCGGCATAGGGATAAAAGCAAAGGGAGGTGAGACGGGGAATATGCAGGATGTCATCAAGCGAAGCTGCGAACCCTTTCGGACTTTGCTGCAAGCCCTGCCGGAGGTTGAAAGGCGCAACGCGCGGGAAATACGCATACGCGCCGGACAGCCGGTGCGGGTGTTGGGGCTGAGCGATACGGCGCTGGGCGCGCAGGGACGTCCTTTCTGCCCTTCCGAGGCGCAGGTGGCCGAGCTGCTGCGCGCCTTTTGCGGGCAGTCGCCCTATGCCTTTGAGGAACAGATGGCAAACGGCTACCTGACCTTGCCCGGCGGACACAGGGTGGGGCTTTGCGGCCATGCCGTTCTGCGGGAGGGGAAGCTGGCCCGGCTGAGCAAGGTGCAGGGCATGAACATTCGCATCGCCAGACAGGTGCCGGCGGCCGGGGCCGTGCTTTCCTTTTTGATGAACGGCGGCCGCGTGCGCAATACGCTGGCCGTGTCGCCGCCGGGCATGGGGAAGACGACGCTTCTGCGCCATCTGGCCCTATTGTTAAGCGATCGCGGCTTTCAGGTCGCCTTGGTGGACGAACGCGGCGAGCTGGCCGCCATGCAGGGCGGCCTACCGCAGCTCAAGGTGGGCGCGCGCACGGACGTGATGGAGGGCTGCCCCAAGGCCCAGGCCATTCCCCTGCTCATACGGGCGATGTCGCCGGATGTGTTGGTGACCGATGAAATCGGCGGCCAAGGGGATTGCGTGGCCCTGGAGGAGGCGGCGCGCTGCGGCGTCGCCGTCATCGCAAGCGCCCATGGAAGCAGCATTCAGGATTTATACCTGCGTCCCAAGCTGCGTGAAATTCTGGAACAGGGCGTGTTTGAACGCTTTGTCGTGCTTGGGCAAAGCCCGGGCCATGTGTGCGGGGTGTACGATGGGGAGGGAAGGCTATGCCGCTGCGCCTGTTAGGAGCGGGTTTGAGCGGACTGTGCTTTGTGGGCTGCGGCTTTGTCTCCGCGGCCCTACTGCGAAGGCGCTTGCAGGGGACTTTGGCGGCTTGCGAGGCCGTGCGCCTGCTGGAGGGCCAGATCTGCCGCCTGGACGTCCCCTTCGCCGAAGCCGTCCAGGACCTTGGCGGGGATAACCCGTTGCTCGAGGCGCTGGGCCGAGAGGCGGATCCCCTGGAAGAGGGCGCATGGCAACGGGCGGCCCTTTCCGTCGGGCTTGCGCGGGAGGATTTGGGACCGCTGCTTCGCCTGCGACGGGCTGTGCCCCGGCTGGGCCGCGGGGACGTTTCCGACTTTGAACTATGCCGGCAGGAGCTGGAACTGCGGGCCGCCGGTGCAAAAAGACGGTGGGAAAGAGAAGGGGTTTTGCACAAAAAGCTGGGCGCGCTTCTGGGAGCCGCCGCCTTTATGCTGCTTTGCTAAAGAAAAGGGGGATGGTCGTTGAGCATTGACTTGGTGTTTCGCATTGCGGCCGGCGGTATACTGCTGGCGGTGCTCAACCAGGTGCTCAAGGGAGCCGGCAGGGAGGACATGGCCACGTTGGCCACGCTTGCGGGCTTGGTGATCGTGCTTGTGATGGTGATCGATTTGGTGGCCCAGCTGTTCGACTCGGTCAAGGCCCTGTTTCAGCTGTATTAGGCCGGGCGTCCTTTCACGATAGAGGAGGTTCCCT
>CALWRM010000158.1 GCA_944383925.1 uncultured Clostridia bacterium
AATGTTCTGTTCCTTATCCCCGGGCACGTTTTGATACAGTCCCTTGCCCATGCGTTCGGAATGGGCCATCTTGCCAAGGACGCGGCCGTCCGGTGAGCAAATGCCCTCGATGGCCTGCACGCTGGCGTTGGGATTGAAGCGAATGTCCATGCTGGGTTTGCCGGCCAGATCTACATATTGGGTGGCGATCTGGCCGTTATTGGCCAAGCGGCACAGCAGCTCAGGGCTTGCGACAAAGCGGCCCTCGCCGTGGGAGATGGCGACGGTGTGGGTTTGGCCCACCGCATACCCCATCAGCCATGGAGACTTGTTGGAAGCCACCCGGGTGGTTACCAACCTGGACTGGTGCCTTCCGATGGCGTTGAAGGTTAGGGTCGGGCAGGACTCGTCGGTATCCAGGATGCGTCCAAAGGGGACCAGGCCCAGCTTGACCAGCGCCTGGAAGCCGTTGCAGATGCCCAACATCAGGCCGTCGCGGGCCTGAAGCAGCTCATGCACGGCGTCTCTGCAATAGGGGTTGCGCAGGAAGGAGAGGATGAACTTCGCCGAACCCTCCGGCTCGTCGCCTCCGGAGAACCCTCCGGGCAGGGCGATCACCTGGGCCAGCTTAGCCCGCTGCACAAAGGCTTGGACCGCTTCCTCGATGTCCTGAGGGGACAGGTTGCGGATCACCAGAATATCCGCGGAAATGCCGGCGCGCTCAAAGGCCCTTGCGGTGTCGTACTCGCAGTTGGTGCCCGGGAATACGGGGATCAGCACCCGCGGCGCAGCGTATGCCCGCTTGCAGCGGGTGGCGGGGGCGGCATAGGAATAGACCATGGGGGTCTCTCGGAAGCTGGGCTTCAGATACGGGAAGACCTCCTGCAGCCTGGATTCAAAGGCCGCCTGCAGGGTCTTTAGGCTCACGCTATCCCCCGCATAGGTCAGCGCATACTCCTTTTGCACCTCGCCCAGGCGCAGGGCATCCTCGATATGCAGGCCCGGCTCCGTCTCCAGCACGAAGGTGCAGATCGAGGGGCCAAAGAGCAGCTCGTCCTGCAGCTGCACATCGATGCGGGCGCCCAATTCGTTGCCAAAGCCCATCTTGCCCAGGGCTTCCATCAGGCCCCCATGTCCCAGCACATAGACCGCCTTCAGCGTTCCCTGTTCCCGCAGGCTCTGCAGCCTGCGCAGGGTTGCGCCAACGGCCTCATAATCGATCGTTCCCCTTTCCATTTTCGGCCGCAACAGCCAAAGCGCGTCGCCAGCCGCCTTAAACTCGTCGGAGACCAGCTCGCCCGCCTTGCCCATGCTCACCGCGAAGGAAACCAGGGTGGGCGGAACGTCGATGTTCTCAAAGCTGCCAGACATGGAGTCCTTGCCGCCGATGGCCGCAAGTCCCAAGCCCATCTGCGCCTTCAGCGCGCCGAGCAGGGCGGCGAAGGGCTTGCCCCAGCGGCTGGGGTCCTCCTTGGTGCGCTCAAAGTATTCCTGGAAGGTAAGCCAGCAGCGGTTTAGGTCGCCGCCGGCCGCGATGGTCTTGGCGACGGACTCGATCACGGCGCGCTGGGCGCCGTCGAAGGGATCCTGGCTGGACAGCTCCGGGTCAAAGCCGAAGGCCATGATGGAGCAATCCATGGTCTCCCCTTCCAGCACGGGAAGCTTGGCCGCCATGGCCTGGGTGGGCGTCAGCTGATGCTTGCCGCCGAAGGGCATGAGCATGGTCCCCGCGCCGATGGTGGAGTCGAAGCGCTCCACCAGCCCTTTTTGGGAGCAGACGTTCAGCTCCGCAAACAGCTTAGCCGCCCTTTCCTGCCAGGGGAAATCCACGCTGGCCGCAGGCTGCGCGCTCTTGGCCGCTTCCACGCAAACCTTGGTCGCCTTTGGCGCGCCGTTGGAGTTCAAAAAGCTCCTGGCGATGTCCACGATGGGCACGCCGCGCCAGTACATGCGCAGCCTCTTTTCCTCAGTCACGCGGGCTACCTGGGTCGCTTCCAGGTTTTCCGCATGGGCCTTTTCGATGAAGCGCTTCACGTCATGGGGTTCCACCACCACGGCCATGCGCTCCTGGGATTCGGAAATGGCAAGCTCGGTGCCGTCCAGGCCCTCGTACTTGCGGGGGACAGCGTCTAGGTCGATCTTCAGGCCGTCCGCCAGCTCGCCGATGGCCACGGACACGCCGCCCGCGCCAAAGTCGTTGCAGCGCAGGATCATCCGGGTCACCTCGCCGTCGCGCATCAGGCGCTGCAGCTTGCGTTCCTCGGGTGGGTTGCCCTTTTGCACTTCGGCGCCGCAGCTCTCAAGGGACTGCAGGGTATGGGACTTGGAGGAGCCGGTGGCGCCGCCGCAACCGTCGCGCCCCGTGCGGCCGCCCAGCAGGATCACCACATCGCCGGGCTTGGGCTCCTCGCGGCGCACATGGTCCGCCGGGCAAGCGCCCACCACCGCGCCGATCTCGAGGCGCTTGGCCACATAGCCGGGGTGATAGACCTCGGTGACCTGGCCCGTGGCCAACCCGATCTGGTTTCCATAGGCGCTATAGCCGGCCGCTGCGGTCTGGGTGATCTTCCTCTGGGGCAATTTGCCCGGCAGCGTTTCGTCCACGGGCGTCGTGGGATCGGCCGCGCCGGTGACGCGCATGGCCTGGTATACATAGGCCCGTCCGGAGAGCGGGTCGCGGATGGCGCCGCCCAGGCAGGTGGCCGCGCCGCCGAAGGGCTCGATCTCCGTGGGATGGTTGTGGGTTTCGTTCTTGAACTGCAACAGCCAATGCTCCACCTTGCCGTTCACCTCGATCTCCACCTTGACCGAGCAGGCGTTGATCTCCTCGGATTCGTCCAGGGCGTTGAGCAGGCCGCGCTTTTTCAGGGCCTTGGCGCCGATGGTGGCGATATCCATCAGGGTCATGGGCCTATCTTCCCTGCCCAACTCCTTGCGCAGGGCCTGATACTCCTCAAAGGCCTCCTGCACGCCCACATGGGCGATCTCCGCTTCCTGGATGTGGGTTAGGAAGGTGGTATGGCGGCAGTGATCGGACCAGTAGGTGTCGATCATGCGCAGCTCGGTGAGCGTTGGGTCGCGCTTTTCCTCGTCGCGGAAGTAGGCCTGGCAGAAGGCGACGTCGCTTTCGTCCATGGCAAGGCCAAACTCCTGGACTAGGGCGGAAAGCCCCGCCTCGTTCAGAGCCGTGAATCCCTCCAAGGTCTTGACCATCTCGGGCGGTTGGGCCTCCATGCGCAGCGTTTCCGGCATTTCCAGGGAAGCCTCCCTGGCCTCCACCGGGTTGATCAGCGTATGGCGAATGGCCTCCATCTGCGCGTCGCTGATCTGTCCGTCGAACAGGTAGACCTTGGCCGAGCGCACCAGAGGTCTTTCCTTGCAGGTGATGAACTGGATGCATTGGGCCGCGGAATCCGCGCGCTGGTCAAACTGGCCGGGCAAAAACTCCACCGCCAACACGCGCTGGCCGGCCTGGAGGCTGGGCAGCCGCTCGTAGGTATCGTCCAGCTGGGGCTCGGAAAACACGCTGCGCACGGCCGTTTGGAATTCCTCCATGCTCAGGCCTTCCACGTCGTAGCGGTTGAAGATGCGCACGCCCGTCAGGTCTCGAATCCCCTGCACGCTCTTCAGCTCCGCCAACAGAGCGGACGCCTCCACGGCATGCTGGGGCTTTTTTTCGGCATAGATGCGGTAAATCACTTTGCTCGAACCGCCTTTCTTCCAATGTCTTGCCTAAAGTGCCTGCCCGGGAACTGGATCTGGGTGGTGGCCGCATAGGCGGTCAGCAGGGCATCCTGCAGGCTGTTGCCCGTGGCCACGATGCCCAGCACGCGGCCGCCCGCGGTGTAGAACTTCCCCCGATCCAATCTGGTGCCTGCGTGCACGACGCTCACGCCGTTGCAGCCGCCCGCCGCGTCCAATCCGGTGATGGGCAGGCCCGTGGCGTACTTTCCGGGGTAGCCGCCGCTGGCCATCACCACGCAGGCCGCCGCACCGGGCTTGATGGACATGGGCACCTGGTCCAGCGTGCCGTTTCGGCAGGCCATCATCAGCTCCACCAGATCGCCCTCCAGCAGGGGCAGCACCACCTGGGTCTCCGGATCGCCGAAGCGGCAGTTGTACTCGATCACATAGGGGCCCTTCTCCGTGAGCATCAGCCCAAAGTAGAGGCAGCCCTTGAAGGGGCAGCCCAGCTCCTGCATGGCGCGGATGGTGGGCAGGAAGATGCGCTGCATGCAGGTTTCGGCGATCTCTTCGGTGTAATAGGGGTTGGGCGCGATGGTTCCCATGCCGCCCGTATTGGGGCCTGCATCGTCGTTGTAGGCGCGCTTATGGTCCATGGAGGACACCATGGGCTTGATGGTCTTGCCGTCCGTCAGGCACAGGACGGAGACCTCGGGCCCGGTCAGGTATTCCTCCACCACGATCTTGTCCCCGCTGCGGCCGAAGCGCTTCTCCTCCATGATGCTGGCGACGGCGTCCAGGGCCTGCTGCTCGTCCTGGCAGATGAGCACGCCCTTGCCCAGGGCCAGGCCGTCCGCCTTGACCACGATGGGGTATTTCTTGTTCTTGCGAATATAGGCGGCCGCCTCGGAGGATCTATCGAAGCTGACGAAGTTGGCGGTGGGGATGCCATGCTCCTTCATCAGGTTCTTGGCAAACAGCTTGCTGCCCTCCAGCCGGGCGGCCAAGCGGGAAGGACCAAAGGCGGGAATCCCTTCCTCCTCCATGGCGTCCGCCATGCCGAGCACCAGGGGATCGTCCGGCGCGATCACGGCCAGGCCCACCTTCTTCTCCTTGGCAAGGGCCACCATGCCCTGGATGTCCGTGGCCTTCACGTCTGCCGTTTCCGCCTCAGCGGCGATGCCGCCGTTTCCGGGCGCGCAGATGATGCGCCCGCAGGAGGGGCTTTCCTTGAGCTTCTTGATGAGCGCGTGCTCGCGCCCGCCGGAACCGACGACCAGTATATCCATGGTGTTCCTCCCATCTTTCCTCTTGAGCTTGTCGTTTCCTCCCCAAGCGCCGGCCGCTCCCAACCTGCCGCAGGGGCAAAAGAACCCGCAAGGGGAAGGGGCTGCTTGCCCCTTCCCCGACGCGCCTTGCCTATTCTAGTGGTGGAACAGGCGAATGCCCGTCTTGGCCATCACCATGCCATATTTGTTGCAGACCTCGATCACGTTGTCGTCGCGAATGGAGCCGCAGGGCTGGGCGATGTATTTGACGCCCGACTTGCGGGCCCGCTCGATGTTGTCCCCAAAGGGGAAGAAGGCGTCCGAACCTAGGGCCACATCGCCTTGCTGGGCGATCCAGGCCTTCTTTTCGGCCATGGTCAGCGGCTCCGGGCGAACGGCGAAGGTCTTCTCCCACACCTCGTCGCCGAGCACGTCCTCCCACTCCTCGGAGATGTACACGTCGATGGCGTTGTCCCGGTCCGCGCGGCCCAGGCCCTTGACGAACTTCAGCCCCAGGACCTTGGGATGCTGGCGCAGGAACCAATTGTCCGCCTTGTTGCCCGCGAGCCTGGTGCAGTGGATGCGGCTCTGCTGGCCGGCGCCGATGCCGATGGCTTGGCCGTCGTAAGCATAGCAAACGGAGTTTGACTGGGTGTATTTCAGCGTGATCAGGGCGATCAGCAGGTCGCGCTTGGCGCTTTCGGGCAGCTCCTTGTTCTCGGTGACGATCTCCCGCAGCAGCGCCTCGTCGATGACCAGCTCGTTGCGGCCCTGTTCAAAGGTAACGCCGTAGACGTCCTTCTGCTCCACGGGGGCGGGGGCGTACTTGGGATCGATCTGGATGATGTTGTAGGCGCCCTTGCGCTTTTCCTTGAGCAGGGCCAGGGCGTCCTCGTCATAGCCGGGGGCGACCACGCCGTCGGAAACCTCCTTGGCGATCAGCTTGGCCGTGGACAGGTCGCACACGTCGGAAAGCGCGATAAAATCGCCGAAGCTGGACATGCGGTCCGCGCCCCGCGCCCTGGCATAGGCGCAGGCAAGGGGGCTGAGCTCCGCCTTTTTATCCACAAAGTAGATCTTCTTGAGCGTATCGGACAGGGGCAGGCCCACGGCCGCGCCGGCGGGGCTCACATGCTTAAAGGAGGTGGCGGCGGGCAGGCCCGTGGCCCGCTTCAGCTCGCGTACCAGCTGGTAGCCGTTGAGGGCATCCAGCAGGTTGATGTAGCCGGGGCGGCCACACAGGACGGTGATGGGCAGCTCGCCGCCGTCCTTCATGAACACGCGCGAAGGCTTTTGGTTCGGGTTGCAGCCGTATTTGAGCATCAATTCGTTGGACATTGGCGGCTTACCTCTTTCCTATCATTGGTTCTTGTTGAAGATGATCTGCTCGTACCTGCCGGTCTTCAGCTGCACGCGGCGCACCAGCAGGGAAACCTTGTTGTCCTCGTCCAGGACCTGCCAAAGCTGGTTGGCCAGGTGCTGGAAGTCCCCTTCCAGGGCCACGCGGACGGGCTCGCCCACGAAGGAGGGCAAGGGGTTGCCGTCGCCCTGGTAGGTATGGATCAGGTGGCCCTGGCCGGGCGTGGGCTGGGCGTATTCGTAGAAGAAGCGCTCGCAGCTCTGGCCGCCGTCGCTGCTCTTGAGGATGGAGAGCGCATACGCGGCCTGCTCCCCGCGCAGGCGCAAAAGGCCGGAGATGCGGGGGGTGAAGTTGGGGCCGTCCGGCTCAAACCGACGGGTGCGCAGGGCGCTTTCAAAGCTGCCGCCCAGGGCCAGGGCGTCGCAGATGGTGTCGGTCTGGTCGCCGTTGGTGACGACGGTGGTCTGCTTGTCGAACACGCGCAGGGGCGCGTAGATGATCAGGGAAGGATCGGACAGCTTGCTCTCGTCGTAGGCCTTGGTGCGCACGTCGTCGCCGTCGCACACGAAGATGCGGTTGCGGGAATTGACGCTGCGGCCCATGATGAAATAGGCGATATAGGCCCATTCTCCGCAGGCGGATAGGCCGAGCAGGATGCCCCGGCCGGGATAGCTGTTGCCGGCAAGGGCGCCGGTGAGCGTTTTCATTTAGCGCGCGTCCTCCTTTGTCCATCGATCGGCCACCAGGCGCACCGCCTGGGGCAGAATGATCCATTCGGCCTGTTCCATCACCCGGCGCTGCAAGGTGGGGGCGTCGTCGCCCTCCCGCACCTCCACCGCCTTTTGCAGCAGGATGGGGCCCTCGTCCACGCCCAGGTTCACCAGGTGGGCTGTGGCGCCGGTGACCTTCACGCCGCGCTTGAGCGCCTCCTCGTGCACGCGCAGGCCATAATAGCCCTTGCCGCAAAAGGAGGGGATCAGGGAAGGATGGATGTTGATGATGCGGTTTTCATAGGCCGCCACGGTCCTTTGGCCGAGGATCTGCAAAAAGCCCGCCAGGGCGATGAGCTCAATCCCGTTTTCCTGTAGGATGGCCAGCAGGCGCTCGTCGTAGCGCTCCGGGTCCGGCTCCATCGCCTTGGAAAGCACCTTCGTGGGAACGCCCGCGTTCTTGGCCCTTTCCAGGGCGTAAGCGGCCTTGCGGTTGGAGATGACCAGGGCGATGGTCGCCTGCCCCAGCTCTCCCCTTTTTTCCGCGTCGAGCAGGGATTGCAGGCCCGTGCCTCCGCCGGACACAAGCACGGCCACCCTTACCATAGCACGACGCCTTCCTTTCCTTCCTCCACCACGCCGATCTTATAGGCCAGTTCTCCGGCCTCGTGCAGCACGGTTATGGCCTTGGCCGCCTCGTCCGCAGGCACGGCGGCGCACATGCCGATGCCCATGTTGAAGGTGTTGTACATATCCCTTTCCTCGATGCCGCCCACGGACTGCAGCACGCGGAAGATCTGCGGAACTGGATAGCTGTCCTTCTGGATGCGGGCCTGCAGGCCTTCGGGCAGGGCGCGGGGGATGTTCTCGAAGAAGCCGCCGCCGGTGATGTTGGACAGGGAGCGCACCTGCACCTGCTCCAGCAGCGCCAGGATGGGCTTGACGTAGATCTTGGTGGGCGTCAGCAGGGTTTCCAAAGCGGAGCTGCCCAGCAGCTTGTCGAACACGCTCAGATCCCAGTTTCCTACGCCCAGCACCTTGCGCACCAGGGAAAAGCCGTTGGAATGCAGGCCGGAGGACGCGATGCCGATCAGCGCGTCGCCGGGCTGCACGTTTTGCTTGTTGAGAATCTTTTCCTCATCCACCAGGCCGACGCAGAAACCGGCCAGGTCGTACTCGTTTTCCGGATAGAAGCCGGGCATTTCCGCCGTTTCTCCGCCGATGAGGGCGCAGCCGGCCTGCACGCAGCCCTCGGCGACGCCTTCGACGATGGAGGCGATCTTTTCGGGCACGTTCTTGCCGCAGGCGATGTAGTCCAGGAAGAACAGCGGCTTGGCGCCCACGCACAGGATGTCGTTGGCGCACATGGCCACGCAATCGATGCCCACGGTGTTGTGCTTATCGGCCAGGAAGGCCAGCTTGAGCTTTGTGCCGACGCCGTCGGTGCCGGAAACCAAGATCGGCTTTTTCATTCCCGTCAGATTTGGGGCAAACAGGCCGCCAAAGCCGCCGATGCCGCTGTACACGCCGGGCACGTTGGTGCGGGCGATGGCGCCCTTCATCAACTCCACGGCCTTATAGCCGGCCGTTACGTCCACGCCGGCCGCCTTGTAGGAATCGGAATGGCTGTTGCTCATGGCGAATCGTCAAACCTCCTTGTCATCCGACTGTTCGTTGAGGCTGATGGGGGTGGAGAACTTGTCGTTTTCCACCACCTTGGGCGGATCCACCGGATACTCGCCCGTGAAGCAGCCCACGCAGAACTCGCGCTTGTTGTTGAGGGCGATCTTTTTGATGTTGTCCACGCTCAGGTAGCCCAACGAATCCACGCCGATGGCCTTGGCAATTTCGTCGTGCTTCAGCCTACAGGCAATGAGCTTGTCCTTGGAATCGATGTCCGTGCCAAAGTAACAGGGATTGAGGAAGGGCGGCGAGGAGATGCGCATATGCACTTCCTTGGCGCCGGCCTCGCGCAGGATGCCCACGATGCGGGCGGAGGTGGTGCCGCGCACGATGGAGTCGTCGATGAGCACCACGCGCTTGCCCTCCACCACGTGCCGCACGGCGTTGAGCTTGATGCGCACGGCGTTCTCCCGCTGGGTCTGGGTGGGCTCGATGAAGGTTCTGCCGATGTAGCGGTTTTTGATCAGGCCGATGCCGTAGGGAATGCCGGACTGCCTGGCATAGCCAAGGGCGGCGTCCAAGCCGGAATCCGGCACGCCCACCACCACGTCGGCGGCCACGGGATGCTCCAGGGCCAAATAGGCGCCCGCCCGCTGCCTAGCCTCGTGCACGGAGGAACCGTCGATGACGGAGTCGGGCCTTGCAAAGTAGACGAATTCAAAGACGCACAGGCCGCTCTTCTGCCCGCAATGGGTGGTGATGGAGCTCAGCTCCCCGTTCTTCACCACGACGATTTCTCCGGGTTCCACGTCGCGCACCAGCTCGCCGCCCAGGGCGTCGATGGCGCAGGACTCGGAGGAGAAGGCGTAGCTGTCGCCCAGCCGGCCGATGCACAGGGGCCTAAAGCCCTTGGGATCCCTGGCGGCGATGAGCTTGCGCGCGCTCATCATCACGATGGAATAGGCGCCCTTCAGCTTGCCCATGGCCCTTTCCAGGGCCTCCTCGGTGGAGGAAGCCTGCAGGCGCTCCCTGGTAAAGACGTGGGCGATGACCTCGCAATCCGTCAGAGTGTGGAAGATGGCGCCTTCCAGCTCCAGCTCGCGGCGCAGCTCCACGGCGTTGGTCAGCGCGCCGTTGAAGCACAGGGCGATGTTGCCCTTGATATGGCGCAGCACCAGGGGTTGGGCGCTGGCGCGGTCGGCGTTCTGTTGGGTTCCGTACCGCACATGGCCAATGGCGATTTGGCCCTGGCCCAGGTAGGACAGCGCCTCCTGGTCCAATACGTCGGGCACCAAGCCCCGATCGCGCACGCCGCGCAGAACGCCGTCGTTGCTCACGGCGATGCCGCAGCTCATCTGGCCCCTATGCTGCAAGGCATACAGGGCCATATAGGTCGTGCCAACCACGTCCCTCTGTCCGCTGGCATCGGCCACACCGAATACGCCGCACTCCTCGTGCAGCTTAGCTTCTTGCATGTTTTGCGTCTCCATTAGCCCATGATCCTCTTAAACACTTCGGCGTATGCGCCCTCCACATTGCCAAGATCGCGGCGGAAGCGGTCCTTGTCCAGCTTTTCGCCAGTCTTAGCATCCCAGAAGCGGCAGGTATCCGGCGAGATCTCGTCCGCCAGGATGATGGTGCCGTCGGAGGTCTTGCCGAACTCGATCTTAAAGTCCACCAACACGATGCCGCACTCCAACAGGAACTTGGACAGATAGTCGTTGACCATGTTGGCGTACTTGGCGATCAGGTTCAGTTCCTCCGGGGTGGCCAGGTCCATGGCGAAGATGTGGTAGTCGTTGACCATGGGGTCGCCCAGGGCGTCGTCCTTGTAGCTGTACTCCAAAACGGTCTTCTTCAGCTTGGTGCCCTCGGGCAGGCCCAAGCGCTTGGACAGGGAACCGGCGGCGATATTGCGCACGATCACCTCCAGGGGCACGATGGTGACCTTCTTGACCTCGGTCTCGGTGTCGTTGAGCTCGCGGATGAAGTGGGTGGGCACACCCTCCTCCTCCAGCTTCTTCATCAGGTAGTTGGTCATGCGGTTGTTGATGGCGCCCTTGCCCACGATGGTGCCCTTCTTCAGGCCGTTAAAGGCGGTGGCGTCGTCCTTATAGGAGACGATGAGAACCTCGGGATCCTCGGTGGCATACACCTTCTTGGCCTTGCCCTCGTACAGCATTTCCTTCTTCATAGCGCTTGAACCTCCCCTTGCAGTTTTGCGTCCTTGCGTAGTACTTCGGCTTCCATGTCCTGCTTATAGGCCTGCAGCTTCTTGGCCAGCTCCTCGTCGGCGATGGCCAGCATCTGCACGGCCAACAGGGCGGCGTTATCCGCCCCGTCGATGGCAACCGTCGCCACCGGAATGCCCTTGGGCATCTGCACGGTGGACAAAAGAGCGTCCAACCCGTCCAGGGTGGAAGACTTAATCGGAATGCCGATCACGGGCAGCGTGGACTTGGCCGCCAGAGCGCCGGCCAAATGGGCCGCCTTGCCGGCCGCGGCGATGATCGCGCCAAAGCCGTTCTCCCGGGCGCCCTTGGCGAAGGCGGAGGCCGCCTCCGGCGTCCTATGGGCCGAGTATACATGCGCCTCGACGGGCACGCCGAATTTCCTGAGCGTTTCGAACGCGCCCTTGAGCGCCGGGAAGTCGGAATCGCTTCCCATGATGATGGCTACCTTCTTCATGATAAAGGTCCCTCCATGTTTGGATCGCTGTGCTTGCTCTTCCTTTTCTAGAATCGCCAACCAAGCCCTTGCTTGGCCTTGCAATCATATTGTATAAGAGCCTGCTCCTTTGTGCAAGGCAAAAACTCCGTACAAATGCCGTTTCTCATAAAATTAATGTTCGGGTTTTCAGCGTATGACGCCGATTTTTTAACCAACTTTCCCTTTGACGGCGTTCTATTTCCGAATTATAATGAAGTCGTATACGATGTTGCGTTCGGTATATAATTATATATTTATAACTATACGCTCTGAGGAGGCTATCAAGATGGCAAACGATCGTTACGAAAGCGCCCTGTCCGGCCGCTACGCGTCCAAGGAAATGCTCTCCTTATTTTCCAACGACACCCGCTACACCCTTTGGCGCAAGCTGTGGGTGGCCTTGGCCGAGGCGGAGATGGAGCTGGGGCTTCCCATCACCCAGGCGCAGGTGGACGAGCTCAAGGCCCATGTGGAGGACATCGACTACGAGGCCGTGGCCGCCAAGGAAAAGGAGATCCGCCACGACGTCATGGCCCACGTGCATGCCTACGGCCTGGTTTGCCCCTCGGCCAAGGGAATCATCCATCTGGGCGCCACCTCCTGCTACGTCACGGACAACGCCGATGTGTTGATCCTGCAAAAGGGCCTACAGCTCATCCGCGAAAAGCTGGTGGGCGTGCTGCAAAACCTGGGTCACTTTGCGGATAAATACAAATCCCTCCCCTGCCTTGGCTACACCCATTTGCAGCCGGCCCAGCCCGTGACCGTCGGCAAGCGGGCGACGCTTTGGATGCAGGACCTGCTGATGGACCTGCACGACCTGGATTATGTGCTCTCCACCCTCAAGCTCCTGGGCAGCCGGGGCACCACGGGCACCCAGGCCAGCTTCCTGGCCCTCTTCGACGGAGACCAGGAAAAGGTGGAGGCCCTGGACAAGAAGATCAGCGAGAAGTTCGGCCTGCCCGTCTTCCCGGTCAGCGGCCAAACCTATCCGCGCAAGCTGGACGCCCGCGTGCTCAACGTGCTGGGCGGCATCGCCATCTCCGGCAACCGCTTTGGCAACGACCTGCGCCTGTTGCAGCACATGCGCGAGATGGAAGAGCCCTTTGAAAAGCACCAGGTGGGCTCCTCCGCCATGGCCTATAAGCGCAACCCCATGCGTTGCGAGCGCATCTGCTCCCTGTCCCGTTTCGTGACCGCGCAGATGCAAAACCCGGCCATGACCGCTTCGGTCCAGTGGCTGGAGCGCACCTTGGACGACTCCGCCAACCGCCGGCTCTCCATCGCCGAAAGCTTCCTGGCCGCCGACGCGGTGCTCTGCCTGATGCTCAACGTCACCGACGGCATGGTGGTCTACGAGAAGATCATCCAGCGCCGCCTCAAGGAGTTTTTGCCCTTCCTCGCCACGGAAAACATCCTGATGGAGGCGGTCAAGCGCGGCGGAGACAGACAAAAGCTCCATGAAAAAATTCGACTGCATTCGATGGAATCCTCCCGCCTGATGAAGGAAGAGGGGCAGGATTGCGATTTGGCCAGCCGTTTGGCGGCCGATCCGGACTTTGGCATGAGCCTGGAGCAGATTTACGCCGTGCTGGATCCCAAGCTGTACATCGGCCGCTGCCCGGAGCAGGTGACGAGCTTCCTGCAAAACGAGGTCTGGCCTGTCGTGCAGGGGGCCAAGGCCGTCAAGGCGGAGATCAACGTGTAGCTGCGTCGCGCGCATGCCAAGGCGGGCGGTCGGAAGAGATTCCGGCCGCCCGCCTTGGCATGCGCAGCAAAAGGCCCCGCCGATGTGCGGGGCCTTTTGCTCACAGAACCGATTTCAAACACCAGGAAAGTAGGACTTGTTTTATGGTCGTCCTTATCGATGAATCGCTTATTGCAGATAGGTGCTGGACACGTAGGCATAGCCGGTGCCAAAGCTGATCTTGGACCAGGAGCCGTTGGACACCGTCTCGATGACCTCAACCTGGGTGTTCCTGTTCAGCTGACCTACGATGGAGTAGGAGGTGCCAGCGCCGGAGCGCACGTTCAGCACGCGGGCGATGACGGTCTTGGTGCCCACGCTGGAGGTGGAGCTGTTCTGCTTGGTGAGGTAGCTGGCGGAAACGTAGGCGTTGGTGTAGTTATCCAGCTGGATCTTGGCCCAGCCGTCGGTGATGGAGAGCACCTCGACCACCGTGCCCTTGGCAAGGGAGGTCAGCTTGGAGTAGGAGGTGCCGGGGCCGGAGCGCACGTTCAGGTTGCTGGAGGAGGTGGTCACCACATAGCTGCTGGTGCCGCCGACCTCATAAACGCCGGAGACCACGATCTTGGCGGTGTCGGTGTAGGTGGCATCGACGTTTTTCCCATCGGGGCAGTATTCATAGGTGGCCACCACGTAGGCGGTGCCTTCCTTCAGGCCGGTGATCTTGTTGCCGTCCACATCGATCACATTCAGCTCGGTGGAGGCGGTCACGGCCAGCTCCACATCGTTGCCGATGTCGTAGTACACATCCACGATGGTGTTGTAGCTGGGCTCCAACACCTCGTTGACGCCGATGGTGTAGGTGTCCTTCTCAAAGGAGATGCCCTTGGGGTCAACCATTTCCACGTTGGTGCGGAACTTGACCTTGAGCTCGCCCTGATAGATGCCGTACTCGGTTTCTACGGTTACGTAGTAGGTGGTGGTGGTGTCGGGGGCCGCCTGGGCCTTCGACACGTCCAACACGATGGTGGAATCGTCGCTATCGAGCACCTTGTTTTCCTTGGCCGCTACATAGTCGGTGGTATTCTGGCTGTAGTAGGCCTTTTCGGTGAACTTGCTGCCGTCGTTCTTGGTGACGACAAACTCGATATTATCCACATCGGCCGCTGCGTTGGTGGTGGAATCCACGAAGAAGACGCCGTCCTTGAGGACCACATCGTAGACGCCGTCCACATCCTCGCCGGAGCTGAACTTAAGGGCGTAGCTGTTCTTGGCGGTGTTCTGGTACTCCACGTAGAAGAGCACGCTTTCGATGGTCTGGTTCCCGTCCGCGTCCTCATACACGAACTTCACGTTGTAGCTGAGGGTGGCGCTGGTCGAGGTCAGGCCGGCCACGTAGAACTCGATGCCGTCGGTAATCCACGCGAAGTCCTCGCCCGCTTCCTTCTCGGAGCTGTTGACGTAGACGGTGGTATCATCCTGATTGCTGGTAAACGTGGAGTCGATGCCGGTGAGCTGGATCTTGATGTCCAGATCGTCTTCATCCCAGAGGCCGGAGCCGGCGTTGGTGCCGATGGCGTCGTAGGGGATCTCGATCAAAACGCGGGGCACATCGTCGGTATCGGTGACGGTGGTTTCCCAATAGTCATATTCCACGGAATCATACTTGCCAAGGGTGACGGTCGCCGTGACCGTGTATTCGTCTGCGGTCAAGGTGGTCGTCGAGGCGAAGGCCATGGGCGCCAGGCTGAACACCAAGGTCAGCGCTAGCACGATAGCGATGAGTTTTTTCATGCAATTCTCTCCTTTCCTTCATCGCGGGAACAAAGGTTCTCTTTAAGAACCGCAAATATCATAGCATGGCGGCCACCGATTCTCCCAGATTTTCGGAATAGTTGTTACAATAATTCAAGACTTCTGACAAGCCGCCTTCACAATGCTCATCCATTTGCCATCTTGATCACATAACAAGGCTTTTTGCCGTCACATGCCGTCACCTTGGCGCAAAGACTATTACCAAGCCTTGTCCAAACGGCGACGGTGGTCTTATAATGGATGTAACAATCCCTTGGAAAGGAGCTGTGAACCATGGATGAAAGGGCGGCCCTTGCGGCCTTGCAGGAGATGCGCGCCTACTTTCAATCCGGCGCGACCCGGAGCGTGTCCGTGCGCATTGCGATGTTGGAAACGCTGCACGCGCGCATGACGCAGATGGAAGCCGAACTTCTCTCCGCCCTGCACGAGGATTTGGGCAAGGGCGAGGCGGAGGGCTACATGACCGAAATCGGCTTGGTGAAGAGCGAAATCCGCCTCATGCAAAAGCGCCTGCCCAAGCTTGCCCGCATCAAGCGCGTGGGCACGCCCCTGATGCTATTCCCGGGAAAATCCTACCTATATCCCGAGCCCTACGGGGTTTGTCTGGTGCTATCCCCCTGGAACTACCCGGTGCAGCTGAGCCTCATGCCCTTGGTGGGCGCCCTGGCCGCCGGCAACTGCGTGCTGCTCAAGCCCTCCAGCTACGCGCCCAACGTGTCTGCCGCGCTCAAGCGCCTGCTCTCCTGCTTCCCCTCCGGCCTGGTGCAGGTGGTGGAGGGCGGGCGGGCGGAAAACCAGGCCCTGCTCAAGGCCCCCTTCGACTTCATCTTCTTCACGGGCGGTTCCTATGTGGGCAAGCAGGTGCTGCATGCCGCTGCGGACAACCTGGTGCCCTGCGTGTTGGAGCTAGGCGGCAAGAGCCCCTGCCTCGTGTTGGAGGACGCGGACATCGAGTTGACGGCCCGCCGGCTGATCTACGGCAAGGTGCTCAACGCGGGCCAAACCTGCGTGGCGCCGGACTATGTGCTGGTGCAAAAAGGGGTGCACGACGCCTTGCTGGCCGCCTTGGAGCGCCAGGCCAAGGCGCTCTGCCCCAGGCCCCTCGAGGACCCGCTGTATCCCAAGATCATCAACCGCAAGCATTTTCAGCGCCTGACGGCCCTGTTGCAGGGCCACATCCCCATCGGCGGCCAATTCGATGCGCAAAGCCTGAAGATCGCGCCCAGCGTCATCGACCACGCCGACGCGGAGCACCCCGCCATGCAGGAGGAAATCTTCGGTCCCATCCTGCCGATCCTACAGGTGGACAGCCTGGATGAGGCCATCGCCTTTGTGCGCGAGCGTCCCAAGCCCCTGGCCCTGTACCTGTTCACCAAGAGCGAGCAGGCAAAGCGGCGGGTACGGGCCGAGCTGAGCTTTGGCGGCGGCTGTGTCAACGACGTCATCCTGCACCTCACCAACGAGCGCCTGCCCTTCGGCGGGGTTGGCGCCTCGGGCATGGGCAGCTACCATGGCGAAAAGAGCTTTGAAACCTTTACCCACTATAAGTCCATCCTGGACAGGGGCTTGCGACCGGATATTTCCGTGCGCTACATGCCCTTTACCAAGGAGAAGCTGTCCGTGATCAAGCGGCTGATGTAGGCCTTGGAAACCTTGCGTCCCTTGTCGAATGGTGCTATACTAGATTGGTAACAAAAACACAATACCAGGGAGGGAATTACCAATGAAGATGAGAACCTTCGGCAAGCTTGGCATCGAGGTATCCGCCTTCGGCGTTGGCTGCATGCGGTTCCCCATGATCGAAAAGAACGGCGAGCGCGTCGTGGATGAGGATCGCGCCATCGCCATGCTGCGCACCGCCATCGACAACGGCGTTACCTACGTGGACACCGCCTATGGATACCTGGGCGGCCAGAGCGAGATGGTCGTGGGCAAGGCTTTGCAGGACGGTTACCGCGACAAGGTGAACCTGGCCACGAAGCTTCCCTGCTGGCTGGTGAAGGAAAGCGCCGACATGGAAAAGCTGCTGCAGACCCAGTTGGGCCGCTTGCAGACAGACCATCTGGACTTTTACCTGCTGCACGCCCTCAACGCCGAGCGCTGGGAACAGATGAAGGCCTTTGGCGCCCGCGAGTTCCTGACCGAGCTGAAGAAGAAGGGCGTCATCAAGTACGCCTGCTTCTCCTTCCACGACAGCTTCGACGCCTTTAAGAAGATCCTCGACGAATACGACTGGGATATGTGCCAGGTGCAGTACAACTTCATGGACGTGGAAAACCAGGCCGGAACCAAGGGCGTGGAATACGCCGGCTCCAAGGGCATCCCCGTGGTCATCATGGAGGGCTTGCTGGGCGGCAAGCTGGCCAACGCCCCGGAGAACGTGCAGGCGCTGTACGACAGCTATCCCGTCAAGCGCAGCCCCGTGGAGTGGGCCTTCCGCTGGCTTTGCGACCATCCCCAGGTGGGCACGGTGCTGTCCGGCGTTTCCGACATGGAGCAGGTGCGCGATAACCTGCGCATCTTCGACACCGTCGAGGCGGGCTGCATGAGCGATCCGGAAAAGGCCCTGATCGACCAGGTGCGCGCCGCCTACAAGAGCCGCATCCTGGTGGACTGCACGGGCTGCGAGTATTGCATGCCCTGTCCCAAGAACGTAAACATCCCCAAGACCTTCTCCATTTGGAACAACGCCTCCCTCTATGGCGGCCTGGAGAAGGGCAACGCCGACTACAAGCGCATGGTGGGCGAGGGCAACGACCCGGCCGCCTGCGTGGAGTGCGGCAAGTGCATGAGCAACTGCCCCCAGCACATCAAGATCCCCGACATGCTCAAGAAGGCTCGCGCCGCTTTGGAGTAAGCCTTTCCCCGCAAAAGGACGAAAAACAGCCCCAGGCATTAGGCAACGTCCCATAAGGAAGTAAAAAGAATTTTGGTAGGAACCGGCGTGTTAGGTCACGCCGGTTCCGATTCATTTAGGGACTCCCTTCCAATCTTCAAGGGGATGCGGATTTGCCCCACATAGGT